>DYET01000068.1 GCA_020725625.1 Desulfovirgula sp. | reverse complement strand
ATGTACCACTACATCATGAACGTGGCCAAAAAGCCGGAGTGGTGGTCGGACTACCAGATGAACCTGCTGTACACCAATATCGGGGGAGTGGTGGTCCTGACCGCCGCCTGCGGCCTAACCGCCTTCATCCTGGCCCTGTTAATCAGGGGTATAATGAAGGAAAGGGCCGAAATCAGGGCGGCCAAGGCCCAAGTCAAAGTATAAGGAACAGTTACAACCTTCAAAAGGCCCCGGGAAACCGGGGTTTTTTTTATGATTTGCAGCGGCCGGGGGAAATATAATTCTAGACTTTTTAAGGGGGTATATAAAGAATTGGAACTGGAGTTTTTTAAAAAATTCAGCATTAATCTTGATCTAGCCTTGGAAGCCAGGGAAATCGTCCAGGGCAAAACGGGCCAGGAAATACCCGGAGTGAGGGTAGACAGGGAGACATACAGCCACGCCACAGTAACCATCGTGGTGATCCAGGAAAAATCGGCCGAGGCGGTGATGGGCCGGCCGGTGGGAACCTATATCACCATCGAAGCGCCGGCCATCGGCGGCCGGGACCCCCAGGCCCACCACCAAATCGGCCTGGTGGTAGCCGAAATGCTGGGGCGCCTGCTAAACCTTCCGGAAAAGGCACACATTTTAATCGTGGGACTGGGAAACTGGAATGCCACTCCGGACGCGCTGGGACCCAAAGTGGTAAGCCAGACCATGGTCACCCGCCATATTTTCAATTACGCGCCCCAGGAACTGAAGGCGGGAATGCGCCCGGTAAGCGCTCTTGCCCCCGGGGTTCTGGGTATTACCGGGATTGAAACGGCCGAAATAATCAAAGGTGTGGTAGACAGGATCAAGCCCGACGTGGTAATCGCCATAGATTCCCTGGCAGCCAGAAACGTAGCCAGGATCGGCACCACCATTCAGATCTCAGATACCGGGATCAGCCCCGGGTCCGGGGTGGGCAACCAGAGGATGGGAATCAACCGTGAAACCCTGGGCGTCCCGGTAATCGCCATAGGAGTTCCGACGGTGGTCCACGGGGCCGTCATCGCCCAGGATACCATAGACCAGTTCATGGAACAGCTTAAAAACAACCCTACGCTTTACAAAATATACAGCATGCTGAATCCGAACGTGTCCCGGGATGTTGTCCAGAAGGTCCTGGAGCCCTTCGGCGGCCGCCTCACGGTAACTCCCAAGGAAATAGACGACCTTGTCCGGAGGGCCGCCAAGGTGGTGGCCGGAGGTATCACCAAGGCCCTTCACCCGAACCTTACCGCGGAGGATTACGAGTATTACGTCCAATAACACCATAAATCTCCCACACCGTATATCGATCTTAAAAAACCGGGTGACCCGAAGGTCACCCGGTTTTATGTTCTTAAATATACTACTGAGGTCTTTCCAGGTTAACCGCCGTAGTGGCCCCAATAGCGGCGGCGCCTTGCTGTACAAGGGCGGCTTCTCCCAAAGCGACCAGCCGTTTGGTAATGTTGCCTCCCACATAGCCGTTCTGCCTTGAGGTCAGTTGGCCCTTGTCAATTTGAGCATAGTTGGTAAGGCCCAGCTCGTTGGCAACTTCAATTTTCATTGCATCAAGAGCGTTTCCGGCCTGGGGAACCACAGGTTGGTTGGTGTTCCTAGGCATTTAGCTTAATCCCCCCTTTTATTTTATTGATAGTATTTTGTCCCGTTAGACATCAATAATACATAGTATTAACTGGTTTGCAGTGCATAAATTATAACTAATTCCATGCCAATATTTAAAAAACAAAGATTATGGCATTTGATAAAATAAGCCCTTAAAATAAGCACATAAATGGAAAATATTTTTTAATTTATACATACTTTTGAAAAAAGTACTATTTTATCCCACGGCTGCTGCTATACGACCCGGCGGTTTAAAAATTCTGCTATTTCTTTTTCTTTTTTTTCAATATAAATTGTATGCCCTGGTCGGGGTCGCTCCAGAAATCGACCAGGCGGAAGCCCTCGCCTATAAGCTTTCGGCACTGCCTGATGGCCTCCTCCATGTGGTTGAGAAAAATATCCCCGGTTTTGTCGCCGAGGTCCGGAATATTGTCGATAGTCACCTTTTCCTCAATATATTCGCCGGTGTCAACGGGCTTCTCGACCACGATATCAGACATTGTCTTCCCCCTCTTTGCGTATGATCCTCAATTATATAAGCCTAAACCATTGTATGTCAACAAAAGCGCTTTGCTCCCGGGATCGTCAATTAAAAAACACCAGTGACAACAAGATACCACGGACAATAAAAATCTGGCATTCCCCGAAGATTTGGGGCAGACGCTTGCGCCGTCAGATTTTTTTTGGTAAAATAACACCTGTGGTTTTATAGGAGGTGTTTTCATTGGCAAGGAGATGCGCCGTTTGCGGCAAAGGCGTTCAGGTGGGGATGCAGGTGAGCCACTCGCACATACGCACCAAGAGGACCTGGTCGCCCAACCTGCAAAGGGTCAAGGCGTTGGTGGACGGCACCCCCCGGAGAATACTGGTCTGCACCCGCTGCCTCCGGAGCGGAAAGGTCAAGAGGGCTATCTGAGGACAAGCTGAAAAACGGCTCTTCGGCCGTTTTTTAATTATCGGGCCATGAGCGGCCCCTGCCGTTCCATCTTCAGCAGGGTCCGTTTCCCGTCCAGGCTCACTACTTTTACCTCCAGCCCCGTGATCAGGGCACAGGTGGGCCCGGATTCACCCTTGGGCAGGGACGGGCTGCCCGGGTTCAACAGGATTGTGTTTTCCACCCGCTCCAGCAGGGGCAGGTGGGTATGCCCAAAGATGAATATGTCTACCTTGTACCGGCGGGCCAGGGTCGCCATGGCTTCCCGGTCCAGGTTTTCACCGTGGCAGGCCATTACCCGGCCCACGCTCAGGTCAGCGAACAGGTACGGGCTCTGGACGGGCCAGTCCAGCATCAACTGGTCCACGTCGGAATCGCAGTTGCCCCGGGCGAAAAGAATCGGCCTGCCGAACCCGTTCAGCATTCCGGCCAGGCGCCCCGGGTCATAACCGGAGACCATAGGATTGCGGGGGCCGTGATAGAGGATGTCGCCGGCGTGGATGATCAGGCGCGCCTGGCTGAGAGCGCCTTCCGCCAGGGCGGACCAGCAGCCGGCGTCCCCGTGGGTGTCGCTGACTACGGCAATGGTTTCCGCAGTGGGCTTATCCATGTCATCACCCCCGTGAATTCATTGACCCCTGCTTTCCTGCTGGGATCCGCCGCCCGCTCTTCCGCCGCCCTGGGCCTTGACGAACTGGATTACCGTGCCGGCTTTTTTCTCTCCCCTGGCCGCCCTGCCCCGGACAAAGCTGTACATGTAAAAATTGGGGTGAATGCTCCGGCCCTCCCTCAGGGAGAAACCAATTTCGGCGAATTTCACCGCCAGGTTGACGGCGGCGTATTTTTCATATTTGTCCTTTTCAATCAGCCTGATCAGTCTTCCCCTGATCCCGTACAGAACGCGGGAATAATCGAAAACCACCACTTCGCCGGCAATGCGGCAGCATTCCCGGATTATTTCCTCGGAACACACCTCGTGCAAAAACATGATCAGGAAGGCTGTATCGAACTGCCCGTCGGCAAACACCGTCCGGGTTCCGTCCATATGATAAAATTTAAGGTGGGGATAAAGCCGGCGGGCAATCTCAAGCTTCTTTTCATCGGGGTCCACGCCGACCACCTCGCCGGCGATGGAGGCAAGGTCGGCGATATAGTTCCCGGTACCACACCCGACGTGGATAATTTTGTCCCGCCGGGGATGCTTGCCTATCTCCCGCCGTATTTTTTTCACAAAGGCAAGCCTGTTGTAAACCGCTGCAGCCAGCAGGTTCATCTGTCAACCCCATTTATCCAGTTTCTTCGGCCGGTGTCGATTCCCGGCCGGCAAAGGAAGTGCAGTAGTTTTTGAAAGACGCCGTTGCCATACTCATCGAAAAGAACGGAAAGTACCTGTTCGTGCGGAGGCCTCCGGGAGACCTGTATGAAGGGTACTGGAGCCCCCCGACCGGCAAGGTTGAACCCGGTGAAAGCCAGCGCCAGGCCGTGGTCCGCGAGGCCATGGAAGAACTCGGCCTGACCGTGGTACCGGAAAAAAAGGTCTGGGAAAGCGTAACCACGCTGAGGAACTTTATCCTCCACTGGTGGACCGTGCGGCCGCTTTCCTATGAGATCAGGCTTAACCGGGCCGAGCTCAGCGGCTTTGCCTGGGTGGACCCGTCCAGAATCAGGTCCCTGGGCAAAGTCTTCGATAGCCATGTTCATTTTTTTGAAAACCTCGACCAGTATATCTGACCCGGACAGGGGCGCCTGTTTTCTAAGGAAATCCATCGCCGGGGCGTCTGATCGCCTCCGGCCACGTCACAATTTCTGTCTGATCCTCTCCACCGCCCTGACGGTGTTTTCCCTGCTGCCGAAGGCGGTCAGCCTCAGGTATCCCTCCCCGCTGGCCCCGAAGCCCGCCCCGGGAGTCCCGATGACGTGGGCCTCCCTCATCAGCCTGTCGAAAAAGTCCCATGAACCCATGCCGCCGGGGGTTTTAAGCCAGATGTAGGGGGCATTGACTCCCCCGAAGACCTTGTAGCCGGCAGCCTTCAAGCCCTCCCGGATAATCCTCGCGTTTTCCATGTAATAATCAATCAATTCCCTGACCTGCTTCTTCCCCTCTTCCGAGTAGACCGCCGCCGCAGCCGCCTGCACCGGATAGGAAACCCCGTTAAACTTGGTAGTCTGCCGCCTAAGCCAGAGGGCATTGAGCTGGTGGGCCTTTCCTGAAGAGTCATAGGCCTTGACTTCCCTGGGCACCACCGTGTAAGCGCACCTGGTGCCGGTAAAGCCCGCAGTTTTTGAAAAGCTCCTGAACTCCACAGCCACCTCCCGGGCGCCCTCAATTTCGTAAATACTGTGGGGAACATCCTCTTCACGGATATACGCCTCGTAGGCGGCGTCAAAAAGTATTACCGCCCGGTTTTCCCTGGCGTAGTCCACCCATCGCTTGAGTTCCTCCCTTAAAAGGGTCATTCCGGTCGGGTTGTTCGGAAAGCATAGGTAAATCAAGTCCACCCCCGTCTGGGGCAAATCCGGCTTCATCCCGTTTTCTTCCGTACAGGGCAGGTAGACAATTCTTTTAAAACGGCCCCGGCCGTCGAAATCACCGGACCGGCCGGCCATCACGTTGCTGTCCACATAAACCGGGTAGACCGGGTCGGCAACCGCCACTACATTGTCCAGCCCAAAAACCTCCTGGAAGTTGGCCGTGTCGCACTTGGCGCCGTCGCTGACGAACACCTCGTCTGCCGACAGGTTTACTCCCCTGGAGCGGAAATCGTTTTCAATAATCTTCTCAGTTAAAAACTCGTAACCCTGTTCGGGCCCGTACCCGCGAAAGGTCTCCTCACGGCCCATCTCCTCCACGGCCTCTTTCATGGCTTGCACCACCGCCGGCGGCAGCGGCCTGGTTACATCCCCTATGCCCAGCCTGATGATGTCAGCGTCCGGGTTGATCTTCTTGAACTCGTTGACCCGGCGTGCTATTTCGGAAAAAAGGTAGCTTCCCGGAAGCCTCAGGTAATTTTCGTTGACCAGTGCCATTAACTCTTTTCAACTCCTTGTCCTCAGTCACTCAAAGTACTTTGACCAGCCTGGGCGCATCCGTTTTCCCGGGAATCCGCCCCC
Source organism: Desulfovirgula sp. (assembly GCA_020725625.1). Classification (GTDB taxonomy): domain Bacteria; phylum Bacillota; class Desulfotomaculia; order Desulfotomaculales; family Desulfocucumaceae; genus JAILZP01. Next base: position 16,899 of record DYET01000068.1, on the reverse strand, counting down.
GCTTGGCAATGGGCTGCCCGCAGACCTCCTTGATATCCATGGTCATGTCTATTGCGGGCGCACCCGAAATATAGCTCCCCACCCCGAAGGCGTCCGCCCCGGCGGCGGCCAGGTCCGGGATGCGTTCCGGCGTCACCCCGCCGCTGACCAGGATCTGCACGTGGTTGTGGCCGGCCTGGTCCAGCCGGGCCCTCACCTCCCTGACCAGACCGGGCGTCACTCCACCCCGCTCGCTGGCGGTGTCCAGCCGGACGGCGGACAGGTCCCTGCCCAGCGCCCCGGCCACCCTCAACGACTCTTCGGCCTCGTCCTTGAAGGTGTCCACCAGCACCACCACCGGAGTCCCCCCGGGCATCAGCCGCCTGTACGCCCTGGCCACCTCCAGGGTATCCCCAACAATCAGGAATACGGCGTGGGGGACGGTGCCGGTAGGTTCCAGGCCTGCCAGCTTGGCGCCCAATATGCAGCTGCACCCGTCGGCACCTCCGACAATGGCCGCCCTCTCCATGACCGGGGCCACTGCCGGATGGACGTGCCTGGCGCCGAAGCAGATCACCCTCCTGTCCCCGGCCGCCTCCTTGACAGCCCTGGCCGCCGTGGCCCAGCCGCTGGAACTGGCCAGCACACCGAGAAGGGCGGTCTCATAAATGCCGAAGGTGTCGTAAGGCCCGCTGATGCGCATGATCACTTCCTTGCCGGAGAAGGGCTGCCCCTCCGGCAGGGACCAAACCTCCACCCCCGTCCCCGAAAGAAGGTTTTTCGCCTCCGCGGTCCCGGCCATAATCCCTGGCCGCCCGGGGAAAACCTCCGCCACCACCGGCTTGTCGGCCATGCCCAGTCCCCTCAGTATTTCCCTGGTCTTGATAAAATAAATATCGGTCGTCCAGCCCTCCAGTATTTCGCTGCCGTCGGCCGAAAAAAGCCTTTTGTCCGCTGCTGCCCGGAACTCCTCAACCTCTTTCAAATTTTGAATAGTTCTTTTATCATGAGACAACGAAATGCCCTCCCACGTATAGAACATCGGGAAAGGGGAAAAACCGGGGAGCCGGGATTCCCAACACCCGGTTTAAGCCTCTTCAAGCTATTCCCCTGACCAGGTTGGCCATCTCTATGGCCGTCACGGCGGCGTCCCACCCCTTGTTGCCGGCCTTTGTCCCGGCCCTTTCGATGGCCTGCTCGATGGTGTCGGCGGTTACCACGCCGAAGATGGTGGGAACCCCGGAGTCAAGCCCCACTTTGGCCACGCCCTTGGCAACCTCCGCGGCCACGTACTCAAAATGCGGGGTTGCCCCCCTGATTACCGCCCCCAGGCAGACGACTGCGTCGAAACGCCCCAGGGAAACCATCCGGCGGGCAACCAGGGGTATTTCAAAGGCCCCCGGCACCCAGGCGATCTCCACGTCCTGTTCCTCCACCCCGTGGCGCTTGAGAGCGTCCAGGGCCCCGGACAGCAGCTTGTTGGTTATAAATTCGTTGAAACGGCCCACCACCAGCCCGAAGCGGAGGCCCTGGCCCACCAGGTGGCCCTCGAAAACCTTGGTCACTGCCATTCTCTCCCCCCTATCTTTCCCCTATATTTAAAAGGTGCCCCAGCTTGCGCTTTTTGGTTGCAAGGTAAAAACGGTTGTTTTTGCCCGGGCATATTTCAATGGGCACTCTGCCCACAATCTCCAGCCCGTGTCCCTCCAGGCCGGCAATTTTCCGGGGGTTGTTGGTTGCCAGGCGGATTTTGGTAAGGCCCAGGTCCACCAGGATTTGGGCGCCGATTCCGTAATCCCTGAGGTCGGCCGGAAAACCCAGGGCCTCGTTGGCCTCCACGGTGTCCTTGCCCATGTCCTGCAGTTTGTAGGCCCTGATCTTGTTCAGCAGGCCGATGCCCCTTCCCTCCTGGCGCATGTAAAGGAGGACCCCGGTTCCTTCCCGGTCAATCATCTGCATGGCCGCCGCCAACTGGTCGCCGCAGTCGCAGCGTTGGGAGCCGAAAACGTCCCCGGTCAGGCACTCGGAGTGAACCCTGACCAAGGGGGCCTCCACCCTCGCCAGGTCTCCCCTCACCAGCGCGATGTGGCCCTTGCCGTCCAGTATGCTTTCATAGGCCACCGCCGTAAATTCACCGTATTTTGTGGGCAGCTTGGCCGAATCCACCCTCCTGACCAGCTTTTCAGTTCTCCGGCGATACTGGATCAGGCTTGCAATGGTACCTATCTTCAACTTGTGCTTCCGGCAGAATTCCATGAGCTCGGGCACCCTGGCCATGGTGCCGTCATCCTGCATGATTTCGCAGATAACCCCCGCCGGGTACAGTCCCGCCAGCCTGGCCAGGTCCACGGCAGCCTCGGTGTGGCCGGCCCGCCGCAGTACGCCCCCCTCCTTGGCCCGGAGGGGGAAAATATGCCCCGGGCGCCTCAGGTCCTCAGGCCTGGTTGCCGGATCCAGGATGGCCTTTACAGTGGCCGCCCTTTCATGGGCCGATATGCCGGTAGTGGTATCTTTATGATCCACCGAAATGGTGAAGGCGGTTCCGTGGGGGTCGGTATTGTGCGTAACCATGGCGGGAAGGTCGAGTTGGTCCAGCCTTTCGCCCGTGATGGGCAGGCAGACCAGGCCCTTTCCATAGGTTGCCATGAAATTGACGGCTTCGGGGGTTACCTTCTCGGCCGCCATGACCAGGTCCCCCTCGTTTTCCCTGTCCTCGTCGTCCACCATGACCACCATTTTTCCCTGCTTGATGTCTTCTACTATTTCCTCTATGGTATTGAACCTGAAACTCATCAATCCCACCCTCCCTGTCTCAGATCAGTGCGTTTTTGTCGCGGGCCCGCCGGTACGGGATTACGTAAGGAAGCCTTTATCCATCAAAAATTCCATTGTGATGCCCTGGCCCGTTTTTTCCCGCCCCCCCGTTTCCCGGGCGGCAAGGAGCCGCTCAATGTACTTGCCGACCAGGTCCCCCTCCAGGTTCACCGTGTCGCCTGTCTTTTTAAAGCCAAGGGTGGTCGCATGGGCGGTATGGGGTATCAGGGACACCTGAAAGGAGTCCGCGCTGAAATCCACCACTGTAAGGCTTGTGCCGTCAACAGCCACCGATCCTTTTTTGATTATATAGCGCATTACCTCCGGCGGGGCCCAGATGGTCACCAGGGTGGCAATGTCATGCCTTTCAATGCGGGTGATGGTGCCCACCCCGTCGATGTGCCCCGTAACCAGGTGCCCCCCCAGACGGTCCCCCAGCCTGAGCGCCCTCTCCAGATTGACCCGGTCCCGGGGCTTCAGCAGGGCAAGGTTGGTTTTGGCCATGGTTTCGGCCATCACGTCGGCCTTGAAGCAAGTGCCGTCGATTTCAACCGCGGTAAGGCACACACCGTTGACGGCTATGCTGTCCCCGGTCTTGATATCTCCCAGTATCTTTCTGGCCTCGATTGTCAGGCGGGCCGAGTCCGCCCCCAGGGCCTTCGCCCGGATTATTCCCAGTTCCTCCACCAGGCCGGTAAACATAATTTAACCTCGCTGTTTTGAAATATATCCCTCAACAAAAATATCATTTCCCATCCTGGCAACACTGACCCTGTCCAAGGAAACGGCCTCGGACAGCCGATCTATACCCAGGCCGCCCAACGGCCCCGGGGCCTCCCTTCCCCCAATCAGCTTCGGGGCGACAAACCAGGCCACCTTGTCCACCACTCCCGAAGCCAGGGCCGAGGCATGGACCTCTCCGCCACCTTCAATCAGCACGCTGGTGATTTCCCTTTCGGCCAGCGTCCGCATCAGGGCCCTGATGTCGACCCGGCCCCCGCTGTCCCCGGCGGGCACGGCCAGCACCACTGCCCCGGCCTGCTCCAGCAGCCGGACCCTGTCCCGGGGCGCCCGGTCGGTAGTTACTATTATGGTGGGGGCCTGCGACGACCTGTTGATCACCGCTGACCCCGGCGGCGTCCTGGCCAGGCTGTCCAGTACCAGCCGGACCGGATCCCTGCCCCCCTCAGGAAGCCTTGTGGTAAGCAAGGGATTATCGGCCAGTACGGTGTTCACCCCCACCAGGACGGCGTCGTACCTATCCCGGAGCCTGTGCCCGAACTCCCGGGCCTCGGGCCCGGTAATCCACTGCGAATCCCCCTCCCGGGTAGCTATTTTTCCATCCAGGCTCACGGCCGCCTTCATCACCACAAAGGGCATCCCGCTGGTAATATATTTTATGAACACTTCATTCAGCTTCCGGGCTTCTTCCTCCATCACCCCACAGTGCACTTCCAGTCCGGCCGACTTGAGCCTGGCCAGTCCCCTGCCGGCCACCAAGGGGTTGGGGTCGGCCATGGCGGCTACCACCCTGCCGACCCCGGCTTGAATTACTGCCTCGGTGCAAGGGCCGGTTCGGCCGAAATGGCAGCACGGCTCCAGGGTAACGTAGAGGGTGGAACCCCTGGCCCTTTCCCCGGCGTTCTGAAGCGCCAGTACCTCGGCGTGGGGTGTGCCGGCCCTGGCGTGAAATCCTTTGCCGACAACCTCGCCGTCCCGGACCACCACCGCCCCCACCATGGGATTTGGGCTGGTCCGGCCCATCGCCTTCGCCGCCAGGTCCAGGGCCATTTTCATGTAATCCGCGTCTTTCAAGAGGATGCCCTCCTAAAATACAAGCCCGGGAGCAACACGCCCCCGGGGAATAGCACAAAAAGCCGTTCCGCAATACCAGGCGGTGCGGAAAGCAGGCCTTTTTTACCTTCTTCCATCCAGACTTTAGGAGTTGCCGGGAAAAGTCTTCCCCGCTGCGCCTGAAATTCGGAACGGGGGCTTGGGCGACGACTCCGACCATTGCCGCCCGGCCACCGATTTTCTGGCGCTCTCCGTAACTGTCGGCTCCGGCTTTTCACCGGATCAGCCCTTGCGGGCTCGCGGGCTCGGCTGCAGCGCAGGCCATACCGCCGGTAGGGAATCACACCCGTCCCCGAAGGCTATTCAATATTGACTTTTTTAATTATTTGTAGGCTGATTACCATTATAGGCCGATTGCCCGGGGGTGTCAAACATTAGTTTTGGCAAGGTATATGGATATTAAACAGCACTCCGGCAAAGGCGCGTGGAAAACCAGCCGGGAAGGTGCCGGAAAGTGTGAATTTATGGCGAAAAATACAGGTATACGTATTTTGAGCATTATTTATGGACGAAACCCCTAATTTAATTATCTAACCCATATACTTGACATATAATTGATAATATAATAAAATTTTAGAATATTCATATAAACAAGGAGGTTGTTGTACGCCGTGACAGCCGAGAAGATGGGAACGGGATTGATCCCCCCACACGTAAGAAAGTTTATTAAGTGGGCCGAAGAGGACCCCGAGAGCTTCTGGGAAGACGCCGCTCTAAAAGCTTCCAACGACATCCACTGGTTTAAAAAGTGGGACAAGGTTTTCAACTGGGAATATCCCGATTTCCAGTGGTATACCGGTGGTCTGACCAACATCTGCTACAACTGCGTTGACTATAACATACACCGGGGGCGGGCCGGGAGAGCGGCCATCGTGGCCGAATCGGGAGAAACCGGCGAAATCAGGACCATTACCTACGCCCACCTGCTGGCGCTGGTCAAACAGTACGCCGCCGCCCTCAGGGGCATGGGAGTGAAAAGAGGCGACCGGGTGGCCATCTACATGCCCACCGGCATCGAGTCCGCTGCCGCCATGCTGGCCTGCGCACGCATCGGGGCCATCCACGTGGTCATATTCGCCGGCTTTTCCTCTAACGCAGTGGCCGACCGGCTGAAAATCTCCGGCACCCGGTACATTCTGACCCAGGACGAGGGTTCCAGGCGTGGCAAGCCGGTGGACCTCAAGCAGATTGTCGACGAGGGGGTGTCCATGTGCCCGGAAGACCAGATTGTCAGGGTGGCAGTGCTTAGAAAGAACCACGACCGGATGCCTCCCATGAAGGAAGGCCGGGACATTTTCTGGGACGAGTTTCTGGCCGGCAGCGAGGGAATGAGTACGGACTACGAACTGATGGAATCCAACGAACCCCTGTTCCTGCTGCCCACGTCGGGCACCACGGCCAAGCCCAAGGTCACCGTGCAGAAGCACGGCGGCTACCAGATGTACGTTTACTCCATGGGCAAGTGGATATACGGCCTCAAGGAGGAGGACGTCTGGTTCTGTACTTCGGACATCGGCTGGATTGTGGGCCACAGTTTCAACGTCTACGGGCCGCTGCTGGCCGGGTGTACCACGGTGCTTTACGAAGGAACGCCGGACTACCCACGCAGGGACATGTGGTGGGAAACAGCCTCCCGGAATAGGGCCACGGGCCTCTGGCTGTCGCCCACCGGAGTGAGGGGCCTGATGCGGCTGGGCATTGAAGAGGCCAAAAAGCATGACCTGAGTTCAGTGGAGAGGATATTCTGCGCCGGCGAGGTGCTCAATCCCCCGGCCTGGAAGTGGATCCAGGAAGACGTCTTTGAAAACAGGATACCGGTCATGGACCACATGTGGCAGACCGAAACATCCGGCCCGCTCTTCGCGAACCCATACGGGCTGGGCATTATACCCATCAAGCCCGGATCCGCCCACATCCCGGTGCCCGGCGTCATCGCCGAGGTTGTGGACGAAAAGGACGGAAAACCCCTTCCCCCCGGACAAAAGGGAGTGGTGGTGGTCCGGAGGCCCTTCCCCGGCCTGGTGTCCACACTGTGGGGCGACCCCGAGGGATACCTGTACAACTACTGGGAGAGGCTGCCCTCCACCAAAGGCGCCTATTACTGCGGCGACGCCGCCTCGATAGACGAAGACGGCTACTTCTGGTTTGCCGGCAGGTCCGACGAGGTGATTAAAATCGCCGCCCACCGGATCGGCACTGTGGAGGTCGAGAGCGCCCTGATTGCGCACCCGGCGGTGGTGGAGGCCGGAGTGTCCGGCGTGCCAGACGAGTTGAGGGGCGAAGTGGCCTGTGCTTTCGTGGTTTTAAAGCAGGGTTACGACCCCTCCGAGGATCTGAAGAAGGATCTTATCGACCACGTCCGCAAAACCATGGGGGCGATCGTGGTCATGCGGGACATCCAGTTTGTTTCCACCTTACCCAAAACCCGGAGCGGCAAAATCATGCGCCGGGTGATGAAGACCCTTTGGCTGGACAGGGAGTTGGGCGACCTGTCCACCATCGAGGAAGAAGCTTCGGTTGAGGAAATCAGGGAAGCCATCAAGAAGATGAAATAAATACAAACATGATATAAAATGCTGTCAGAAGTCAGAATCCAGACTCTCATGCCGCTAAAGCGGCACCAGGGACAATGAAAATATGGGGCCGGGGTGGATTAAAGCCTCGCTACTCATCCTCCGGCTGAACCGGCTCTAGCAAGACTTGTCGCCTACGGCCTGCCATTTTGGAAGTCGGAGGCCGGAGGTGGGAGATGGGATTTTTGTTGGAATTGGCCATAGGCCAATTCCTCGGTTCCGATTTCCGACCTCAGGCGTCCAACCTCCAAAATGTCCTGCGGCCTTGACGGCACTATACATGCATTGCAAGTTGACCTGCCCGGCTGGAGCTATCAAATAAAGCAGTAAAACCCAGAGCAGGAACTCCGGGTTTGTCGGGAATCGTTGCCCGAACGGGCGGGCCATGTTTGCGCCAGTTACTTGGAGTCAGAAACGGTGTCTACGGTCTCGGTCAAAGGGGATACGCTCTGTTCCACTGCTTTTATGTGGTTTTCTTCCAACCTGCCCTTTAAGTCCCTGACCCTGTTCTCAAAGTCCTTGAATCCCACACCGATTCCCCCTGTAAGACGGTTTTATGGTAGTATATCCAATCAGCGGCCTGTTTATACCCTGTCTATACAGGGTCCACCAGGCGGTGAAGCTCGTCCTTCATGTCCGGGTGCACCACCATGATCAATATGTCCCCGGACTGGATGGTAGTTTCTGCGCTGGGGGAAACAATCTCCTCTCCGTCACGGTATATGGCCAGCACCGTGGCCCCGGTTTTGCCCCTGAATTCGGCTTCCGCCAGCGACTTGCCCACCAGGGGCGAATAGTTAGCAACTTTAATTTCCTCGATTTTCTGAAACCTTCCGGCCATTTTGAACGTGTAGTCAAGCAAATCGTTCATCAGCTTTTCGATCTCCACGTTTAGCCTGTCCCTTTCCCTGAGCAGCTTGTGCAGCCTCTCCTGCAAATCCCGCAGCACCTGCCGCTGCCCGCTCTGGGCCAGGAAGGTCTCGGCCGCCTTCCTGGACCTCACCACCACACCCACCCCCGGGGTAACGTTGACTATCCCGGTGTCTTGCAGAAGCATCAACGCCCGGCGGATGGTTTCCGGGGAAACGTTGTATTTTCCGGCCAGGGTGGACCGGCCGAAAATTTTTTGTCCCTCCCTGTACTCGCCTCTGACAATCCTTGCGGATATGTCTATGGCGATGTTGACATAGCGGGCCGTTAATTGCGTTCCCTGATTTTCTTCCATACACTACCCCTTCGCAGATATTTCAGCTTACACTGGTTACCGAAAAGCCCTTCTCTTTGATTTTACCCACCAGTTCAGTCGGGTCGGCGGTGCTCACCCTGATCATGATCTGAACTTTATGGTCCGACTTTTCCGCTATGGCAACCCCCAGCAGGTTGATCCCCAGGTTTCTGACCTCGTCCACTATATCGGCCAGCAGGCCCACCCTGTCCTCGGTCTCAACCACTATCCGGGAGCCGGCTTTGCGGAAGCCGAAGATCTTGATCAGCTGGTCGAAAATATCCGACTCGGTTATAATCCCCACCAGTTTGTCCTTTTCCGTTACCAGGAGGGCGTCCAGCTTGTTGTCCCGCATTACCAGAGCGGCCTCTTCAATTGTGGTGGAGGGCTCTACTGTAACCGGCTTTTTAATCATGACCTCCTTAACTTCCATTTTCGACAGGAGGTAGTTCATTTCATAAACGCTCAGGGTGGAAGCTGGAGAAGGAGAGACAGTCATCAGTTCGTACCTTGTCACTAAACCTACCAGTCGGCTTTTGTCTACTACCGGAAGCTGCCTTATTTTATTCTTCTTCAGAATATTAATGGCTTCCATAACCGGAGTTGATGGTGAAATGACTATGGGGTTTGTCGTCATGCAGTCTCTGACAAACATTTTCCTTACCTCCCTCGGTGATGTTTTTTTCAATTTTATAGTATTTATATAAAACTCGCAATGTTTTATTGCGTAACTCGGTTATTTTTACCGGAACTTATTCTTACGGACCTGAGGCGGTTGAAGGCCGCCATAATCTCCTGCTTCCTGGGCCCGGCCAGATCTCCCGGATGCTGCCCCCTTTCAAAAGGCGAAACAACGTCAAGGCCCTCCCTGCCGATGTCCTCCAGCACCCTCTCCACCACGGCGGACAGCGGCTTTTTTCCATCCACGTAACGTTCATAGGCGTACCGGATAATTTCGGCCACCGCCCTAGTCTGGCTCGGGTCCACCAGTTGGTCGACATACGCAAGGTTGATGTCGTCCCGGCCGAAGCTTATCTGTTCAACGCCCCTGGCCCTGACCCTGAACCTATCCGGTTTTCCGCCGGCCGGGAGAGGTATCCTGGGGGCCGGCCTGCACAACCTCCCGGCAGCCTCGACGACTCTCTGGCCGGGAGTGTCCTCAATTATCTTCCGGGCGGCCCCGGTGACATCGTGTGGCATGTAATTCTGCATCATTATGACCAGGTCAGCAACCCCCAGGTAATCCCCGGATCCTCCTACCACGATGACGGTGGAAACATTGAGGCCCTCCAGGAGTTCCCTGACCCGGTCTATAAAAGGAGTGATCGGTTCGTTGCGCTTGGCAACGAGCCTTTGCATGCGGCCGTCCCTGATCATGAAGTTGGTGGCGCTGGTGTCCTCGTCCAGGAGAAGAAGCGACGCCCCGCTCTCCAGGGCCTCAACAATGTTCGCCGCCTGGGAGGTGCTGCCGCTGGCGTTTTCGGTGCTGAATGACCGAGTGTCCAGACCGAAGGGAAGGTTATTGATGAACCCGCTGATGTCGACCTTCTCCACCCTCCTCCCGTCCTCGGCACGGATTTTCACCGCGTCGCCCACCGTGACCGCCAGTTCCCTGCCGTCCCCCGGAATGTGGTTGTACACCCCCCGCTCTAGGGCCCGCAGTAGGGTGGACTTGCCGTGGTACCCGCCCCCGACGACCAGGGTAACGCCGCGGGGAATTCCCATTCCCGCGACCCTGCCCCTGTTTGGAAGGCTGATTTCCACCTCCAGTCCCGGCGGCGACTGAAAGGGGACCACCGCCGGCCCGGTCAGGGGTCGGTCGCTGACTCCGCTCTCCCTGGGCAGGATCGAACCGTTGCCCACAAAAGCCACCAGGCCCCTTTCAGCGAGGGCGCCGCGCAGGTATTCCTGGTCTTCCACAACTTCAACATGCCTGACCAAATCCTCCCGCCGCAAATTTTTGTATAACATGGTCCTTTCGGCAATCCCGGGAACGAACTCGGTCAGCAATCTGGCCGCCTCCCGGCCCAGCACCGTCCTTCCTCTGGCCGGCAGCCCCACCGTGAAGCGAACCTCGATGAAATCCCCGGTAACCAGAACCGCGGTCCGGTCCAGAACCTCCTGTCCGCAGCGGTCAACGCCCACCAGGCCGCCCTTGCCGGAAGCGGAGCGGTCCCCGGAGTCCCCCGCCTTCAGCAGCCGGTAAAAATTGCGGGCAACAAAGTCCTGCAGGGCTATTTTTCTGGTCCTGCTGCCGTACAAGTATGGCGGAAAACCGGAAATACCGTGTAGAACCCTGATCCTCCCCCTGCTGGGGGGAGCGAAGGGATCCGCCTGGACGTGGTCAATGAAAAGATCGAACCAGCCGCCGGAATATGCTCCCCTCACCGATTTGTAAGCCCCGTAGCCCTTGCCGTCCAGGGAAAGGAGGTTCCGGCGCAAGGATTCCACGCTGTCCACCCCTTTTGCTTATCCTGAAAGACATGCATGTCAGAATACAGGAGACAGGAGACAGAATGGTCATGCATTCCTCTAGGGTAAAGCCTACTTTATTTTAACTACCGGTTTTACTACACCCTCAAAGGTTTTGCTATACTCTCGATGGTAAGGTTTAAGCGGATTGGGTGTTTAAGTAACATGATAAACAATAATCAGGGGCAGTATAACCGGCCCCGACAAATTCTTTTTACAGAACAAGAAAAGCCATCCTATAAAAAATAGCCGCCAGCGTCAGCCGACAGGATACAGCATCAAGTAATTGGCGTTAAGGCATTATTAAATTCTCGAGCTAATCTCCTGTCTCCTGACCCGAAACCGGGGCTTCAAAGCTCCTGACTCCTGTCTCCTTTTAGATCACTTCCGCCAGGTTTAAAAGGAGCCAGAGTTGGTCTCCTTTCTTGACGACCCCCCTGAGGTAGCTGACGTTGTCCCCGGCCACCGAAGGAGGCTCGATTTCATCTTCGCTGAAACGGCCCACCTCAAGCACCATGTCCACGATCATGCCTACCTTTTGCCCGTCACACTCCACCACTATAATCCTGGTATCCTCATTGTACCCGCTCACAGGAAGATTGAGGCGCTTGTTCAGGTTGATTACCGGCACGATGCTGCCGCGCAGGTTTATTATTCCCTCAACGTAGTGCTTTGTGTTGGGAACCCTGGTTATACCGGTCATGCGTATTATTTCCTGGGTTTCCTGAATCGGCAGGGCATACTGCTGATCGTTAAGCTGAAAGATGACCAGCTGCTGTTCTGTGTTCACAGGGCAACACCCCCTTATTCAAAACTATACTTTCCATATATTAGCCTGCCTTACAAAAAATTTTTAAACATTATCCGGCAAAATCCTTCCTGGAGAACAAAATTTTGTCATACATGATCTACAGGGACGGCGGCCCGATAAAGGTGGAGGATTTCGATAGAATCAACAGGTGCCTGGCAAAAGAACTCTACGGCTATGATTACTGTAGGTAATACTGAATAGTGCCGTCGGTAAAAACGTTGACCCTTGTTCCCGGCCCGTTGCCCTTTTCCAGCAGTTCCAGGACCTCTTCCCAGGTGTCCGTCCAGTCCACCCTGCCGTATCCGCCAAACCAGTCCTCGTCGGAGTAACTGCGGTACGGGCTGAACAAGATAATCCGGCCGATTTCGGAAGCCATCGCCCCCCGGTTTGGATTCCAGAGCCTGCCCCCGATCTGCCTGCCGAACCCGCCTATAAGATAGTGGGTGATCTGGCCCATGGGGGTGTGCGTGATCACCACGGCATCGCCGCCCCGCTTGAGGGATTTGGCGGCAAACAAAAGGGCTATGTATGCCTCGCAGGCCTTGAAATTGGCATTGGCCACCACCACGTCCGCCCCCGGGATCAACCGGGTGCCGTAGATTTCCCTGGCCGCTTCCACACCTTTATAATGTGCCTGGATGGGATCCCCCGCCACCAGGCCGACGGTTTCGCAGCGGTGATTGACCAGGGCGTTGACGATAAAATCGAGGCCGGCCATGCGGCAGACCTCTTCCATTTCCTGCCGCATCACGTTGCCCTCGAACCTGCCCAGGCCGTCCACCGGGTTCAGGCCGGATCCCATCAGGGCCGCGGCGGAAAGCACGTGGTTGCCGAAAATGGTTTCGGCTGAGGAAACCCCCGGAAACAGTATCTTTCCTCCACCCCCGAAACCGTTGAAGGGATGGGGGGTGATGCAGCCGATCCCGATTTTAAGGTCGCATTTCATAACCTCGGCATTCACGGAAACCGGCGTTCCCCTGCTGGTCTGCCCAAGGTGCTGGCAGTTTTCGTACGGGTTGTGGTTGAACACCGGGTACCTGGCCACCACGTCCCTTCCCAGCTTCTTGGTGAAATCCAGCACGGTGTGGGCACCGTGAAAACCCAGGGAGCATATGAAGCGGATCTGGTCATCCCTTATGCCGGCCCCGGCCAGTTCCTCCAGGACGTGCGGGATGATCTCGTATACCCTCGTACCCCGGCTTATGTCGTCAAAGATTATACATACTTCCTTTTTCCCCCGCGCTATTTCCCGGAGGGGTGCGGATGCGACGGGGCCGTCCAGGGCCTTGCGAATGTCCTCTGCAGCCACCGGCCCCATTTCGTCGGCGGGCGACCCGCAGATCTCAACCTGCCAGTCCTGCGGAAACGAGATTTCAATTTCCTTCTCCTCAAACCAGGCCCCCTGGGGAAGCTTCAATTTGGTCTGCATGCCTTAATCTCCTTCCTTCCTTATATCACTTTTTCGGCTGTTCCTGCTTAATCAGCTTGTCCTTGAGCGCTCCGCAGGACTTGCACTTGCCCGGCTTGCACCTGCTCTCCACGGAGTTTCCGCATTCCTCGCACTTGTATACGGCCATTTAATCTCACCTCCATTCAGCTTCCGGCATTACCCCCGCATAAGGGGATCCTGTCCCCGCTTCTGCCGCCTTCCTGATTTCCCTTACTGCCGCCCCCGGGTCCGGCGAGCCGAAGACCGACGAACCAGCCACCAGGACCGTGGCGCCTGCGCCCGCCACAACCGGAGCGGTGCCGGCGGTTATTCCCCCGTCCACCTGAATCTCGGCCCCGGAACCCGCCGAGGCCACCATTTCCCTGACCGCCACTATCTTGGGAACCACTTCCGGGATAAAATCCTGCCCCCCGAACCCGGGGTTCACCGTCATAATCAGCACCAAGTCCAACATATCCAAAACGTACCGGATAGCCGACGGGTGGGTGGACGGGTTGAGGGCCACGCCGGCCTTCACCCCTCTTTTTTTGACCAGCTGAATGGTCCGGTGCAGGTGGGGGGCGGCCTCGGCGTGGACGGTCACCAGGTCCGCTCCCGCCTCGATGAAGCTCTCTATGTAGCGGTCGGGGTTTTCTATCATCAGGTGAACGTCGAACAGCAGGCCCGACGTTTTTCTGAGTGACGAGACGACCTGCGGCCCGAAGGTGATGTTGGGAACGAAGTGGCCGTCCATTATATCCAGGTGAAGGTACTCCGCCCCGGCTTCCTCCACCCTGCGCACCTGATCACCCAGCTTGGCGAAATCCGCTGACAGAATTGACGGAGCCATTTTAATCATCAGTTATTCCTTTCCCTTTCGATAATTTCGTTAAGGATTTCCAGGTATCTCCAGTAACGGCCGCCGTCAATCTCGTTCCTGGCCACGGCCTCCTTGACGGCACAGTCAGGCTCGGACCCGTGCAGGCAGCTCCGGAACCTGCAGCCGGCCAGGTATTTTTCCATTTCCGGGTAGAAACGGCACAGTTCCTCTCGTTTCAGACCAGGCAAAAAAAGGGTGGAAAACCCTGGTGTGTCGGCCACCAGCCCCCCGCCCTCCAGGGAAAGCAGTTCAACATGCCTGGTGGTGTGCCTGCCCCTCTTTGCTTTATGCCCAATTTCTCCGGTTTTCAGGGAAAGGCCCGGCTGGACGGCGTTCAGCAGGCTGCTCTTGCCCACCCCCGAGGGGCCGGCAAAAACCGTGATCCCCTCTTTCAGGACTTCTCTCAGGCTGTCCACACCGGTTCCTTCCCTGGCGCTGGTCCTCAGCACCCGGAAACCGGCAGCGTCATAAGACCGGATGAAGCCCGGGGATCCCCCGGCAGCCAGGTCAATCTTGTTAAAGCAGATTACCGGCGGGATGCCCTCGTACCCGGCGCAGACGATCAGGCGGTCCAGCAGTGCCAGGGAAGGCTCCGGGTCCTTGACGGCGAGCACGATTACGGCCCGGTCCACATTGGCCACCGGCGGCCTGATCAGGGCATTCCGCCTGGGGTACACCTTTTCCACAACCCCTCTGGACCTTTCCCCCGGCCTGACGGACACCCGGTCTCCCACCATGACGTCAACCTTGCGGTGCCTAAAGGCGCCCTTCAGGGTGCACTGCAGGAGGTCATCCCCGGCATTCACAAAATAGAAGCCGCCGTATGCCTTCGTGATTATTCCATCCAACACGGAATCTCACCTAATCCAGTGTTTGTTCCTTTACCTCTTTTTCATCTATATACACCTTGATGTTGGCCCGGCCCCAATACCTGACTGTTTCCTGCACCCGGTCGCCCGGATTGTGATTTCTCACATAAGCGGGGTTGGTGCCCCGCACGTCGGTCACCATAATTTTGACTACATGGTTTTTGCCGTCATTGGGTATCTGGATTGTGACAATGGCCTCCTTGACCGACGGCCCGGGACCGTTGCTGACAGTTACCCTGACGGCGGTTCCCTCGGTCACCTGTTCACCTGGCCCGGGAAACTGGGACATTATCTGGCCCCCCAAGTATTCCGTGCTGGGCTTGTAGAGTACGTCCCGGTCCAACTCCAGTTTCTGCTCGCTGAGCTTGACCCTGGCCTGATCCACGGTGAGGCCCCTCAAATCGGGAACCCTTTTGTCCGCCGGCTCCGGACCCTTGGAAACGGTAAGGATTACCTTTGAACCCCTTGGCGCCTGCGAATAGGCTGGCGGCTGCTGTCTGACCACGTACCCCTTTTCTACCTCGCTGCTGTATACCTCCCCCGGAGGTTCCTCCAGTTCGAAGCCGGCCTCGGCAAGCTTGACCCTGGCGTTTATTATGCTTTGTTTCACCAGGTTGGGCACCGCCGCCATGTCGGCCCCCTTGCTGACCGTCAGGGTGATTACCCTGTTAATCTTTACCGGAGGGTCGTTCGGCCCGTAATCCTGGGCAATGACGATGCCTTCGCGTTCTGTGGCGTGATACTGTTCCTTGACCTTGATCCCCAGACCCTTTTCCGCCAGGATCTGCCGCGCCTCCTCCAGCGGCTTTCCGACCACCATGGGAACCTTCACCTCCGGGACGTTTACAAACCTGTAGTAGCCGTAAACAACCCCTCCGACAATTAAACCCAACAGCAGGACGGTAACCGTCCAGCCCGCGGCGCTCAACCTCCGGGCCGGCTTTCGCCGCCGGCCCTGGGTATACTGGTCCGAAATCTTCAGGGTTTGCATGTCGTCGCGCTCAACGGCAATAATCCGGGTTGTGTCGTGGTCGTCCCCGTCAAGGGCTTCCTCCAGCTGAAAAGACATCTCCCTGGCGCTCTTGAACCTCCTGTCCGGGTCCTTGTGCAGCGCTCTCATAACCACCCTCTCCAGGTCCGCCGGAATGCCCGGTTTCCTTCTGGTCATGGGTTCCGGGTTGCTCTGGATATGCTTTAAGGCGATGGAAATGGGGCTGTCACCGGTGAAGGGGACGCTTCCGGTCAGCATTTCATAAAGCACTATTCCCAGGGAGTAAATGTCGGATTTCGGCCCGGCCAGCTCACCCCTGGCCTGCTCCGGGGACAGGTAATGCACCGATCCGATAATCGTGTCGGTGGCGGTCACGGTGGCCGCGCTGGCCTCCCTGGCAATGCCGAAATCCGTAAGCTTTGCCCGCCCCGTCCTGGTGATCAGTATATTGTGGGGCTTGACGTCCCTGTGCACGATGTTGTTCTCGTGGGCGTGGTCGAGGGCGTCGCAGACCTGCCTCGCCATCCTCACTGCTCTTTCCGGATCCAGGGGCCCCTCCCTCTTGATTATGCTCCTCAGGTCCTCGCCGTCCACGTACTCCATGACCAGGTAGTGCATGTCCTTTTCCTGGCCGACATCGTATATGCTGACTATATTGGGATGCGAAAGGCTTGCCACCGACTGGGCCTCCCGCCTGAAACGGCGGACGAAGTCCTCATCCGAAGTATACTCGGACCGGAGTAGCTTGATGGTCACCAGGCGGTTGAGAATAGTGTCCCGGCCCTTGTACACCTTGGCCATTCCGCCTCCGCCCAACTGCTCCAGGATTTCGTACCTGTTTCCCAGCAGCTTCCCAATCATTTCAGCCCTTCACCTCCCGGTAAAAACTCCAACCTTTTTTGATTTTTATTCTGGAGTCTGCCCTCTACTCTGAAAAACAATATGCCGGAGTATACGTAGGGGGTGGATTCCAAAGCCGAGCGGATGTTCCGGAGGCTGATT
>DYET01000067.1 GCA_020725625.1 Desulfovirgula sp. | reverse complement strand
TACCAGCTGTCAGCTAAATTTATGAAAAGCTGATTCGCTCTTACCGAGTACCTCTCATCTCTCCCACCAGCTCTACCGCCGGTGGCTTGACGAGGTCTGGCTTTCTTCCATCCATCACCACTGTTTAGTTTTCAAGGACCGGTGGCCACATTATTTGTGACACTTTTTAAAGTTACCACATTTGGTTGGCCGTGTCAATCCTATATTTCAGGTTTTTCAGCCCTGGTTCGGCCTTGTTTGACATCTCCCCGGAAACAGCCGGCTTAAAAGGGGGTTTCCCGCCGAATTTCACTTCAGCCCTGTCGGCTGCCCTTTGCCGGCGACAAAGGTTAATATATCACTCTTCAGGCATAATATCAACAGGTAAGTTATGGTAATTATAAATATATCACACCGATGGAAACACTGTCAATTCCGAAAACCCGGGGGTCGAATTTCTGGAATCCCGCCTTAAAAAGCTTCGAACGGGGGCCTGCTTTCAGCCTTCCGCACGCCCGCGGGTCAATCTGTTGAAAGCCGTATTTGTGCTTATTTTGCCTACCTGCCTATCTTTTTATACCGGACCCGAACAGCCCCTCCGGCAGGGAGACAAAGGTGGTCGGGACTTCCCCGATGATTATGCTTTCAGCCAGGGGAACCTGTGTCGCCACGCTGGCCCGCCCGCTGCTGAGGGGAATTACGATCCGGACATCGGTGTCATAATTAAGATAAATGGAATGGCGGGTCTGGTTTATGCCGGCCTGTTCAAACCTGTCGGAAACTTCAACCTGCACGGTCCCCATTGGAACCACATCAACCCTGATTCTGGGTCCCAGGTTGGCGAGGAAGTAAACCCCGGTAATCTGCCCCAGAGGTACGTAGAGAGATTCTTCACGCAGCCGGATTAAGGCGGCCTGGGCGGCCAGGGTGGTTTCGGCGGCTATTTTGTTCAATTTGACCGTATTTGCCTGAATCAACACTATTCTGCCACTGCTGTCCTTGTGTATATCCACAAGCTCCCGGTAGCCCGTGTCCTCTTCCGCCATTTTCAAGCGCACGGCGTTGTTTACGATTTCCGTTGCCATTTGCACGGCCCTGACTTCAGCCATTTCGTAA
Organism: Desulfovirgula sp.; assembly: GCA_020725625.1. GTDB lineage: Bacteria > Bacillota > Desulfotomaculia > Desulfotomaculales > Desulfocucumaceae > JAILZP01. Next base: position 22,940 of record DYET01000067.1, on the reverse strand, counting down.
ACCGTCAGCCTCACCACATTGCCGAGAAGTACGGTAAAACAGACGAACCCCGCCGCCAGCAGCAGCAAAAAAAATTTTCTGTAAGGCCTCCTGCGTCCCAACATATTTGCCACCTGCCGGAAAAAAAACCCGACGATATTTATCCGCACTTCATTATATGCTGTAGACCCTTCAAAAAGATTACCCTCCTGCGGTTACCGAACGTTTTTTTGGTGGCACAATCGTTTTTTGGGGATTTTCAGGCAGGGCGGCAAATAATTGTTTTGGCAGTTTTACCTGCTGAATCTTGACGCAGACCCGGGCGGGACAAATTATACAAATAGATTTAGCAATTATGGTATAATGTCATGTAACCGGTATGTGAGGAGGCATAATCTTGGCCAGGAGACCCAGGAAGAGAAGACTCAGAATAGGCCGATTCTTCGCCTTTCTTGGACTTCTTTTGTTCGCGGCAGCGGGGTTAATGGTCATCGGCCTGGTGGCCGTCAGCATAAAGGACATTCCGGCCTGGAACACCGAAGCGCTGCTGTCGTCCAACACAACCCTGATCTACGACAAGGATAACAAACTAGTTGCCAAAGTGGGGATCGAAAACAGGGTTCCCGTATCCATCAGCGAAATACCGAACCTCGTCCAGAAGGCCTTTTTGGCTGCCGAAGACCACCGGTTTTACCAGCACCACGGAATCGATTTCAGGGGCATCATGAGGGCCGCTTTCAAGGATATAACCGGCCGGGGCATGCACCAGGGGGCCAGCACCATCACTCAGCAACTGGTCAAGCTCTCGTTTCTGACCCCGGAAAAGACATTTAAAAGAAAAATACAGGAAATTATCCTGGCCGCCCAGGTTGAGCATTACTATTCGAAAGACGAAATCCTTGAAATGTACCTGAACAAGATATATTTCGGCCAAGGCGCGTACGGCATCCAGGCGGCCGCCCAGACATATTTCAAAAAGGACGCCAAGGACCTGACCCTGGCCGAGGCCGCCCTTCTGGCCGGTATCCCCAAGAGCCCCAATTATTACTCGCCCCTGGCGGCCAAGGATACCCCGGATGGCCAGCCCCACCAGAGCATATCCAGGCAGAAAACGATACTCCAGCTCATGGCGGACTACGGCTTCATCACCCAGTTTCAGGCCGAGGAGGCCCTGAAGTCCCCCATCAGCATAACAAAAGCGCCTACCAAGTACCCGTATCCGTACTTCGTCGACTATGTGACCGAATTGCTGATCAGGAAATACGGTGAAAACCAGGTCTACAACTCGGGCCTGAAGGTATACACCACCCTGGACCCGTCCATCCAGGCCATTGCCGAAGGTGTAATGTCCGATGAAAAGAATTTCCCCCCGCCCAAGGGCAAGGATAAGCCCCAGGGAGCAGTGGTGGTTCTGGATCCGTCAAACGGACACGTCCGTGCCATTGTCGGGGGCCGTGAACACACCAACAGGCTGGGCTGGAACCGGGCCACCAAAAAGCCGGGCCGTCAGCCCGGGTCGACTTTCAAGCCGATTATCGACTACGGCCCGGCCATTGAATTCCTGGGCATGGGGCCGGCCACGGTAATCGACGACGCCCCGGTCAAGTACGGGAATTATGAACCGCCCAACTTTGACAACAAGTTCAGCGGCTTGATTACCCTGCGCAACGCCCTGGTAAATTCAGTAAACGTGGTGGCCGTAAAACTTCTGGTGGATCACGTGAGCATCCCCAAGGCCATAGAATTCGCCTCAAGGCTCGGTTTTGATATCGAAGGCAGGTCGGTGGGGGCCAGCCTGGCCCTCGGCACCGAGGAGGTGACGCCCCTGCAGATGGCCGGGGCGTACGGAGCCTTTGCCAACAACGGGGTGTTCAACGACCCGGTGGTCATATTGAAGGTGGTAGGCCCCGACGGCACCGTGCTGGAAGAACACAAGCCAAGGCCCAGGCAGGTTATGAAGCCCACCACCGCCTACCTGCTGTCGGACATGATGAAATCGGCCACCCAGGAAGGAACCGGCAAGAACGCCAATCTCGGGCGCCCCACCGCCGGCAAGACCGGAACCACCGATGACGGAAAGGACATCTGGTTTTGCGGTTATACCCCGGACCTGGTAGGGGTGGTCTGGCTGGGTTACGACCGTCCAACGCCGATGAAGGAGGCCTTCGGCGGGGGCTTTCCGGCCAAAATATGGTACAAGATAATGATCCAGGCACATAAGGATATACCCCCAAGGGACTTCCAGAGACCCCCGGGGATTGTGACCGCCACCGTAGACAAAAAGTCCGGCCTCCTGCCGGGCCCCAACACTCCCCCGGAACACCAGGTGACCGATCTTTTCGTGGAGGGGACCGTTCCCACCGCAGTGGACAACACCCACGTGCTGGTCGAGATATGCGCCGCAACCGGACTGCTGCCGAACAGGTACTGCCCCGACAAGGTGGTCCGCAACCTGATTAAGCTTCCTTACACTGTGCCCGATTACGTGGCCGATTTTAACATGCGGGTGCCTGACCGGGTATGTACCCTGCACGGGAGCGGCGGCGCCCCCATGCCGCCGGGACAAAACGGTACTCCCGGGCCCGGCTCACCACAACAGGACCGGGACAGGCCCGGGACGGCGGACCAGGGAGCCGGGCCACCAAACAGCGGCCTTACGGATCAAAGGCCCTTGGGCATTGTACCTCCGGAAGGCTCCAGACAGCAATAAGGAGAGAGCCCCCCGTTGTTTTCACAACGCGGGGCTCTCCGCCGCCTGTCGCGGCCCTCATATTATTCTCCGGCCAAACACACCCTGCTTCAAGATACGGCTGTAAGCGAGATTCTGTTTTTCAAGCAATCATCTGTCTAGGGATGCATATCCCTTCCCCGTTGGGGGATGCCCCTACCCGCAGGAAAAATCCTGCCTATTTGGGTTGCACGCCGGTGGAGTTTACCCTTGCACTCACCGGTCGCCCGGTGACATGGTTTCTGTGGCACTTTACGGCTACTTGAGGCTGGCTCCCGCCGTGGGCGGCAGCCTCTTTTGCCGTCGTCAGGTCGCCCTGCCCCGGCTTGCGCCGGGCACCGTTTTATACCCCTTAACAGGAGTATGCGTGTCTCGACTTTCCTCTACCTCCCGAAGCGGGAAGCAGCGATTGCTCACCGTACTTAAAGCCCGGTGGTGTGCCTGGAAGTATATTATACAGCCGGAATAACCGGATGGCAAGAGGAATCATCTGCAATTTCATCGAACTGCTACCCCTGAGGAGCGTTGAATTCCTTGGTTACCACCTGCCCGAACCCTCCCAGCACACCGATTTTTTGACCGTTAAATTCAACCTGTACCACCCCTGCATTGCCCAGTCTTAAGGTAATCTTTTCGTTGCCCTTGAACTCCTTTATCTGCCCGGCCGGTACCAGGCCCTCAAAGGCCTTTTTTCCGTCAACCTCGACGCGCATCCAGCTCTGGTTGTCGGTGACGTTTAAAATCAGCCATACTCCCTGCTGCTTTTCGGAGCCGGCCTGGGTTTTTCCCTTTCCCTGATCAGCCTTCTCCTGGGGTCCGGCCTTGTTTTCCCCCGCCACGCCGCCTCCCTGGCCGCGGGGAGGGATCGCCTTTTTTTCTTCCGTCAGGGAGGGAAGGTAGATTAGCCCGGCCGCCAGTGCCACGGCCGCCAGTGCCAGGATAACCTTCAGTATCTTCCTCCTGCCCGGCTCCTTTGCGTGTGTCAACTTGTTCGCCTGCAGGTCATCCTCCCTTTCGGCCGGGGGAACCTTGTCCTCATAGGCGGACACCAGGGTGTTTGGATTAAGCCCCAGAAAACCCGCGTAATTTCTTAAAAAGCCCTTGACGTAAACCCTTCCCGGCAAAAGGTGAAATTTTTCATTTTCCAATGCTTCCAGATACTTCCGCCGGATTTTGGTCTGAGCCTCGGCATCCTCCAGCGATATTCCCCTTGATTCCCTCGCCGTCCTCAGGGTATTCCCGATTTCCATACTGTACACCTCCATATAACGGTGCATTGTACTCAGGAAGGCCGCTCACAAAGCGGTAAATGTTCTCAACAGCCCGGTCTATGTCCGAGGTATCCACCGAAAGGTCGTACTCCGGGCTGGGACCGTCCGGGTATTTGTACAGCGGGTCGTAATACTCCGTCAACAAAAATTCCACCGCCCGGTCCATCTGTCCCCCGGCAATCAATTCGCTCAAAGACTCAACTTTCTTGTGGCCCAGGTACTTAACCAACGACCTGGTCGCCTCGATCAACTGGCTTATGTTTTCCTCCTCGTCAAACCCGGAGGTATATTCATCCAGAGACCTCTGAACCCTAATCTTAAGCGGGGCATAGAGGATCACCCTGTACCCCTTTTTCATGGCATTAATAACCGGGGTCGGGACCAGCAGCCTGCCCAGCCGCCTGCTTTCGCACTCGACCAGGAAGACACCCGCCGGCTCGGCCTTTTTCAGCTCCCTGTAAATCAGTCCCTCGAAAACCTTCTGGGGAGGTGACGGAGGAAGCCCCACCTTTCCGAACACCGACCCCCGGTGAACGGCCAGGCCCTCCAGTTCCAGCACGGGCATTCCTTTTTCGGCCAGCTTTCTCAATACCGTGGTTTTGCCCACACCGGTCAACCCGTGGATTACAACGGCCTTAAGCGGAAGCTCCCCGCTGAGATAGGCGTTTACGCGCCTGCGGTAAGCCTTGTACCCGCCCTCTATCCGGTAGACGTCAAAACCCATCATGTCCAGTAACTGAGCCACAAACTGGCTGCGCATTCCTCCCCGCCAGCAGAAAAGGATTACCCTCCTGTCCGGGGCCGACAGCCGGTCATACTCTTTAACCATACCGGCCAGCCTCGGGGACACCAGTTCCAGACCAAGACGCTTGGCCCGTTCCGGACCGACTTTCTTGTATTCGGTTCCCACCCTCGATCTTTCTTCATTGTTCAGGAGGCTGATGTTGACCGCCCCCGGTATGGTCCCTTCCGCAAATTCCCCCTCCGATCGGACGTCAACCAGTATCCCAGCGGGTAAGTCCAGCGCTTCTTCCACGCTTATATTTTTTATCATGCAACACAGCTCCAGTTTGTATCCTTTGTATCCGTGGAAATCAATGAACCCCGTAAAACGCCTCAGCTGTTCCCGGGGTTGATATATCTAAAGCTTCGATGATAAACTCCCAAATGTTATCATATCCTTTTTGTCCGCTGTAAATTCCGGAGATCCGGGCCCGGATCATGTTTAAAATCGGAGATATTTTTTATCTCCGGCATAGTGTAATATTATCAATCAATCAATCCGTGCTTCGACAAAAACATTAAAAATTCCTTTAATTGTAAAAAATTTTTTTCTTTGTCTTATTCAACCTTTCTTCTTTGTTTTATTCTTAAAGGTGGACTCAAACTGTTCCAGGGTCATCAGCACCGACCTGGGCTTGCTCCCCTCGTATCCGCCCACGATTCCCCTTCTCTCCATGATGTCGATAAGCCTGGCGGCCCTGGCGTACCCGATATGCAGCCTGCGCTGCAGCAGCGAAATGGATGCGTGGCCGGTTTCAATAAAAATTTCCACCGCCCTGGGCAGCAGATCGTCGTCATAATTTTCTCCGGGGTTTAATCTCTGCAGTTCCCCCGCGACCGATTCATCGTATACCGGTTCTGCCTGTTTCTTCCAGAAGGTTACTAGGCTCTCCACCTCCCTGTCGGAGAGGTAGGCCCCCTGAACCCGTATGGGTTTCGGCGCACCCACCGGGAAAAACAGCATGTCGCCCTTCCCCAGCAATTTTTCGGCCCCGCCCATGTCCAATATGGTCCTGGAGTCCACCTGGGACGATACTGCGAAGGAAATCCGGGAAGGAATGTTTGCCTTGATCAATCCTGTTATAACGTCCACCGAGGGCCTCTGGGTGGCGATGACCAGGTGGATGCCGGCAGCCCTGGCCATCTGGGCCAGCCTGCAGATTGAATCCTCCACGTCTGCGGGGGCAACCATCATCAAGTCGGCCAGTTCGTCTATGAATGCCACTATGTAAGGGAGCGGCTTCCCGGGGATATCCTTTCTTCCCGGGCCCGGGATGTTGTTGTACCTGGCGATGTCCCGGACCCCGGCGGAGGCAAACAGCTCGTACCTGTACTCCATTTCCTTGACCGCCCACCGGAGGGCGGTGGCTGCTTTCTTCGGATCGGTGACCACCGGCGAAATCAGGTGGGGTATTCCGTTATAGGTGGTCAGTTCCACCATTTTCGGGTCGATTATTAAAAATTTTACCTGATCGGGGGTGGCCTTGAACAGTATGCTGGCAATCATTGTGTTCAGGCACACGCTTTTGCCCGACCCGGTTGCCCCGGCAATGAGCAGGTGCGGCATCCTGGCGAGGTCGGCCACGATAGCCTGGCCCGCAATGTCTTTTCCAAGCGAGACGCTGAGCTTCGAAGTCGCCCCCCTGAACTCCTCCGACTCCAGGAGCTCCCTCAAGTGAACCATGGTAATTTCCACATTGGGCACTTCTATACCCACCGCCGCCTTGCCGGGAACCGGGGCCTCTATCCTGACATCTGGAGAGGCCATGCTGAGGGCGATATCGTCGGCCAAACCCACGATCCTGCTCACCTTAACCCCGGGCGGAGGGTATATTTCGTACCTGGTAATGGCCGGTCCCCTGGACACATGGGTGACCTTGGCCTTAACCCCGAAATTCTCAAGGGTTTCCTCCAGGATTTTGATATTTTCCGCAATATCCTTGCTGTTGCGCGGATTTTTACTTTTCGCCGCGGGCCTGGAAATAAGGGATAGCGGGGGAAGTTTATAATCTCCCTGCGTCCTCACCCTGTCATTCGCGGCGGCCGTTTCCTCCTCGCTTTCCAGGCTGTCCAGGCCGTATTGCCCCGGCCCGGCAGCCCGAGGGAACTGGGCCTGGCAGCCGGGGCCGCCGTCCCCGGGCACCTTGTCCTCACGGCCGTCGCCCCTGCGATCATTTCCGGACGGCCGAGAGACACCGTCATACTGGGTATGGTCTTCGATTACAGGGGAATGATCCCCCCCGGCGGTATCCTCCTCAAACATGAAATTCATAAAGGAGGCCTTGAGCCTGATCAGGAAATTCCTCGCGGGCTGCCACAGCCCCTGGGCCATAGTATAAAGGGGCACGTTGGCGCAGAGAAGCAGACCGGTAATGGAGAAGGCGGCCAGCACGATTAAAGTGCCCGCAATCCCAAAGGATTTGTATAGGAGCAGGTAAAGGGCCGCACCCAGCATCCCCCCTCCCTTCCCGCTCATTCCCTCCCTCAACCCGGTTCCCGGCAGCACGACAATGTGCATAAGGGCAAGGACCACGAGGAACAAAATTAAACCTCCCCAGGCCCTGCATGGAGTCCCCAGCCTGGTTCCCCTGATCAGTTTGAAGCCCCAGAATAGCATCAGCAAGGGAAAGAAATACCTGCCTTCTCCGGTCAGCGCCCGGAGAACCTTCTCAGCAAAAAAGGTCACCGCCCCGACGGAGGGGTTGAAGAGGCATATCGCCCCCAGCAGGCCCATGGCCATCAGAAAAATACCGGCGATTTCCTGCTTCAGGTGACTGTCGACTTGCTTCGGCCCCCCCACAGCAATTACCTCCTATGGTAAATTATAGCATGCGGGGCCGATCTCTTATGCATTATTTTACTGCAAAGGGCTGTTTATCGTCCTTTAGCGGGTGGCGGCCAGCACGATCACCGCCGAACCGAGAATAAACCGGTAAACCACGAAAATGAAAAAATTGTGTGTGACCAGGAAGCGTAGCAGGAATTTAATGGCCAGGTATCCCACCGCCGCCGAGACCATCACCCCGGCCGCAAAGGGCACGGTCAAATCGGCCGGGGTCAGGCGGCTGACCTGAAGCAAGCCCGCGCCTACTATAATCGGCGTGGACAAAAGGAAGGAAAACCGGGCCGAGGTTTCCCTGTTCAGTCCCAGCATGCGCCCGGCCGTCATGGTGATGCCGGACCTGGAAACCCCCGGGATCATGGCGAAGGCCTGGGAAACGCCAATCCAGACACTTTCCTTCCAGCCCACCTGATCCATACTTTTTTTGGCCGGAGCGTAACGGTCGGCAAGGTACAGGACAATCCCCATAACAATAAGCATTATTCCTATCAGCACGGGGTTTCTGAACACCGTGGAAACATAGTCCTCAAAGATGATCCCGAAGGCCGCCCCCGGTATGGTGGCCACCACCAGGTACCAGAACATTCTGCCCGCAGGGGTCCGCCGTCCGGTGAGCCCGTCCCGGGCCAGCACAACCCAGTCCCTCCAGAAAAAGGCAAGCACGGCCACCAGGGTCCCCATATGCAGGGCAACATCGAAGGATAGCCCGGGATCAGTCCAGCCGAAAAACCATGGTGTCAGTATCAGGTGGGCCGAACTGGAAATGGGCAGGAACTCTCCGAGACCCTGTACCAGACCCAGGACCACCGCTTCAAAAAGAGACATGCCATCACCCCTACAGGTTAAGACTACAACTAAATTATTATAACACAGTCTTCGTCTCTCTTTCATCTCATTTTTTTTAGGTACAGCAATTTATTTTATTATTAGTTGACAATTGTCAGATATACAGGATAAAATCAGGTATTTATGGATTAGCCGAAAAGAAACCCAGTAAAGGCTATCTATGATAAATCCCGGGCATTTGGCTGGAATATTTAAAATTATGGTTTAACTTCTTGCTAAATTTGGTTATAATACATAAAAAACAAAAGGAGATGCATATCCAGTGGCGTTTGAAGTATACAGACCCAGGGGGGAGAAGCAGGAAAAGGCACCAATTGTGTCCTTATCAAAAACATCGATCGTTCTAAATAATGTAGCCAGGGAAAAGCTAGGAACAAACAGGATAGAACTAGCTTTTGACAAAGATACCGACACTATCCGGATTAAAGCGGTAGAAGACGGCGGTATGGAAATAAGGAAAACCAAAGTATTCGGCAAGGGGTTCTTCAACCAGTTTAACATTACTAAAAAGGGTAAATTTGAGGCAAGTTTCGACCCAGTTGAAAGGGCTTTATACGTTAAAATCTCTTGACCCCCCGCAAGGCGGGGTTTTTACTTTCAGGAAAATTAAAGGCATGGCGCGGGGACGGAATAAATAAAATATTACCGGAAAGATTATTGTTTAATACGGTCCAGATACTTGTATCTCATTCTTTTATCGATTTATTGCAGCTTTTTAGTTCTTGCATTCCTTTACTTTCTAATGAAATCATGATAAATTACCGTTCAAAGGAGGGAGATCGTACTCCGTGGAATCTGAGATAGGCTTCCTATTACTAGGTGTGGCTCCCATGTTTATCGTCATATCGGTTTTTTACCTGGTGTTCGGCAAAAAAGAAGGTGTCTGGCCCAACGAGAATTAAAATTAAACATTGGCCGCTGTTATATAGCGGCTTTATTTTTTTTTGGAAAAGGTTTTTTATTATTTGCGTAGAAATGGGAATTAATGGCAACACATTTGTTTACAAGGGGGTTGAAGCCTTGGATTTCGAAAGGTACAGGGCATCCATAACCAGCATACAAAGGCTGGCTGACAACTTTTCATCCCTGACCAGAACGGAACTGTCCGAATTGAACAGGCTCAACGGTGAATGCCTGTCTTTCAACGAGGAAATCGTAAAATCCTTTTCAGCACTGGTAGACGAAATAGAAGACGGCCTAACCCTTTTACTCGACCGCCTGGAGCAGATTAAAAAGGACCTTGCCAAAATCTCGGGCCCGGAAGGCACTCCGGGGGACATCCTGCAGCTCGAACCCGCGTGGTTCCAGACCAACTCCCTTCGCAACAACATCCGGGCGATGCTTCAAACCTCCGGGCAGGAACCCGTGAACCGGGGGAAAGACAGCAACGACCTCAGTCCTGACCTCAGTCCTGACCTCAGTCCTTCAGGCGAAAAGGAGGATCCTCCTGCCGAACCGCCAAAAGAGGCCGACATTATGAAGGATTTAGTCGGGCCGGCCCGGCAGGAAGCCGCCGCGGCTCTGGAAAAATCCCAGCCGGAAAAAACCGTCCCGGCTGTAAAGATGCAAAAAAAGGAAGATCGGGAAGTAAAACAGCCGGGCAACAAAAAGGAGGCAATCCAACCGGCCCCGAAGGAACAACCTCTAAAAAAGGACCATAAGACGTCCCCGCTCAAGCAGAACGCGGTCCCGGCCCCGATAACCCTGAAAAAGGAGATAGGGGAGACCGAGAAGAAAATAATAGCAGAGATAACTAAGAATATGGAGGCGATTAAAAACAAAAAGAAGTAAGCAGCCAGAATCCGGCCAGACCGGCCCGATCCCCAAAAAGCCCCTCCCGGAAACCCCCGGCGCCAGGCGGAAACGGTCATTTTACGGGCAGGAAATGAAATATTTTTGCTGGGGCCGGCAGGATTTTCCGTCGAATTAAAGAATACACAACGTGTGTTTTCGAAATGCCGGGCGCCGCTCCGTATTTTTCAGGAAAAGTGGGGGAAGAGAACAGGTGCTCCACGATCAAATAAAAAGTATGAGGTTGCGGCTGGGGATATCTCAGAGCGAGCTGGCCAGGCGGGCCGGTTACAGCCATGAATTTATCAGCCAGGTGGAAAGGGGTGTGAAATCCCCCAGCATCAAGGCTTTACAGAAGATAGCGTGGGGTCTGGGCGTGTCCCCCTCCTTGTTGATGGAATCAAAAAACTCGCCGTCGGAGTCCGAGGAAAAGCTCAAGAACGAGGTTCAAAAAAGGATCAACAGACTGCCCGTCGACAAGCTCAAGATCATTTGCGACCTTCTCAGGGTTATCCCGGAAGAGGATGATCCCGCCTATCTTCACAACAAGTTTAAAGTCCTGGAAAGTTAGTGGCATTTGCCAGCCGGGAATAACGGAGACAGGAGGCAGAATAAGGCGATTCTGCGCCCTGTCTCAGTTTCTTTTATGCCTCTTTGCTTGAAATTTCCCGGGACATAAAAAGTTCTCTGGCCTCGGCCACCATGTAGAACGACCCGGTAATCACCACCAGGTCGTCGGAACCGGCCGCGGCTATCCCGGCCCGCACGGCTTCGGCTATGCACTCCACCGTCTCCACCCGGTCCAGAAATTTGCGGGCCTCGTCCGCCAGCAGCTGCCAGTCCCCCGCCCGGGGGCTGTTCGGCTTGGTGACGATAATCGATGCTGCCCCCGGTGCCAGTTCGGCCACCACCTTGGAGCGCTCCTTGTCCCCCAGCATTCCCAGGACCAGCACCCTTCTTTTTCCCGGGAAATACTCCTCAAGGGCCCTTCGCAGCGCCACCGCCCCGTCGTAATTATGGGCGGCATCGATAATCACGGTGGGCTTCTGGTGCACCGTTTCCATCCTGGCCGGCCAAGCCGTGCGGGCCAACCCCCTCTCGACGGCACAGCCGGGATGAACGGCATTCAAGTCCTTCAGCACTTCAACCACCGCCACCGCAGTAGCCGCGTTCACCTGCTGGTGCCGCCCCAGCAACGGCAGGAAAACATTTTTGTATTCCCACCCGGTCCCGTAAATGTCGAAGTGCTGACCGTGAAGGCCGCATTTCAGCTCCCGCCACCTGACATCCCTGCCCACTTGCACGACCGGGGCGCACAGTTCCCTGCTCCTTTCCAGAATCACCTCCAGGGCCTCGCCGGCCGCCGCAGTGACCAGCGGTGTCTCCTTCTTTATAATTCCGGCCTTCACCGCTGCTATTTCCCTTATGGTGCCGCCCAGGTACTCCATGTGGTCCATGGCCACATTGGTAATCACCGACACCGCGGGAACCACCACGTTGGTGGAGTCAATGGCCCCCCCCAGACCTACCTCCAGCACCAGGAAATCAACTTTTTCCCGGTGGAAATAGATGAAGGCAAGGGCGGTTCCGACCTCGAACTCGGTGGGATGCTCGAAGCCGCTTTTTACCATATCGTCCAATTGGGGCCTGAGTTCGGTTATCAGGTCGGCAACAGTCTGATTCGGTATTTTTTTCCCGTTTATGCAAAATCTCTCCGTGTAGGAATGCAGGTGCGGGGACGTATACAGCCCCACCCTGTACCCGCTCTCCCGGAGTATGGAATATACCATGGCGCTGGTGGAACCCTTGCCGTTTGTTCCCCCTATGTGAACGACCTTCAGTTTGAGATGCGGGTTTCCAAACCTCCTCAAGAGTTCGGTTATTCTTCCCAGGCCGAAATTATACCCGAATTTGGTAAGTTTCTGCATATATTCCATGGCCTCTTGATAATTCATCTGCAAGCCTCCCGGGGACCGGGCCGGATGGTTTTTTAAGCCCGTCCGGATCGAATTTATTCGACAAGAAGGCGGCAAAACCCTACCTCAACCGTCGAGTACGAATTCGGGCCGCCCGGGCAAAAGACAGTCGACAAAATTCAAAGAAATTTTGCCTTTTGGTACCCACGGTACATTGAAAATCGCGAACTAAAATATCGAAAACTAAATATAATATAAAGAAGTGGGAATTTAAGAGGGCTAATTGTCGAAACTTTCTACCGGTGGTTACTTTTACTTTCTGTGATGATATGGTAAATTAATAAATTAGTAATACACCGGTAGTGACACACCGGATAGATTAAAGCTGTTTGTATGACGGTCGGGTGAAAGTATGAGAAAAAAATACTGTCCCAGGTGCGGAAGAGTAAGCTTCAGCGCCTGCAGGGAGGCCTGGATTTGCCCATATTGCCGGGAGGATATCAGCATACAGCCGGACTACAGCGTAAACGAAACGGTTAATCATGGCGGCGAAATCCGGGCAGAGGAGATTATGGAATCAAAAACTTAATAGCGAGGAACCGGGAAAACCGGGGAAAACCCCGGTTTTCTGCTTACCGGGGGGATCGCCCCAGCATCTTCAGGCGTCTGGCAATGGACGCCTGCTTTTCTGAGAGTTCGGATTCTTTGGCCCGTTCCTTTTCGATCACATCCCCCGGGGCCTTGCTTAAAAAGCCCTGGTTGGAGAGCTTACCCCTTACCCGGCCCAGTTCCTTCCCGATCAAATCCAGCTCTTTTTCCAAGCGGGCGGTTTCCTGGCGAATATCGATCAGTCCCGCCAGGGGAACATAAATTTCGGCTCCCCGGGCCACTGCGTGGACCGCCTGGTCGGGCTTCTCGGGGAGTGCCGGTCTGATCCCGGCCCTGGCGGCCGCCAGGCTTTCCACATATCCGGACCACGCCTGGACCAGTTCCCTCGTTCTAGCGTCCGGGATTTCGAGGATAACGTCCGCTTTTTTCCCAGGGGGCACATTCATTTCACTCCTGATGTGCCTGATGGATCGGATGATTTCCATCAGCAATTCCATGTCGCGCTCGGCCTGCGGATCTTTGTACTCCTTTCGGCAAGCCGGCCAGGCCGCCCTCATGATAGTCCGCCCCCTGGGAACCGGCAGGCGCTGCCAGATATCCTCGGTGATGAAGGGCATAAAGGGGTGAAGCAACTCAAGGGTACCCCGCAGGACGTCCGCCAGCACATACTGGGCCGTGGACCTGTCCCGGGGATCGCGGCCATACAGCCGCGGCTTGGTCAGCTCGATGTACCAGTCGCAGAATTCATTCCAGATAAACTCGTAAAGGATGCGGGCGGCCTCGCCGGGATCGTAGTTTTCCAGGTTTTCGGTGACCTCCTGGACAACTGACTGGAACCGGCTGTAAATCCACCTGTCTGCCAGGGTCAGCCTTTCCCGTTCCGGTTCCGGCCCGTAATCAAAATCGTACAGGTTCATCAGCACGAACCTGGAGGCGTTCCATATCTTGTTGGCAAAATTGCGGGCGCCGTCCAGCCTCTCGAAATGAAAGCGCAGGTCGTTACCCGGAGTGTTCCCGGTAACCAGCATGAAACGCAGGCTATCGGCCCCGTGGCTTTCGATCACGTCTATGGGGTCGACCCCGTTGCCCAGGGACTTGCTCATTTTTCTTCCCAGGGCGTCCAGGACAAGCCCGTGGATGAACACCTCCCGGAAGGGGACGTCGTCCATGAATTCCAGGCCGCTGAAAATCATCCGGGCCACCCAGAAGAAAATGATGTCCCTTCCGGTCACCAGCACCGAAGTGGGATAAAAATATGCCAGATCCAGGGTCTTTTTCGGCCAGCCCAGGGTGGAGAAGGGCCACAAGCCCGAGGAAAACCAGGTGTCCAGCACATCCGGGTCCTGCTCCAGGCTGGTGCCCGAGCAGGAAGCGCACCTGTCAGGGGCGTTCCTGGACGCGATCATTTCTCCGCAGTCCATGCAGTACCATACGGGTATCCTGTGCCCCCACCAGAGCTGCCTGGAAATGCACCAATCCCTGATATTTTCCATCCAATTGAGGTAAATCCTAGTGAATCTTTCCGGAACAAAGCGCAGCCTTCCCTCCCTAACCACCCGGATTGCCGGTTCGGCCAAGGGTTTCATCCGGACAAACCACTGCTTTGAGAGCATGGGCTCGATAACCGTCGAACAGCGGTAGCAGTGGCCGACGGCATGGGTATGGTCGTCGACCCTGATCAGGTATCCCAGCGCATCCAGTTCCTTGACCAGCCGCTTGCGGCACTCCCAGCGGTCCAGGCCCTTGTACTTGCCCGCTTCCCCGGTCATTACCCCATTTCTGTCGATGACCTGAACCTGGGGCAGGCCGTGGCGGTTCCCCACCTCGAAATCATTGGGATCGTGAGCCGGGGTAATTTTCACTGCACCGGTTCCGAACTCGGGATCGACATATTCATCCTCGATGACCGGGATTGCCCTTCCGGCAACGGGCAGGATCAGGGTCTTGCCCACCAGGTGCCCGTACCGCCGGTCTCCCGGGTGGACCGCCACCGCCACGTCGCCCAGCATGGTTTCCGGGCGGGTGGTGGCGATGGGAATGAATTCGTCGCTGTCCTTGACGGGGTACTTGATATAGTAAAAATGGCCGGGTTTGTCCAGGTGCTCCACTTCGATGTCGGATATGGTGGTCTGGCAGCGGGGGCACCAGTTCGTAATATAATAGTCCCTGTAGATCAGCCCTTTCTCGAAAAGGCGCAGGAAAACTTCCAGCACTGCTTCGGAACAGCCCTCGTCCATGGTGAACCTTTCCCTGTCCCAGTCGCAGGATGCCCCGAGGCGCCTGAGCTGGGTGGTAATTTGGCCCCCGTATTTTTCCTTCCACTCCCACACCCGGTCAAGGAACCTTTCCCGTCCCAGCTGGTTCTTTGACAGCCCCTCCCTGGCCAGCTGATCCTCCACCTTGGCCTGGGTGGCTATGCCGGCGTGGTCCGTGCCCGGCAGCCAGAGGGTGTTGTACCCCTGCATCCTCCGCCAGCGGGTCAGGATGTCCTGCAGCGTATTGTCCAGAGCGTGCCCCATGTGCAGTTGGCCGGTGACATTGGGAGGCGGCATGACGATGCAGAAGGGGTCCTTGTCCGGCTTTACTTCGGCGTGGAAAAACTTGTTCTCCTCCCAGTATCTGTACCACTTGGATTCCACTTCAGCCGGGCTGTAGGTCGTAGGCATATCCGTACGGGGCTGGTATTTTTTTGCCGCCATTCTAAAACCTCCTTGATTAGCCGTCTGCCCTGATCTTAAAAAAGGGCCGGCCCGGTTCCAAAAACGAAAAGCCTTCCGTTTTAAGGACGGAAGGACACTATCCGCGGTACCACCTTATTTCCGGGACACTGATCCGGAATGCCCCGGCACTCGGCGGCTGTAACGGGCCTGCCCGGCCCGGCCTACTCGGTTCAGCCGGGCGGCTCCGGGGCGACAGCATTGAACCCGCCAGGGCGGGAACCTTTCAGCCCTCCGGACTGCGCCGGCACGGGTTCCTTCTCTTGAGCCCCTGTCGTTCAAGCACTCCCCATCAACGCCTGTCTTTTCAGCAGCGATTAATACAACATAATATTAACGCGTAAGCCTCACATCTGTCAACTTGCCTGAGAGTGGGGCCGAATGTTAACCGTTGCCACATAAACCATAATATGGTTTCATATATTATACTGGGCCGACCTTCGGCCGGTACAAAGACAGGGGGGATTTTTCATGAAAAGGTCAAAATTTTTGTTTTTGGCGGCGCTGGTTGCGCTGGCCGCCACCGGGCCGGGGTCCTATTACACCTACAAGCTGCTCCGGGAAGCCGGTAAAAAGTACGAGACCGTCCGGCTTGCCGAGTCCCGGCCGGAGATTTGCAAGCTTCCCCACTATCTGGCAGTAAAGAAATCGCTTTACAGGGAACAAAATGTAAAGGTAATAAAGGTTGAATGCCTCGACGACAAGGAGGCCCTGAACGTCCTGGAAAACGGAAAGGCCGACGTAGCCCTGGTCAGGTCGTCAAGCCTGGTTTACAAAAGGACTTCCTCCTTAAGGGAAGGCACCGGCCCGGTGGCCTTCGCCTCCCTCGACCGGGGAATTTCATACCACCTGGTGGCCAGGGAGGATAAACCCCTGTCCGATATGCAGTTCATTAAAAACAAAACAGTCATCGCCGGCCCCCAAGATTCAATGGAAACCGTTTTTTTTGAAAACATGCTCAGGGACGCCGGCATCGGCGCCTATGAAGCGGTTACCATCATCACCAACATTCCCGAAGAAATAAGAATGGGGGCGTTAAAAGCCGGAGCCGGACACTATCTCCTGGTAGAGGAAAGGGACCTGCCCGCCGCCCTGGCCCGGGGCTTTTATCCGGCAAAGTCCTTCAGGGCGGATTTTCCGGCCTTTGTCTGCGTGACCACCCGTGAATTTGCCAGAGATCGCCCGGAAGCCCTGCAGAAGTTCACAAACGCCATTTACATGGCGCAGATCTGGTTGAGGTACCATACTCCCGGGGAAACGGCGGCGGCCCTTGAAGGGGTAGCCGGAATCGACAGAAAATTCTTTCCCGGGCTGGTGACCAGGTATTACGAACAGGGATGCCTTCCCGAAACGCCGGAACTCCAGGGTAAAAACATGGCGGTTGTGGTGAAAATGCTGGACCGCGCCAGGGAAATCCCCATGCCGGTGAGCGGCGACGACCTGGTGGCGGGCCAGTTCGCCGACAACTCAGTGAAGACGGTTAAATACATACCCGAAGACAAGGACAAAAAAACCTTCCTGCAGAAGCTGAAATTCTGGGAGTAACAGCTGCCCCGCCGTAAAGAACTGCCGGAACACAGACTCCAGGAGCCAGAATTCAGAATCCTTTTCTATTCTGAATTCTGTATTCTGTATTCTGACCCAGAATTCCCTCCAGTAAGCCCCAGGCTTCCTCCCGCCCCTGGCCCGTTTTCGCGGAAAACCCCACCAGGGGCCTTTCCGCCTCCAGCCCTAGAACCTTCCTGATCAGCCTGATCTGATTCCCCGCCCGGTTCCCTGACAGCTTGTCCGCCTTGGTGGCCACCGGGATTACCGGTTTTTGTTTTGCCCGCAGCCAGTTATAAAGCTGGATATCCATTTCCGTCGGACTGTGCCGGATGTCGAGGAGAAGGACGACTCCCGCCAGTTTTTCGCGCTTTTCCAGGTAGTCCCGGATCAACACGCCCCACTCCCGCTTCGTCTTCCCGGGCACCCGGGCGTAGCCGTAGCCGGGCAAATCCACCAGGTAGAAGGCGCCGTTGATCATGAAAAAATTGATCATTCTGGTTCTCCCGGGGGTGTTGCTGGTCCTGGCCAGGCCCTTCCTGTTCACCATCCTGTTTAAAAAGGACGACTTGCCTACATTGGAACGCCCGGCCAGGGCAACTTCCGGAAAGTTGCCGGCCGGGCAGTCCTTCAAACTGATCGCGCTTTTGACAAATTCGGCGGAAACGATTTTCATGAATGGATCCGGGGTCCTCCCTCTGTCTGGACGATGCTGTTCAATTCAACCATTTCCGGCCCGACCACCACCGCGTCCGAGTCCAAAACGCTGTCTGGATCGGGATCCTCCCTAAGCAGGGCAATGTCCAGAACCTCATCCATATGGTCAACCAGCTTGAATTGCAGGTTCTTCTTCACGTTAGCCGGTATTTCATCGAGGTCCTTTTTATTATCTTTGGGCAAAACCACAACTTTTATACCCGCCCGGTGGGCCGCCAGGACCTTTTCTTTGATCCCTCCCACCGGCAGCACCCTGCCCCGCAGGGTGATTTCACCGGTCATGGCCACATCGTGGCGCACCTTGACCCCGGTCAGGGCCGAGGCCAGGGCGCAGGCCATGGTTATGCCGGCCGAAGGGCCGTCCTTGGGGATGGCTCCTTCCGGAATATGAATATGGATGTCGTTCTTTTCAAAAATTTCTTCCTTGATATTCAGTTCGTTAGCTCTACTGCGTACGTAACTGTACCCGGCCTGGGCGGACTCCTTCATGACGTCGCCCAGCTTGCCGGTCAGGGTAATCTTGCCGTTACCCCTGTATATTGATATTTCAATGGCCAGGGTGTCCCCGCCGGCTTCGGTCCAGGCCATCCCGGTGGCCACACCCACCTGGTCCTCCTGCTCGGCAACGCCGTACCGGTAGCGGGGAGTTCCGAGGAAGCCTTCCAGGTTCTGGGTGGATACCTTTACCTTCTTGGCCTTTCCGGCCACAATCTGCTTGGCGGCCTTCCGGCAGAGGGAAGCGAGGCTTCTTTCCAGGTTCCGGACACCGCTCTCCCTGGTGTACTCCCGGATAATCTTGCGGATGGTGTTTTCCGAAATATTGACCAACTCGTCGTTCAGGCCGTGTTCCTTGACCTGCTTGGGCACCAGGTGGCGCAGGGCGATCTGCACTTTCTCCTCCTCGGTATAGCCGGAAATGTGGATCAGTTCCATCCGGTCCAGGAGCGGCCTGGGAATGTTGTGCTGCACGTTGGCGGTGGTTATAAACATAACGCTGGAAAGATCAAAGGGAACCTCGATGTAATGATCGCTGAAAGCGTTATTCTGCTCGGGATCTAACACCTCCAGCAGCGCCGACGACGGATCCCCGCGGAAGTCCATGCTCATCTTGTCAACCTCATCCAGGAGGAAGACGGGGTTTTTCGAACCGGCGTTTCTCATTCCCTGGATAATCCTGCCGGGCAGGGCACCTACGTAAGTCCGGCGGTGCCCCCTGATTTCGGCTTCATCCCTGACGCCGCCAAGCGAAATGCGCACAAACTTGCGCTCCAGGGCCCGGGCTATGGAGCGGCCCAGGGAGGTTTTGCCCACACCGGGCGGCCCGACGAAGCAAATGATGGGCCCCTTCATTTTCTTGGCCAGCTTCCTGATCGCCAGGTACTCCAGGATGCGCTCCTTCGGCTCCTTCAGGCCGTAGTGGTCCTCTTCAAGAATCCTTTCCGCCTCGTTGATGTCCAGCCTGTCCTTGGTGCTCTTGCTCCATGGCAGGGCCAGGATCCAGTCGATGTAGTTCCTTACCACAGCGGATTCGGCGGCCATGGGAGGCATTTTCTCAAGCCTCTCCACCTCTTTGAGGGTCTTTTCCTCAACTTCCTTGGGAAGCTTGGCTTCGGCTATTTTTTCCCTGTACTCCTCGCCCTCGGCCATTCGATCGTCCTTTTCCCCGAGCTCCCGCTGGATGGCCTTGATTTGCTCGCGCAGGTAGTATTCCTTCTGGGTTTTCTCCATCTGCTTGCGGACCCGGATGTTAATCTTGCGCTCCAGCTCGACGATTTCAAGCTCCTTGGCCACGATGGAGCAAAGCCGCTTCAGGCGCTTGACGATGTCCACGGCTTCCAGGATGCTCTGCTTATCCTCAATCCTCAGTGCCAGGTGAGAAGCTATAATGTCGGCCAGGCGCCCGGGTTCCTCCAGGTTGACCACCGAAACCATGGTCTCGGGAGGAATCCGCTTGGACAGCTTGACGTACTGCTCGAACTGGTAAACCAGGTTCCTCATCAGGGCCTCGACTTCTGCGGTTTTATTGAAATACTCCGAATACTGGTCAATTTCCACCTTGAAATAGGGATCGTGTGCTATATATCTTCTGATTCTGGCCCTGTACAGGCCTTCCACCAGCACCCGAATGGTTCCCCCGGGAAGCTTGAGCAGCTGCTTCACCTCTGCCACGGTTCCTATCTGATAGATATCCTCCTCTCCGGGATCATCCGTCTGGGCCTCCTTTTGAGTGGCAAGAAATATCACCCGCTCGTGAAGCATGGCCTCCTCTATGGCCTGAACGGATTTCTCCCTGCCCACGTCCAGATGGATTACCATGTTGGGAAACACCAAAATGCCCCGGAGAGGTAGCAATGGCAACGTTCTTTTAACAGGTTCCAAAGCTACACCTCCTTTTAGGAATGTACAGTATATCTTGCTGCATACGTCTAATACATTCTACCACACGTTTTTGCGACCCGCTATAGCAATAACTGTAAGACAAAAAAGAAACCCTCTGGATAAAGGGTTTCTATGTAAAATATTGAAATTAACCGCAGGCACCCTTGATTTTTTTCGGCCTCAGGCGGCCGGCCCTCGCCGCTGTACACAGCCCCCGTCTCCGGCCGGGTTCCGGATCAGGGTTTTTCCAGGGCAATGCCCCTGTTTTTGCCGCCGCCAAGGGACGACCCCAGACCCTTGGCCGCGAAAACCTCGGCCTGGAAGGAAGACCCGGGAGCCCTGTCCAGCCGGGGACAATCCACCAGGGCCAGTTCCAGAACTTCCTCCAGTCTTTCCACGGCCACCACTTCAATATCCTCCATATTCCGGAAAATTTTCTGGCAGTTTTCCTTCGGTACCAGCACCCTTTTGGCGCCGGCCTGGCGGGCGGCCTCAACCTTCGCCACCACCCCGCCTACCGGCATCACCAGACCCCTGATGGACACTTCCCCGGTCATGGCCACCAGGTTGTCCACCGGGATCCCCTTGATGGCGGAATAAACCGCGGTAGCCACCGCCACCCCCGCCGAGGGTCCGTCTATGGGAACGCCTCCCGGAAAATTAATGTGGATGTCGTAATCCCGCGGGTCCACATCGGTGTTCCGGCGCAGCACCGTAAGGACATTTTCCACCGAACCCCGGGCCATGCTTTTACGTCGGATGATCCGGCCGTGGCCCCCCAATTCCTCCTCCTCCACAACCCCGGTGATGATCAGCTGTCCCTTCCCGCCGGCCGCCGGCAGGGCGCCGACCTCCAGTTCCAGCAGGGTCCCCAGGTTCGGCCCGTAAACCGCCAGCCCGTTGACCAGGCCGACCTGGGGAGAGAGGGGTACTTTCTTCTCCGGCCGGGGGCTGTACTGCCCGCTGTTGACCACCCACTCCACGTCGTTGGCCTGAATGCCGCCGCGCCCCTCGGTAATGGCTATCCCCGCGGCTATCTGGATGATGTTCACGGCCTCACGCCCGTTGGTGGCGTACCTTCTGACCACTTTCAACCCCTCTTCCTCTATGGGCAGGCCAATTTTGGCCGAGGCGTTGCGCGCGATTACCTCTATTTCCTCGGGCAGAAGGGGCCTGAAAAATATCTCCAGGCAGCGGGACCTTATGGCCGGGGGTATTTCCTCCGGCGTCCTGGTGGTGGCCCCTACCAGCCTGAAATCGGCCGGCAGCCCGTTCTGAAATATATCGTGGATGTGGGAAGGTATATTGGTGTCCTCCGAACTGTAGTAGGCGCTCTCCAGGAGCACCTTCCGGTCCTCCAAAACCTTCAGCAGCTTGTTGATTTGAATGGAATGCAATTCCCCGATTTCATCTATAAACAGTATCCCGCCGTGGGCCTTGGTCACGGCTCCCGGCTTTGGCTGGGGCACGCCTGCCATGCCCAGGGGGCCCGCTCCCTGGTAAATGGGGTCGTGCACCGACCCGATGAGGGGGTCCGCTATGCCGCGCTCGTCAAACCTGGCCGTGGTGGCGTCGACTTCAATGAATTTGGCGTCCTCCCTGAAGGGGGAGCATTCGCTTTTCTTGGCCTCTTCCAGCACCAGGCGGGCCGCCGCGGTTTTTCCAACTCCGGGGGGACCGTACACGATCACATGCTGGGGATTGGGACCGCACAGGGATGCGCGCAGAGCCTTTAGCCCCTCGGACTGGCCGATTATATCGTCAAAGCTGGCCGGCCTCGTCCTTTCGGCCAGGGGCTCGGTCAGGGAGATGGACCGCAGGCGGTTTAGTTTCTCCAGTTCTTTCCGGGACTCCCTTTCCACCGTCCCCCTGTTGCCCTGCTGGGCTTTCAACAGGTTCCAGAAATACAGGCCGATGACCACGGCAAAAAACACCTGGATGAACGTCAGAAAACTCCCGATGCCGATACCAAATTCCTCCACGGAGAAGGGGCCTCCTTGGCATGCTCTTTACTTTTTTTATTTTATTATTACAAAGATTTACATTTTTTATCCCTCGGGCATAAAGCAGGTATAGAAAGCCGCCCTGCGGAAGGCAGAATCCGGAATGTGAAAACAATTTGAGAACCCTTTAAAAAGACGACGAAAAAAAGCTGCCAGCCGCGGGCCTTGAGGCCGGAAACAAGCGGCTGGCGGCAGGAGCGCCGCCCGTCACGGGCGGCGCTTTCGGATTATGCCGTTTCTTCTTTTTTCTTCTTGCGGTCCATGGAAACGACCAGGGGCTTTTCCTTTTTCAGGATGGTATCTTTGGTTATTATGCACTTGGCTATATCCTGCCGCGAGGGAATTTCATACATCACTTCCAGCATGATTTCCTCCAAAATGGCCCTTAAGCCCCTGGCCCCGGTTTTCCTCTTGAGGGCCTCCTGGGCCACCGTCTTCAGTGCCTCCTGCTGGAACTCCAGATTCACCCCGTCCAGGTCAAACAGCTTCTCGTACTGCTTCACCAGGGCGTTCCTTGGCTCGGTGAGGATCCTCACCAGGGCCTCCTCATCCAGGGCATCCAGGGTGACGATAATCGGCAGGCGTCCGACAAACTCAGGAATCAACCCGTATTTTAGAAGGTCTTCGGGCAAAATATGCTTAAGGATGTCGCCTATTTTCTTTTCCTTGTGGGTCTGGATTTCCGCTCCGAACCCCATGGTCTTTTTGCCGATGCGGTTTTGAATTATCTTGTCGATGCCGTCGAAGGCGCCGCCGCAGATGAACAGTATATTGGTGGTATCCAGTTGGATGAACTCCTGGTGCGGGTGCTTGC
>DYET01000008.1 GCA_020725625.1 Desulfovirgula sp. | reverse complement strand
CCTGCTGGGCGGCGCCGGCCAGTTCGGCATTTTTATGACCCTGCTGCTGGCCCTGGCCCTTGGCTTTGAAAGGCTGGAGGCGGTCTGCGTGGGGATTATCGGCGCCTGCGACGGGCCCACCTCCATTTACGTGACCAGCAA
The DNA here is from genome assembly GCA_020725625.1 of Desulfovirgula sp. Classification (GTDB taxonomy): domain Bacteria; phylum Bacillota; class Desulfotomaculia; order Desulfotomaculales; family Desulfocucumaceae; genus JAILZP01. The sequence goes on along the minus strand of DYET01000008.1, from coordinate 6,056 downwards.
GTTCGCCCCGGAACTGCTGGGGCCCATTTCGGTGGCCGCCTACTCCTACATGTCCCTGGTGCCCATCATCCAGCCGCCGGTGATGAGGCTTTTGACCACCAAAAAAGAACGCACCATGGTGATGGGCTACACCAACCTGAAGCCGGTGTCCCGGACCACCAAGATCCTTTTCCCCATCGTGGTTACCATCATAACCGTACTGATCGCCCCCATGGGGGCGCCCCTGATGGGCATGCTGATGCTGGGCAACCTCCTGAGGGAATCCGGGGTGGTCAGCAGGCTGGTGAAGTCCGCCGAGAACGAGCTGTCCAGCCTGATTACCCTGTTTCTGGGCATTACCATCGGGGCCACCATGGACGGACATGTATTCCTGCAGTGGAAGACCCTGCTCATATACGCCCTGGGCCTGGTTGCCATCGTCGGCGACACCGCCGCCGGAATATTCATGGCTAAGCTGATGAACCTCTTCAGCAAGGAAAAGATCAACCCGCTGATTGGCGCTGCGGGCATCTCGGCCTTCCCCATGGCGGCCCGGGTGGCCCACAAGGTGGGGTCGGAGGAAAACCGGCAGAATTACCTGCTGATGCATGCCATGGGGGTCAACACCGGCGGGCAGATCGGATCGGTCATGGCCGCCAGCATCATGCTGGCTTTAATCCAGGCCATTAAGTAAGAAATGGGGGATTTCCGTTGACAGATATGCAATTTGGCCTGTTGTTAATGATCTTCGGCGGGGGGCTGACCCTGCTCTCCCTGGGGTTTATCGTGATTGCCATCACCGTGCTGGTGAGGCTGCAGCCGAAAGCCAAGGACAGCGCCTCCGGGAAGTCCGCCGGCCAGTAAAGTTTGACTCGACACAGCCGCTTGAAAAGGGTGAACAACCGTGGAACACCTGGCTACTTTAATGAGTATTTTTATGATCAACATGGTCCTGAGCGGGGACAACGCCGTGGTTATAGCCCTGGCCAGCCGCAAGCTGCCCCCCAGGCAGCAAAAACTTGCGGTGGTCATTGGAAGCGGCGGCGCGATCGTAATGAGGATAATCTTAACGGTGATCATCGTCATACTGCTGAAAATTCCCTTCCTCCAGGCTTTGGGCGGCCTTCTGCTGGTATACATCGCGGTCAAGCTGCTGCGGGAAGAAGAGTCAGGGGAAAAGGAGAAGAAAGCCGCTGAAAACATGTTAGAGGCGATCAAAATCATCATTTTTGCAGACCTGATTATGAGTCTGGACAACACCCTGGCCATTGCCGCCGTTTCCAGGGGAGACTGGATGATGCTCATCGTCGGGCTGGCCACCAGCATACCCATCATTATCTTCTGCGCCCAAATCATCCTGTTCCTGATGAAGAAGTTCCCCATCATCATTTATATCGGTGCCGGCATACTGACGTGGACCGCAGGCAAGATGCTGGTGGAGGATAAAAAGGTGAGCCTGTTTCTGCACCAGTCCTTTAGCGATATGACCCTGAACATTATTCACCTGGCCATACCTGCGGCCATAACTGCGGGAATTATTGCTTATGGTTGGTTGGCCAATGCAAAATTGCGGCAAAAAGAACTAAAATGCGAAAACAGTCGTTCATAAAAAGTATTTCTGTCAGAGGGCAAAAAAAGGTTCCGGGCGGGGATACTCCCGGAAATACTCATCCTTTCCCCACAGCCTGCTCCAGCCGGTCCGCAGGATGACGAACTCGCTTTTTTCAACCGCCCGCCGCATGGGTTCCAGGTCGGCGACACCGATGGTCCCCGCTCTTTTCCCGGTGAAATCAAGCAGCACCGCCCGCCCGTAAAAGCGATCCGGCGGAATCCGGTCTAGGGGGTCGGAGCCGGGGATGATGTGGGCCGGGGCGTCCAGGATGAGTAAGAAGGGTGATTTTTGTCTCGGCAAAGCCGTCCCTCTCGATGCTGAACAGGGGTGTAAGAGAGGGCGGGCCCGTGCCGGGGTAAAAGGGCATCCCCCGGGATATGGGATGGCTCAGGTCGATTACCTTCATAACATAGTCCTGCTCCTGTCCCGCAGCAGGGGCGATTTTTCCCGGCCCGCGGTGGCAGGCGCCCGGCCCGGCTCGACGCCCTTATGCCTAGTATTATAGTCCGTTCCGTCCGTCATGTCGGGTTCCGACGCCTGTGCCTGGGCCGCGAAGGGTTTCCCCGCCGCTACCAGCGCATGATCATGGCGGCGTATGTCAGCCCGGCTCCAAAGCCGGTCATCAGGATAGTATCGCCTTCCTTCAGCCGGCCGGTGGCCGAGGCGTGGGCCAGGGCCATGGGGATGGAGGCGGCCGAGGTGTTGCCGAACCTGTCCAGGGTTACCAGCACCTTTTCCATCGGTATGCCCATGCGCCTGGCGGCCCCCTCGATAATGCGGACGTTGGCCTGGTGGGGAATGAAGAGGTCTATGTCCTTGCCGGACAGCCCGGCCTTCTCCAGCACCTCCTGGCAGACTTCGTCCTGGGCCCGAACGGCGAAGCGGAACACCTCCTGCCCCTTCATCTGCACATAGTGCAGCCTGTTCTCCACCGTCTCCAGGGAAGGGGGCATTTTAGAACCGCTGGCCGGTATGATGATGGTGGGATTTTCTTCGCCCTTGGCCCTCAGGCTGAAGGAAACAACCCCCCGGCCCCGGGGCACCGGGCGGATGACCAGGGCCCCTGCGCCGTCGCCGAACAGTATGCAGGTGCCGCGGTCCTCCCAGTCCAGGATGGCATTCATGATTTCGGCCCCGATCACCAGGACTGTTTCGTAAATGCCGGTGGCGATGAACTGGGCCGCTATGGCCAGGGAGTAGATCGATCCGCTGCAGCCGGCGATCAGGTCGAAGGCTCCCGCCCGGACGGCTCCCAGCCTGTACTGCGTGGTGCACCCGGCGATGGGAACAATGTGGTCGGGCGTGTTGGTGGCGAAAATAATCAGGTCCACATCCTCCGGCTTTACCCCGGCCTGGGCCAGGGCCTGCCGGGCCGCGGGGACGGCGTAGTCACTGGCCCCCTCCCCGGGGCTGGCTATCCTGCGCTCCCGGACCCCGCTCCGGCTGGCTATCCAGTCTTCGTCCACGCCCAACTTCTTTCCCAGTTCTTTGTTGGTGACCACCCGATCGGGCAGGGCCAGGCCCACGCCCACCACCCCGCCGGACCTTAATCCGCTTTGCATTACCTTCGCCTCCTGAAAATCCTCTGTCCCACCAACCCGGGCAGGTTATAACGTTTTAGTTAAATAATTAAAAAATTCTTCCAATTTGCGGATTCTCCTTTTCATTATACTGAAATCAACTGTATTTTTAAAATGTTGTCAACAACCAATTAATGAAATAAACTGAGGTTAAGGCCAAATAAAAATCCGGTGAAGGAGGCAATAGCATGGTAGAGTTGGAACTGGCGGTAAAATCGGTCAAGGGGTACTGTTCTGCCGGGCTGCAGGCCGGTCACAAGTTTGTTTTCAGAGATCCGCTGGTGGTTCCGCAAGAACGGTCACCGCTGTGCCTGTATGCCCTGTCGGCCATGTTTCCTTACCTGACGGCGGCGTGCAGGCGTACCCCCGCCGAAGACTGGATTAACTCCGTCCAGGAGTTGCAGTGCCCTGACAGCGCCAACACGGTGGTTTTCACCGTGAAGCGGAGAATCAGTGATTCCGGTTAGAATACAGGATCCTGTCGTCCCTGGTTTCCCTTCGTACCAACTGCTCCTCCTCCAGGTATTTGAGATGGGCCATGGCTTCCCCGGTGGCAAACCACTTTTGCGGGGCGGGAAACAGGTCCCAGGACTCGTAGGTCATGTCCCAGCTCATCCTGGATGCTACCTGGTAAGCGTCCCTGCGGGACCCGCCCAGGATGGAAAGAATCTCCTCGGTCCTCTTCCGGTGGTGGGTCTTCAGTTCCTCAATCCTGTCCCTGCAGTCTTGGATAAGGTCCCTGTGGCCGGGGAGGACCAGTTCAACATCGAGGCGGGAGACCTTTTCCAGGCTTTGGAGGTACTCCCGGAGGGGGTTGTGTCCGTCCGTCCAGAGTGATATATTGGGGGTTATGTCGCCGAGTATGTGGTCCCCGGACACCAGCAGCTTTTTGCCGGGATCGTAAAGGCACATATGTCCCGGGGTGTGTCCAGGGGTTTCCACGCACCTGAAAGCGTAGTTCCCGGCGGCTATGGTGTCACCTTCCCTTACGATGTGGAATTCCAGGCGGCCCTTTGCACTGTACTTAAAGCCCGGGTGCTGCCGGACGGCGTCCTGCAGTATGCTTTCCGGGAACCCGTTTACCAGGGCGAAGGCCTGGATGCTCTTGAACCAGTCTTCCAGGGAGCTGAAGACCGGGCCGATCATCGCCGAGTCCGGCCGGCTGCAGTATATCCGGGACGTTTCCGAGGCCAGGGCGGCAACCAGGCCCGAGTGGTCGGCGTGCATGTGGGTGATGAAAAAGTCGGTCTCATCCAGGTCGACGCCCGCCTCGCCCAGCCCCCGCCGCATCGCGTCCAGGCACTCCTCGCGGTTCATGCCCGTGTCGATGATCAGGTTCCGCCCCGGAGCCTTGATCAGGTAGGAGTTCACGGCCTTAAGGGGGCTGTTGGGCAGGGGGATTTCCATTCTGTACAGGTTTGGCAGGATTTCCTCAATCAATGTGAAACACTCCTTCAAGGTGAGTCTTTTTGAGGGATTTTTTTCGGGTATCCGGTAAGTACTGCAATTTTTGTTCCACTTGTATTTTAGGGCAAAATCCGGCCCGCTTCATGCAACCTCAGGTAAAATGACACTGTCAAGGGCCGGATCCCGTGTTCAATTACTTAACGCCCCGGCTGTTACGGGCCAGGCGGTATGATTTTTGAGCCAGGGGGATGAGATCGGGGCGGACAGCCCGGTCAATGTCTTCGGCATGGTGGAAGGCAATATGGACGACCTGTACCGGGTGAGGGACGGTGCAGAGGTGATTATTGTAAGGGCCGGCGAAATTTGAAAAATCTTTCCATATTGACTGGTAAGCAGAAACATAATAAAATTGTGACAATTCAGAATTAATTCACCGGAATAACTCCAAGCCGGGGGTGACGCCGTGGATTTTGCAAATTTTAATACCAACTGGGCACTAAGGGATATATTTGAGCAGGAAGGCGTTCTCCCGGCCAAATTACACCCTGCCCTGGCCGGTTCCTGGGCAAGGTCCCGGGATTACGGCGTAAACCCCTACCTTGAAAGTGTCCCTTCGGCGCCGGCCCTTCCCCGGGATGACAGGGAGGAAATACTGCTGGAAGTAGCCAGGCCGTACTTTAAGTACTTCGGCAAGCTCCTGGTGGTGAGCGATTGCGCCTTGGCCCTGAGCAACTCCAGGGGGGTAATCATATACCTTGAGGGGCAGGCCAATCAGACCATAAAAAGACTTACCGAGAAACATAATTTTCTGGTGGGAGGGAACTGGCACGAAAAGGCGGCGGGCACCAACGCCATCGGAATGGCAATGGAGGAGAGGACCAACATATTCCTTCAGGGCGTGGAACATTACTCTTACGGTTTTCACCCGTACAGCTGCGCGGCGTCTCCCATGTTTGACCATTCCAGCGGAGAAATAATCGGGGTGGTGGATGCCTCCACTTTCAACGGCTATATGCATCTGCACTCCATGGGGTGGGTTGCGGCCATGGCCCGCTTGATTGAAGCCGACTTCAATAAAAGGATTGTGGACATGAGGGCCTGTCAAACTCCCACGGGTAAAACCTCCAGGTATTATTTTCACGCCAATCCCCTGCAGAAGGGTCAATTCAGCGTACTGGGAACTTCTCCCGAATTTTTGTTTGCCCTCAATGCCGCCCGCAGGGTGACGGGAACCGAACTGAACGTCCTGCTGACCGGCGAGACCGGTACCGGCAAGGAGGTATTTGCCCGGGTCATTCACAACAACAGCCACCGGTCCGGAGGTCCCTTCGTGGCCGTCAACTGCGCGGCGATTCCCGGAGAACTGGTATACAGCGAGCTGTTCGGCTACACCGAGGGAGCCTTTACCGGCGCATCCAGGCGGGGGCACCCCGGGCGCTTTGAATAGGCCGACGGCGGAACAATATTCCTGGACGAGG
>DYET01000066.1 GCA_020725625.1 Desulfovirgula sp. | reverse complement strand
TGCATGTCGGTGGGAAAACCGGGGTAGGGCATGGTTTTTATGTCCGTCGGCCTGATCCTGCCGCCCCCGGTGACGCGCACCCAGGTTTCGCCTTCCTCCACCTTGACACCGGCCTCCTGGAGTTTTGCCAGCACCGGGTTGACGTGTTCGCAGATGACGTTGTCCACCAGCACGCTGCCGCCGGCCAGAGCGGCGGCAACCATGAAGGTCCCGGCCTCTATCCTGTCCGGAATGACGCTGTATGAACAGCCGTAAAGGTCGTCCACTCCCTCTACCCTGATTATCTTGGTGCCGGCGCCTTTAATCCTGGCCCCCATGGCGTTCAGGAAATTGGCCAGGTCCACCACCTCGGGCTCCTCGGCGGCGTTTTCGATCACTGAGGTGCCCCTGGCCAGGGAGGCGGCCATCATTATATTCTCGGTGGCCCCGACACTGGGATAGTCCAGGTATATCCTGGATCCCGCCAGTTTGCCCGCCCTGGCCTCGATGAAGCCCTGACCCTGCCTGATGTCCGCCCCCAGCAGGCAGAACCCCTTCAGGTGCAGGTCAATAGGCCGGCTGCCGATGGCGCAGCCCCCGGGGGTGGATATACGGGCGCGGCCCGTCCTGGCCAGGAGCGGCCCCATGACCAGGAAGGAGGCCCTCATCCTCCTGACGAATTCATACGGGGCCTCATTGCTTTCCACGCCAGGCACCCATATTTTGATCCCGCCGTTTTTCATCTCCAGCCTGGCGCCCAGGAACTCAATCACCGAGCATATTGTCCGCACGTCGGCCAGGTCGGGCACCTCTTCCAGAAAGCAGGGCGTTTTGGCCAGCAGGGAGGCCGCCATGATCGGCAGCACGGCATTTTTGGCGGGACTTACCTTGACGGTTCCCGACAGTTCCCTCTTACCCCGAATAATAAAACTGCCCACGCTACGATGATTTCCTTCCCACAGCCTCTGCTGTTAAAATTGCTTTTAGCTGTCAGCCGTCACCCATCAGCAGATAAAATCACGCCCCGGTTGTACTGCCGGCTGATGGCTGACTGCTGACGGCTGACTGCTATTACAAAGCTTTCCCATATAAACTAATTGGCATACAATCAAATTGTCAGCCGCCGGTG
>DYET01000065.1 GCA_020725625.1 Desulfovirgula sp. | reverse complement strand
GTCCAGCCCACCTGGTTCGGGTTGGCCCCGGCTATACCCGCCCCGGCAAAGGCCGCCAGGGCCACCGGCGGGGTGATGTTGGATATGTTGCCGAAATAAAAGGCAAAGAGGTGGGCGGCAATGGGAATGACCCCGATCTTGATCAGGGCCGGCGCCGCCATGGTGGCTGCCACAATATAAACCGCCGTGGTGGGCATGCCCATGCCCAGGATGATGCAGGTGATGGCCGAGAGAACCAGTGTCAGCATCAGGCTGCCACCGGACATGCCGATGATGATGTCGCCCAGCTTGATGCCGAAACTGGTAAGGGAAGTCACACCGACGATAAAACCCACCACCCCGCAGGCGATGGCCACCGTGACCGCCCCTTTGGCCCCGGCGTCCAGGGCCGCCAGCAGGCCCCGCCAGGACATGCGGGTACTCTTGCGCAGCATGCTGGCCAAAATGGTGGCCGCGATGCCGGCCACGGCCGAAAAGGTGGGCGTGTACCCGGCCACCAGGAAGTAGACGATGACTATCAGGGGTAATGCCAGGTGGCCCCGCTCCCGCATAACCTCGCGGGCCCGGGGCAGGTCCTCCCGGGGAAGGCCCTTGAGCCCGGTCTTGATGGCCTCCAGGTGCACGCCCACGTAGCAGGCCAGGTAATAAAGCAGGGCGGGGATAACGGCCGACAGCATGATGGTGGCGTAGGGCACGTTCAGTATCTCGGCCATGATGAAGGCGGCCGCACCCATCACCGGGGGCATTATTTGCCCGCCGGTGGAGGCCACCGCCTCGACGGCCCCGGCAAAGTACGGCCGGTAGCCGACACTTTTCATCAGGGGGATGGTGAAGGCCCCGGTGGTGGCCACGTTGGCCACCGCGCTGCCGTTGATGGTGCCCATCAGGCCGCTGGCGAAAACCGACACCTTCGCCGGGCCGCCGGGCGAGTGTCCGGCCAGGGCCATGGAGATGCGGTTGATGAAGGTGGCCATCCCGCTTTCTCCCAGGAAGGCCCCGAATAAAATGAAGAGGAAAATGTAGGTCGACGAAACCCCGATGGCCACCCCGTAAATCCCCGAGGTTGACAGGTACATCAATTCGATGATGCGCTCCGCGGAATAACCGGGATGCCCGAAGGTCCCGGGAATGTGGTTGCCAAAATAGGCATATGCCAGAAAGACAATTCCGAGCGACGGCAAAAACGGACCTATGCTCCTCCGGCCGGCCTCCAGGACCAGAAGCATGGTCAGCACGCCGAAGGCGTAGTCGGTGGTATTGGCGAAACCCCCGCTGAAGGCGAAGGCGTCGTAGCGGTAAACAATGTAAAAGCCGGTGGCGGCACTGGCCGCGGTCAGCAACAGGTCCGCCACCGAGGGCCGTTCCCTGGGCGCCTTCGCCCGCCCCGGATACATGAGGAATATAAGAACCATGATCAGGCCCAGGTGTATGGCCCGGAGGTTGATGGCAGACAAAGCCCCGATGGTGGCGGCCCAAACCTGAAACAGCGACAGTCCGACGGCCACCACTGAAGTGATTATTCCCCACGTCGAACCCCGTGCATATTTGCGGAAGGTGGATTCCTTGTCGTATTTTTCGACTATCTTTTCAATCTCCGCCTCGTTTCCCTGATCCGCCGCCACGGTTCCTTTATTCTTTTCTTCTGTCAAACTTCGAGACACCTCCTGCACCCCGGCCTGGGATAAATACATCTTAAAGCCTTTTCTTTTACCGGGAGGACTGCCCTGACCCGGCAGGGGACCGCCAGAAGGGCGGCCCCCTGTGAGGCAGGGATTTCGCTTCTAATTGCCTGCGGGCACCTTAAGTCCTATTTCTGTAAAGTACTTGGCCGCCCCCGGGTGCACCGGCACGCCCATCAATCCGTTGAGGGCGTTTTCTTTGGTTATGTCCTTGGCGGCGCTGTGGGCGTTGACCAGGTCCTTCTGGTTATCGTAGATGGCCTTGGTCAGCTGGTAAATCAAGTCCTCCGGAAGGTCCGCCCGGGTCACCAGCAGGTTGGCCTGGGCCACCGTCTGAATGTCCTCGGTCTGTCCCTTGTAGGTGTTGGCCTTGATTACCGTGGGATAGTACCAGGGCATCTCCTTGCAGATCTTGTCGATCATGTCCTTTTCCATAGACAAAAGCCTGACGTTGGTGGAATTGCTCAGGTCCATGATAGCCGAGTTGGGAACCCCCGCCGAGATGAAGGCTCCCTCGGTCTGGCCGTTCTTCAGCAGTTCCACCGCCTCGGTAAAGCCCACAAAGTCGGCCTTCATGTTTTTCTTGCCCATGTAGTCGATGCCGTAAAGAGCGAAAATCTCCCGGCAGCTTACCTCGGTACCGCTCCCGGCCGCCCCCGGCACAAAGCGCTTGCCCTCGAGGTCTTTGACCGACTTAGCGTTTGACTTGGCGGGAACCACAATCTGGACCACGTTGGGATAAAGCCCGGTCATGACCCGGAGGTCCTTGTTGGCCCGTCCCTGGAACTTGTCCTTGCCCTGGTAGGCGTTGCCCACCACCTGGTTCATGCTGAATCCGATATCGGCTTCCTTTTTCTGAAGCAGGTTCATGTTCTGCACACTGGCCTCGGTGGCCTGGGCCGTCGCCCTTATGCCGGGCACCTTCGCGTTCCACATCTGGGCCATGCCGTTGCCCAGGACGTAATACACACCCGAGGTGGTCCCGGTAGCCACGTTAAGGTCCCTTTTTGCCTGTTCAGCAGGCTTGGAAGGCTGACCCGGCTGTTTTGCCTTGTCGCCGCCACCGCATCCGCCCGCCAGCACCGCTGCCGCAAAAACGGCAAGAACAAGCCAAAGCAAGCATTTTTTCCGCAAAACTATTCCTCCTCAAAAATTCGTTTGACAGCGCCCGTCCCCGGCCCCCTCTAAATCCGGCCGACAACCACCTCCTCCCGGCATATGGATACAATCTCTGAAAATACAAGGAAGTAAAAACAATTGAGTTTGGGGGGCTATTCTGAAACAAGTTGAATTTACCAAATTTCTAAACTTTCAGAATGCATGCTGCAAAAACGCACTGGGCCGGCGGGTGCCATAAATGTTATTACAGCCCGGACCGGGCAAGGCGCCCTTTCCTTCGCGGCCTCCTCCGCCGGTTTTTATATTCAAAAGCTCCGGGGCCCAATCTTTTTCTTGCAATAAATATGCCAGAAAGATTTCCCGACGCCGGACCCTGTTGTCCGTGGAAAAACCGATCGATAAAACGGTCTATTACTGCATAATCACAGTATTTGCTGCGATTTCGCAGCACGATCTTCCCGGGCCTCAGGTCGGGCCTGCTTTACCCCGAACCGGTTTTTCTTCCTGATAATGGTGGAGGGGTCGACCTTCAGCACCTCGGCCGCCTTGTAGGAACTTCCGTAAACGGACAGGGCCTTTTCGACCAGCTGGTTCTCCACCTCCCGCACCGCCTCTTTCAGGGGCATGAGATTGTGCACGGTGACCTTCAGGGAGGCCGGCCCTGCCGTTTTCAGCTGAAAGGCGTCCACGTAGCTCATATCGATTTCCTTCCCCGGCACCACCACGAACAGCCTCTCCAAAAGGTTTTCCAGCTCCCGCACGTTCCCCGGCCAGTGGTACCCCAAGAACCAGTTCAGCACGTCGGCCTTGAAGATTTTGGTGGCGTTGTATTTTTCCTGGAGGCGCTGGGAAAAGTGGGCGACCAGTGGAATGATGTCCTCGGTCCTTTCCCTCAGGGGCGGTATGTTGATGGGCACAACGTTCAGGCGGAAATAAAGGTCGCTGCGGAATCTCCCTCCTTCCACCTCATGGATGATATTTTTATTGGTGGCGGCTATAATCCGCACGTCCACCCGCCGCGGCCGGGTC
>DYET01000064.1 GCA_020725625.1 Desulfovirgula sp. | reverse complement strand
GCTCAAAAGACTCGCCTCCGCCCTGGGTGTCAGGGTCACCGACTTGCTGGATGACAAAGCACCTAAATCCACGGGTACCGAAAGATTCTAACCTCATTCTGATCCCTGTTGGTCCAACTAGAAAGATCCGCAGTGCTGCTTCTCCATGGTAAAGCTAAACTTGTGATAACCGAAGTATAGAGCACAAAGCATCTATATCTTTCTGAAGGGGGGTGAGCGCCCTGGGTGAAGGCGTACAGTCCCTATGGTATTCCCATGCGCATGAGGAAACTGAAGAATTTAAAGAAGGTTCAGGAAGTATATCTGGAATAAAATGTAAGGAAGGCCGGTTAAGGAACGGCGAACTGGTTTTGGCCGTGGCCAGGTACGTGATAAATGAACACTCGGCCACGGCTGAAAACATGTCGGAATACTTTTCGGTAACCACTCGTTCAGTTAACGTGGCGCTGAGAAAGATCAGGGACCGACTTGATGCCGGACTGGCCATACCCGGTCTCAGTGGAATCGAGACGGAAAGTGTTTTTCGTGCGCTTGCAGCCCGGGACAGACCCCGGAAAGAAACTTGGGCCGGAAAGAGGGAGGCTGAGGTTGTATGGAACAGGTTGATTGGTATCATGCGGGAGCACGTCGTCTGCAGGATGTTCAAAGAGGGTTACAGGATTGCGGACGTCGCCGGGGCGGCCGGCATCGGCAAAAGGAAAGTCAGGCAAATGATAGAGAAGGTTTACAATATAAGTGATTTGATTGTTGAAATGTACCGGGAGGGCAAGAGTATTCAACAGATCTCCGACTTGTTCGACGTGCCGAAAAGGGAAATACAAAATTCCCTTAAGGCTGCGGGATATAACCTGAAAACCATGAAACAGTTTACCTGTATAGAGAGTGATAGACGTACGGCCGGTACAATAAAGCCCGCCAAACCCAGGAGTAAGAGAACACCGGTAAGACGGGCGGCAACTGTCAGCAGGGAGGGCCTGGCCGACTGGAACAGGCTGCACTACGACGATTCCGGGAGGTTGCGGTTGCCTTACGGGTGTGCACCGCCGGCGGACCTGCCCAGAAAGTTTCCGTCGAAGAAGGCACTGGTGCTCCCGGCCAGGGAACCGGTACCGTCCTTCTACCCGGCGCCGCCTTTGCCGAGGGCCGAATGTTCCAGGCGGGGCAGAACCAGGATAGGATACATGAGGTTTTTCTAACCATCCTCCATTTATAAGATGGTTGGCATAAGAACATATAGGTATTTAAGCAGCGCCGGGACTTGACTCCCGGCTTTTTTTATATAAAAGATGCCCCTTGATAATTTAAGTTTGGCGTTATAAAAGGTGTAGTTACAAATTGCCAGGAGGTGACCGGAATGTCCGTTGTATTGAGCAGGGTGCGGCTCTTTCGGGCGAACAGGGCCGGTAATGAGGAAAAGATCTCCATCCCGATGGAAGAAGCCTTCCACAGGTACCTGGAGTACCACCAGTTTGTCGGCAGCAAGGAAAACACCGTCAGGTGGCTCCGGGTTACCCTGAGGCCGCTAATCCGCTTTATTGCCGGCAATTATGACGGTATCAGCAGGCCCAGCCAGGTAAGCGGTGAACACCTCAGGGACTACCTGGCGGCATTGAGGCCCACCAACCAGACGGTTTCACTGAACAATAAAATCCGGGCAATCAAGGCGTTCTTCACTTACCTGCACCGGGAGGGATATGTGGTCCGGAATCCCGCGGCGGACCTGAAGCAGTTTAGGGCAACGGAAAAAGCTGTTCCCTGTTTTTCCAGGGAACAGCTTAAAAGTATTCTTGCCAAGCCGGATGTAAGGACTTTCACCGGGTTGAGGGACAGGACCGCCATGCTGGTGATGATGGACACCGCGATCAGGGTGGGGGAGCTTTTAAACATAAGGGCCGAGGATGTCTTCTTTGAGGAGGGCATGCCTGTGTCGATCCGCATCAGGGACCCCAAAAACCACAGGGAGCGCATTGCCAACCTCCCGCCGGTGCCGGCCGGGGCCCTGCACCGGTGGCTGGAGTACCTGAGGGCCAATGTGCCCGACCCGGCCTGGCTGTTCCCGAATATTTACGGGGAGAAGCTCTCCATCAGGAGCCTGCAGGAGAATGTCACCAGGTACGGCCGCGAGGCCGGCATCAGGGGAAGGTGCTCGCCCCATATGTTCCGCCACAGCTTTGCCAAGAACTACATAATGGCGGGCGGAGATTTGCGCAGCCTCCAGGAAATATTGGGGCACAGCACCATCACCATGACGCTCCGCTACGGGAAACTCTTTAACCCCGACGTCAGGAAAAAGCACCTCCTGTATTGCCCGTCAAACACCATTCTGTCTTAGAGAGCCCATGGTGGCCACCGGGCTGTAGAGGGCGTGTTTTTTCTTTATGTCGGGCTGGAAAAGGCGGGCGTAATTTTTGACCATCTCGACGCTGGAGTGGCCCAGCATTTCCTGCAGCGAAAGTATGTCGCCCTCGGCCATGACCCACATCTTGGCGAAGGTGTGGCGAAAGGTGTGGGGGCTGACCCGCACGTTTTCGATGCCGGCCCTTTGGCCGTACTGGTGAATGCTCTCCTGGATGGTGCGCACGCCGATCTTTTGGCAGTCCAGATTGGGAAAAAGATATGGAATATTCCTGACCACCGCTTTTTGCCTCACCTCCAGGTATTTCTTCAATACCCCCTGGGTCGGCGGGGACAGCGGCAGGAGGCGCTCCTTCCTGTTCTTGGGCTGCCTTATCTTTATCTCCTGGGGCACGCCCAGCTCGATGACCACATCCTGCAGGTTGACCGCCAGCAGCTCGCCTATTCTCACCCCGGTATCCAGCATCAGGCACATGATGGTGTAGTTCCTGAAGCCGGTGAAGGTGGTAAGGTCCGGCTGGCGCAGGAGATCCCGGACCTGGTCTTCGGTGAAGGTGGGCACTATGTGGCGGACGTGGCGCACCTGGCGCAGGCCGGTCAGGGGGTTCGCCTCAAGGATGCCCTTTTTCTTTAAAAAGGCGAAAAAGACCTTCAGGGTCCGGATCTTGCCGTTGATGGACTCCGGCCGGTTGCCGCGCTCGTCCCGCTGGTAGAGAATGAAATCCTCCACCATCTCCAGGGTGATTTCCGCCGGCGCGGTGGGCAGGCTGTGTTTCACCAGGTAGTCCCTGAAGTATTTGAGGTGTTTGGTGTACCACCTGATGGTGGACGGGCGTATTTCCATTAATTTGCGGTCCCGGAGGAAAAGTTCGGTGGACAGGTCGAAGTCCTGGCTGCCGGGGTGGGCTGTCGGGGGCGGGGCCTTGATGCGGGTAATGATCAGACGGTTGCGGATTCTGGACATAGCGAAAAACCTCCCCAAAAAACAAGTATTTGTATAGCGGCCGGATTTTTGGGATTTTGTGGCAGTTCCGCAATCCCCTGGGGGGCGTGGCTTAGGCGGTGGACTATTTTTTGAGTCTCCCGCGGAAAAAGAACAATGGCTTCAAGGTCATAAACCCTGAAACCATTGCTAAATCTGGGCTGGTGCCGAAGGTGGGAGTCGAACCCACACG
>DYET01000063.1 GCA_020725625.1 Desulfovirgula sp. | reverse complement strand
AGTGTGGTTTGCCGAAGAGTACCGGGACCAGCGCATCCGCTGCGGTGTTCCCGAAGAGGTAGCCTTCGCCACCAAACCCCAGCTGGCGGCAGAAAGGGTACTTTTCGGCCCAAAGCCCCAGGATGCCCGAGGCGTATGCCAGGCTGAACCAGGACCTGGCCAAGGTGAAGGCCTACCTGCAGCAAAAGGGGATCCCCGAGAAGGACATTGTTGTATCCTCCATCAACACGATGGAGATCCGGAAGTTTTCCGAAAAAGGGATTCTCAGCAGCGAAATCGAAGGATATAAGCTGACCCAAAGCGTTGAAATCACATCCGGCGAGGTGGACAGGATCACCGAAATATTCCGGGCCTCGACGGAGCTGATCAACCAGGGAGTCCAGTTCCAGTCCCAGCCGCCCGAGTATTTCTACACGAAGCTGAACGACCTGAAGATAGACATGCTGGGCGAGGCGTCCAAGGACGCCAGGAGGCGGGCCGAGCAGTTGGTCGCGAACAGCGGCGGGAAAATCGGCCCCCTGCGGTCTTCAAAAATGGGGGTTTTCCAGATTACCAGGCCCAACTCCAATGAGGTGTCCGACTACGGGATTTACGATACTTCTTCCCTGGAAAAGGAGATAACCGCGGTTGTGAACGCCGAATTTTACGTCAAGCAGACATTGCGAAAACCAGTAATAAATGGAGGAACCGGCATGAAAAATCTCGGGACGGCTATACCGGCGGTATTCATGGTATTGTTTTTGACGGCGGGATGGGCTTACGCCAATGAGGCCGGGATGAAAGTAGAGGCAGAAAAAATAAAAGCCTTGGAGTTGAAAATAGACCCTCCTAAGAAGATAAATTTTGATCCCGTTCCCCTGAAAAAACACTGGGTCCTCGACGATCTGGCGGCTTTTAAGCAGGCCCTCGCCCCGGTTTTCAACAGCGGTCCGGAGGACGGCATTCTGACGGAAGAGGGAAAGGGCATCCTGCGCAATTTGGTCTTTAACCGGGAGAATTTAAACAGGCCCGTTGAAACAGGCCAGTGGGCGCTGCTGATCAGGATCTTGCTGCAACTGCCCCCGCAAAAATCGGAACAGTTACTGAAAATGTACGTTTACGATCTGGCCGGCGGAAATGTAGTGCCCAGGGAGGACGCGGCGGGCGGACTGGTCAAGCTCCTCACCGTCAAGCCTTACCTGCGGGGGTATGTCACCGCCGAGGAATTGAAGCCCTCCATGGTCCTGCAGGATTTGAACGAAATTAGCGAAAAACAGAGGGTGCTGGTGCAAAAGGCCTATTGCGAAGGGATTCTGGACGCAACGGTGAAGGACCGCTTCAGGCCGAAAGACCCGCTTACAGTTGCCGAAGCCGTATCGATGCTCTCCAGGGTCGTAAAGAAATACGGCATAGACCTGGATCACTCAAGGAAAACCGGCAACGATCCGGATGAACACTGGGCCGGGAGGATGTTCAAAGAGTCTTTTAAAACCGCATCCTTAAGGGTTGACCTTTTTAAAAGGGCGGAAAGCATTGTCCTGTCCGGGGACACCGGCCTCGACCGGCCTGTAACCATTGACAAATGGAACGATCTTTTAATGGCCGTACTGGAACCGGCAAAGAAAAACCACCGCCAGAAATTCCTGGAATCTTACACTTACGGCCTGTCCGACGGAAAATACATTGCCAGGTCGAAGGCGGTGGCGGGAATGGTAAAATTGCTCCACGCCGCGGAACTGGTCAGGGGAAGAGATGCCACAGAAGGGGAAATAAAAGAGGCGGCCTCAAAATTCACGGACTTTGACGGAGTGTTCGATAAAAGTAAATTGGCCATCGCGTTTACCGAGGGTTTAATTTTCGGGTACCCCGACCGGAGTTTCCGGCCCGATAGTTGCCTTACCAACGGCGAGGCTTTAGCCCTGGTCGTCAAAATTATTAATAAGTACCTCTAAATCGGATGACTTTTTTCAAGGCACGACTTGATCAGCAGTACGGCCTCTTCAGGACTTTCCGCCGTTTTCAGCAGGCCCCTCCGGCGGTAATCGTCAAACAGGCCGCAGGTGTCGAAATTCAACAGGACGACCGACTTTTCGCTCTTCAGGGCCAGGGCGATTTCAGAAATAGTCCCGGCCTTCCCCGGGAGGGCAACCACAGCATCGCTGGACAGCACGTTGATACAGTTCCGCGCGTCCCCCATGCCGGTGGCAATGGGGATGTCTATATAGCTGGAAACCGGGCCGGCGCCGTTATCCGGCAGAATACCCACGGTCAGGCCGCCGTTCTCCTTGGCCCCCTTGGCAGAGGCCTCCATAACGCCGGCGGGCCTGCCTCCGTTGAGCAAGATCCAGCCCTCCCGGGCAATCATCGCCCCCAGCCGGTAAGCCGCCCTGTAGACCTCCGGGGAAACCCCCTCGCCGCCTCCCATTACTCCTACGATATACCTGCGGATGCCAATCACCCCCATACTTGAATTAACAATATTTTAGCCCATATCCTCCGCTTCTGCCATTGTTTACAGTTATACAAAACCCCGGGACGTGACAAAGCTATATCTTGAAAGCGGGAACGGCGGCGCTGCGGCCATTGCAGCTCCGTCCGCGGGCCGTTCGGGAAAGGAGATTTCAATGGACCTGGTTTTAGTTCACGGCGGCGTAGAAACCAGCGACGCCCCGCCGTACATGAAAGTACTGGAGGGAGCCGCCCTGGCCGGGTTCAGGGCCCTGGAAACTTCAATCCTGAGCGCGGCCGAGGAAGCCGTGAAATTTCTGGAGGACAGCCCATTGTTCAACGCCGGCTACGGATCGGTGCTGAACCTTGAAGGCCGGGTGGAGATGGACGCGGCCATTATGGACGGATTCACCGGAAGGTTCGCGGCAGTGGCGGCAATCCGGGACGTGGCCAACCCTGTTTCGGTGGCCCGCCGGGTGCTGGAGGACACTCCCCATGTCCTTCTCGCCGGCCGGGGAGCCACGAAGTTCGCCCGTTCCCGGGGCTTTCCCCGGGTTAGCTGCGTGACCCCGGAAATGTTCAGGGCCTGGCAGGAGGCCGTCCGCCGGAGATCCCGGGGGGAAGTGCCGGAAGTTAGCTTGTTCACAGGCCTGCCGGCGGAAATGGGGCGGGCGTGGGACACCGTCGGCTGCGTTGTCTGTCGCCGGGGCAGGCTGGCGGCGGCCTCATCCACCGGCGGGTCTTTCCTGAAACTGCCCGGGAGGGTGGGTGACACCCCGGTGATCGGCGGCGGCATATTCGCCTCCCGGAGGTGCGCGGTGGTGTGCACCGGACTGGGAGAGGCCTTCATTGAAACCCTGACCGCAAAACACGTCGACTCCCTCCTGGCCCGCGGGCTGCATCCCCAGGAGGCGGCTGAAAGGACCGTAACCAGGCTGTCGAAGAAAAAGGGCTCACCCGGGGGCGTACTGGTGGCAGACAGCCGGGGCCGCTGGGGAGCGGCCCATAACGCCTGCTCTTTTCCGGCGGTCCTGGCCGTGGAGGGCAGAATCGTGGGCAGTTTCCTCCCCAGGAAGGTGCCCGGTCCCGGTGGTCCGGGCACCGTCCCCGGCTGACCGGGCCTTTCCTTCAACCATGTTCATCCCGGCACGGAAGGCTTAACGCTTATTTTAAAAAGACATACCTGTCCAGACTGCGGATCCAAGGGGACCAAGAGGAATTCTCGCCGGCGCCTCCGTCCAGGGCCCTTGAGAAGGCGTCCACCACCGTGTCCAGCATGTCCAGGACGTGGATGACGGCGGCTTCCGGGAACTTGGGCCTTTTGGGTGACTGCCATTCGTAAAGGCCGTGGTGGCTCGTGATAATGTGCAGTACCTTGATGCGCAGGTTTTCCGGAAAGGGCGGATCCCTCTCCAGATCCCGGATCCTCCGGTCCACCTCGCTGACACCCATGACGATGTGCCCCAGGAGCCTCCCCTGGTCGGTAAAGTCAATGTACCTGTCGTACCTGTATTCCTCCACCTTGCCGATATCGTGAAGGACGGCGCCGGCGATAAGCAGATCGCGGTCCAGTCTGGGGTAGAGACCGGCGGCGGCGGCCGCCGCCCTGGCCACGTTCAGGGTGTGTTCCAGGAGCCCGCCCAGGTAGGCCTGGTGGTTGACCTTGGCCGCCGGGACCGCGCAGAAGCGCTCCCGCCACTGGACGTCGCTGAAAAAGCTCGCCAGCAGGTGCCTGAGGTGGTCGTTCCGGACGGAGTCCACCAAGACCTCCAGTTCGGCCAGCATCCGCCCTGTATCCCCGGGAGACGAAGGCAAAAATTCCCTGGGATCGAATTCATCCTCCCGGCACACCCGGTACGACCCCACGTTCACCTGCAGCACCCCGTTGAATTCCCTGACGTCTCCCTTTATTTCCAGCAAATCGCCCACGTTTAGGGTGCCGTAGGCCTCTTCGGCCCTTTCCCACAGCTTGGCCTCCACCTGCCCGCTGCTGTCTCCCAACGTAAGGGACAAAAAATTTCCCGCTTTGCCTTTATACGGGGTAAGTCTTTTCGCCCTGACCACAAAGCTGGAAACCAGCTTCATGCCGCTTTTGAGGTCCAAGACCCTGACTCTTGCCAAATGGGTTCCTCCCCGCAAGTTGATAAAGCTTACGCCCTGAGCATCCTCAGGCGGAGGGCGCAGGCCTTTTCCTCCACGTCCTCGATACAGCCGATTATTTCCGGGCAGAGATAGCTGCACACGGCCACCTCGGGGCCTACCTTTTCCCGGTCCATGATCTTTTTGATTTCCTCGGCATACTTTTCCTTGAAATGTTGTTCCAGGTTGCACTTCTTTTCCATTTTTGGCCTCCGATAGGCTGTGATCCGGTCAGTTAACTGCCGTAAGGAGGGCTTTTAGTCAAATCATCGAGGCTCTCAGGGATGAAATGGTGCCGTCCAGCCTTCCCTCGGCCTCCAGCCGCCTGACCATGGCTTCCACCCTGGCACGCCTGGCCGGGTCATTGAGGTCGGCCAGCCTCCTGTACAGCCCGGTCCGCTTTCCGAGGCGGAAATTAAGCCTTACCTGTTCGGATAGGGAAAGATATCTGTCGATCACCGAAATCATGTACTCTTTCTGTTCCGGAAGCCTGCCGCAGACCTCTTCCAGCAGGTTCAGCATGTGGTCGCTGACCACCTCGCTGCCGATGCCCTCCAGGTTTTCAATCAAAAGCCTTTCCCCGGCCACAATTTCGTCCTCGGTCTGCTCTGCGAACTCTCCCCCGGCCAGCTTGTCGTACAGGGGCGTTCCCTCTATCACGGTCAGGGTTCTCATCCTTATAAAATCGGGGTTTATCTCGTTGAGCACCCTGGCGGTTTCCAGCGGGTGTTCCTCCGGCCAGTTCCGGCCCCCCAGCCCCAAAAGCACGTATTCGCACAGAGAAATGCCGGCTTCCACCACCCGCCTTCCGCCTTCTATGTGGTCCCTGGCGGTGACCCCCTTGTTCATGTACTTGAGGACGGCGTCCGACCCTGACTCCATACCCACGTGAATCCGGCTCAGCCCCGCGTGGCGGATTTCCTCCAGCTCCTGCCGGCTCTTTCCGGCCAGGGTCTTTGATCTGGCATAAGAGGTTATCCTTTCCACCGAGGGCAGCTTTCGCTTGACGTACCCGATCGCCTCCACCAGGTCCGCGGTTTTCATGATCAGCGAATTGGCGTCCTGGATGAATACCGTCTTCCCGCCCCGGTAAAGCCAGGCGGCGACGTGAATGACCTGGTGGCTTCCGGTCCGGTAGACTTCGGACAGCACCTGGCGGTTTACCTCCCCGCCGTACCCCGCCTGCCAGGATATCTCCCTGATCCGGTCAACGATCCGGCAGACATTGTCCACGTCCTGCTTTATCTCTTCCAGGGAACGCCTGGAAAAGGCCGTCCCCTTGTATGTCCCGCAGAAATCGCACCTGTTCCACGGGCAGTTCCTTGTGAATCTCAGCAGGAGGCTCTCGGCCTCACTGGGGGGCCTGATGGGGCCCTGCTCAAAAAGCATCCGGTCAACCCCCTCTGGTCGGCATCAGGAATTCAAACTCCCATGCCGAAAAAAATTACGGCACTGCGGAGGGTAAAAAAAGCATCTCCTGATCCGAAAATCTACTTCCTGGCAATTATTTATTCAACGAAGGGTTGTGCTGTTCCTCCCTGCACGGGGTATTCGGCCCTTTTCTCCTCTTCGATGTACCCAGCCTTTACAATATTAAAGGCACGGATGACAACCCGCTCTTTTAAAAACCATTCCACCACCGTGAATCCCGGGTGTTCACCATTCCGCAGCCGGTTCGACAGGGTAGGGCTTTGGACCGCGTAGCATCTCCCCCAGGCCCCGGCCAGATCGGCGGCGGCGAAACTGTGCTGGTGCCCCCAGAGAAAAAGATTCGCCCCGGCGGCCGCCAGTTCCTCCCTCACCACCTCCGCCCTGAACATGGCCCGGTGGCGGTTTTCCGGAAACCGGACCAGGGGGTGGTGGCAGAAAACCACCTTCAGGTGGTCCTGCGGCGTCGACCTGAGTATCTCCACCGCCCTGGCCCGCTGCCACCGGTCGAGGTACCCGTTGAAAAGCCTGGCGGGGTTTATCCCGTGAGACGAGTTGAGGCCCAAAACAACGCACCCGGGCCCTCTGAGGCAGGGCTCGATGGGCCTGTCGATTTTTTTTATCCACCGGTGATATTTTTTGCCGACTGCCTGCCCGGCCACGGACGCGGCGTTACCCCAGTAGCCGATGTCGTGGTTGCCGGGCACCACCGCTACCCTGGCCCCGGTGGACTCGACGTCCCGGATCCAGCGGGCGGCCCTTTCATATTCCTTCCTTTCGGCCCTGCCGGTCAGGTCCCCGCTGACCAGGATATAGTTCCACCCCCCGCCTTCAAGCCATTTTTTCAGCAGTTCCGCGCGCTCCACGGATTCATCCCCGCCCAGGTGCAAATCCGCCAGGTGAACCAGTGTGATACTGCGGGGTACCCGGTTGTACTCGGGTGGAATAAACAGGTCCTCCCCGGCACAGCGCAGGCACACCCGGCGGTTCCCCGCCAGATGGTCCGCGTGGGTCCTGTGCAGGCAGGACATGCAGATCCTTCCGCCGCTTCCCCTGTACCGGAACGTCACCATCCGGCCGCAGACGCGGCAGATTTTTTTTGTTTCATCCCGTTCTTCCATGCCCGACGCCGGAACTCTTCCATTCCCCCCGGCAGGCCCGGCCCCGGCCGGAAATCCTTCCCCGGCCGCCTTTAAACCGACCTTTTTGTTACCCTCTTCTCGGGCTCCCATAATTTCCACCACGGCCTTTTTTTCTGGGTCAGGCTGACCACCGCCCAGTCCCTGCGGGCCGGAGGTTCATCCTGTGCGGACTGGGGCACGCCGGATAAAGGGCCTTCCGCCCCCCCCTTACCGGCGGCCCCGGCTGCTCGTACATCCCCAAGCCCGCTTTCCGGAACGGTTCCTTTGGGCGCCGGAGCCTCCTTCCTGCCGGTTCCGCCGTTCCCGCTAAGGCCTTCCTCCGCCAGGTCCGGGCCGGTACTCTCCGGCGCCGGCTGTACATCAAGGCCCTGACCCTGGGTTCCCTGGTTCCCGCCCGGTTCCTCCCCGGTACCGGTCGGCCCGGCAACCTCCCCGCCGCCCGAACCCGCGCCCGTCTCGGCACCGGTCCCGCCGTCGGCCGGCAGTATGCCGGCCAGGGTATTTTTAAAACTGGACAGCTCGGCCCTTAATTCCTGGAGTTCATTAATGGTGCGGATAAGTATCTCCTTTTCTTCCCTTTTCAGGCCAAACCGGAACATGGCGCACCTCCATTAATTGGCATCGGTAATAATATTTGCCAGATGCGCCGATAATCCTGCCTTTATGCCCCGGCAAGTAATTTGGGCCGTGCTGCCTGACGGCCGGGCTCAAGTGCTGGGCCTGTCGATACCCGTGACTTTCTTGATCCGGTTGTAGTACGATGCCCGGCCGGTCTCCCAGACCGGCCGGTAGCCCCTAGGACCGCTGCCCGGCACGAAATACCTCTTGGCCACCCCTTTAATCACTTTCCTGCCCAATAACCCGCACCCCCTGTTCTCATTTAAATATATTTTCCCTGGCAAAAAAAGAATTATTAAAGGCAGGAATTTAGGTGGCAAAGTAGAAGTAGAAATGTGGTGAATATAAATTTCTGGCAGCGGGTTTATAGAAGGGGGAGGTAAACATGACCGCCGATAAGAAAAAATTTAAATTCGACTACCGGATCAACGCCGCCGCCTGCATGGCCTGCGCGGCCTGCGAGTGGGAGTGCAAAGACAACGCCGTTTTCGTAGACGATACCGTCAACTACGCCATCAACCCGAACAACTGCAACCGCTGCGGAAAGTGCTTCCGGGCCTGCCCGTGCGGGGCCATCGAGAGGATCATGAACGCTTAAGTTGCCGGAATCCCCCTACCGTCCGGTAGGGGAAATTTTTTGCGGAGGAAAGTCACCATACATTGGAATTGCGGCAGTTGCGGAAGCTGTGAGAGCGACTGCACGGCGCCGGAATACATAAACGCCGAGGGACACCACGCCGTCAGGTGCCCTGCCTGTGAAACCGGCCTGGACTCCAGAGGTCTTCTGCGGGTTTCGGCAGGTGTCGGATCCGGCCTTAACTTTTCTCTTCTGGCGCCGTCCCCTCCGGCCTCTCCGGCGGGCCGGCCGGCAGCCGCCCCGCCTTCCGGGCGGCCTCCTGCAGGAGAAACTCGATGTGGGCGTTGATGCTGCGCAGATCGTCTGCGGCCCACCGCTCAAGCACCTGGTAAAGCTTCGGGTCTATCCTCAGGGGAAAGTTTTTTTTGGCGGACATGACTCGCTCACCGGCTAGTAAAGCGTTCCCGCGTTAATCACCGGCTGGGCGGCCCGGTCGGAAACTATGGCCACCATCAGGTTGTTAATCATGGCCACCTTGCGCTCCTCAATCCGCAGCCACACCTCCGAGGGGGTGTGGGCGGCAAGGGCCGGCGTGGGCACCGTCCCCCGGTGGACCGTGTTTTTTCAGCTTATCTGTAAAAACAGCTATCCCCGATGAATTCCCTGATGATGGAATTGGAAGGAACCTCCGAACAGTCGATGGTATCGAAAAAGCTCAGTATCCTGATCAACCGCCTGGCCTCTGAATACTGCGGGGAGTCCCTGGTAATCCCCTCCAAAAGGGGCCCGGCGTAACCCCTAAGAACAGCCAGCTCGTAAACCAGGGCGGAGTTGAACATGGCGTCAGCCTCCTCCTGGAAGGGGAAAATGTTTCTCTCCTCGCCCCGCCTGACCATGGGCCATCTTTCCAGGGTCTGGGCCGCGCTGTACCCCCTGAAATTATTATCCCTGACGATCCTGCGGATGACCCTCAGGTCGGTGGTGTGAATGCGGTGCTGGTTGTCCAGGGAGAGGTGGGTAAGGGCGCTGACGTAAATCTTGAACTTTCTCCCCTTGGGAATCGAGGCCGTCAGCCGGTCGTTTAGCCCGTGAATCCCTTCAACGATTATGAGGTCGTACTTTCCCAGCTTCAACCTCTGCCCCCGGTACTCCCTCCTGCCGGTTATGAAGTTGTAACTGGGGAGATCTATTTCCTCCCCCTGGACAAGCTTGATCAGGTGGTCGTTGAACAGGCCCCGGTCAACGGCCTCCAGGCTTTCAAAATCATATTCCCCCCTGTCGTCCAGGGGCGTGAATTCCCTGTCCACGAAATAGTCGTCAAGGGATATGGCCACCGGGTTGATGCCGTTGACCCTGAGCTGGACCGCCAGCCTCTTGGAGAAGGTGGTCTTCCCCGATGACGACGGCCCGGCGATCAGAACGATCCTGGTCCGGTCGATATTATTCGCGATTTCATCGGCAATCTTGCTTATTTTCTTCTCCTGGAAGGCCTCGGCCACCCTGATCAGGTCCGCGGCCTCCCCTCTTTCCAGGACCCTGTTCAAGGCCACCGAGTCCCGCACCCTGAGCACCTTTTCCCACTTGTCGGCCTCGAAGAAAACGTTGGCCAGCTTTCCCTGCTCCACGTAAACCGGCAGGGACAGGGGGTCCTCTTTGCGCGGAAGCTCCAGGATGAAGCCCGGCAGGTAAAACCTGAGCCTGAAAACCTTTAATATATTGAGGTCCGGAACCACCGGACCCAGGGCGTAATCGCAGTAGTCCCCGCACTTGATCATCTCCACCGGGGATGGTCCCCAGTAGGCCAGCAGGTCCACCTTGTCCCGCATTCCTTTTTGTCTGAACAGATTGACCGCTTCCTCCCGGGTGAGGACAAACCTTTCAACGCCTCCCCCGCCGTTGATGATGGAACGCATCCGTTTTTCGATTTTTTCTATGTCGCTGTCCTTAAGCGCCCTCTTCAGTTTAATCTCCCCGTAAATGGCGTTGGCCAGGGAGTGTTCCACGATAACGCTGCACTCGGGAAACACCTCCAGGGCGGCCCTGTTCAAAACCATGATCAGTCCGCTCTGGTAGACCCGCATCCCGTCGTCGCACTCAAGGTCGATGAACTCCAGGGTGCAGTCTTCATTTATCCCTGTTTTCAAATCCTCAAGGGAATTATTTATTTTTACCGCCACCACCGGCGATCTCCTGGCCGAGGTGTCGAACTTCATGGCCTCCTCGGCTTTTGATCCGACGGGAAGTTCAAATGTCCCGGAGCCGGGAATTCTCACTCTGACCATATTCCTGTCTGAAGTCTTCTTGATATCCGGATCTGCCATACTGTTTCCTCCCGTGGCAAATATAGGCCTCATATCTTACATCCCAACTGGTTATATAATTATATTAGTTTTTCATACATATTTCTACAGTCAATTGATGCAGGGGCCCTGGGCCCGCGCTCCCTACCCGCCGCCAGCAAAAGCTTCCAATGGGTCCGGCCTTCCGGACAGCCGCGGTTGCCGGCGCGGGAACCGGACGCGGCAGAAAAAAAGCCGCCCTGCGGGCGGCAGAATCAGACCTTCATACCGTAAAAACGCACCACGGAGGGATGAAAAACATGGGAGATACCGGGCTGGCCGGGCGGCTTCAACAAGCTTCACTGCACGACGGGACGGTCCTCCGGCCGGTATCTTTCCCCGGCGTAAAACGGCTGATAGTCGCCGTCCCTGTCTACCTGAACGATCCTGTTCTCCCTTATGGAGTCCAAGATGGCGAACACAGTCATGGCATCGCCGAACTCCATTTCCGGGGTAACCGCCAGGGGCTCCTTGCCTATGGCCGCGTTGTAAAAGTTCAGGAGCTCGTTGTAGAAGCCCCTCTGGGGCCGGTAGGGCACCTGCTCCCGCCGGCCGTCGTTGTGGGCCACGTTGATGATGCCGCAGTCCCTCTCCTCCAGGTAAATCATTCCCCTGGTGCCGAACAGCCTCAACCCGACCAGGGGCCTCTGCATCTCCACCCCCGAGCAGTAGAATGAAAACTGGCCGGTTACCCCGCTGTGAAAGCGCATGTTTACGTTAACCACCGCGTAGGGCGAAAAGTCGTCGTCCTGGGGCACCCCAAAGGCTTGCAGCCGGTCTACGGCTCCCAGTATATGCCTGAGGGCGGCCATGTCGTGAACCGTGGTGTCCAGGATGGTTCCCCCCGGGTATTGAGGGTGTTGCCTCCACTCCGTGGCGGCGAAGGTGTCCTTCTTCATGTCGATGGGAAAGGCGTAAACTCTATTCTGGATGAAATAGACCACGTCCCCCACCCTTTTCGTCCTGACCATGTCCCTGATCATGTTTACTTCCTCGTTGTACCTGTAGTTTTCCGCGATCAGGATGGGGACGCCGTATTTTTTGGACAGGTCCCTGTGCGCCCGGGCCTGTTCCGGGTTGGGAGCCAGTGGCTTCTCACAGATGATGGGCTTGCGGGCGATCCGGGCCACGTCCTCGGTGACGGTGAAATTTTTTTCAATAGGCACCATTATGTCGAAGCAGTCGATGTTTTCCCGCCCAGCAATTTCCCTGTGGTCGGTGTATACGCTCTCCTTGTCCAGGCCCAGTTGGGCCGCCCATTTTTCCGCCGTCTCCCTTTTCTCGTCGCAGACGGCCGCAATCTGGTATTTGTCCGGCATCTCCCGGTAGGCCGGGAGATGCAGCCGGTCAAAGGCCATCCCTGCACCGATTATGCCGACCCTCAGTTTTTTCATGAGATTACCTCCCCGGTTATTTGTGCATAGAATTATGATGGTATTCGTCCCGGGTTGTTATACATCGTCCCTGCAGGCCGCTCCTGAAAAAAAGGGCGGGCCCGGGGGGCGGGGAAAAAAATAGCGCCGGACATGGCCCGGCGCCCGCCGGCGTTTTAATCACACGTTTTCAATCAGTTTTTTCATTGCCTGACTGTACTCACTTACGGTCTCTATGTTTATGAAAAAGTTCGGGCTCAGCTTGGGATAGTCAGGCAGTGAACCGGCCATGGGCAGGTTGAATTCCTCGGCTATCTGGAGGGGGGTGTCGTCGAAAAAAGACGGCTTCTTGTTAAAGACTACCTTGAAGTGGTCCATCCGGCAGCCGGCCTCCTTGAGCCTTTCCATGACCATTTTCACCTCGACGACGTCGTAGCGGTATGTGTCGGTAACTAAAAGCACGGTGTCGGCGGAAGAGAGAACCGATATAATATAATCCCTGACCTCTGAATTCAGGTCGAATACAATCACCCCGTAACTTGTCCCGGCCAGGGAATTCATGACCACACCGGCCATCTCCAACATTCGATCGGGAATCCTGCCGGGGGCGCAGGATAAAATGCTCAGACCGGTGGCGTCGACATGGGTGTATTTAAGAATTTCCTCCGGGCTGTACCTGATTTCGTGGGGGGGTAGGTGCTTAAGCTTCTTTTCGATATCTTTCAACCAACTGGAAAAATCAAGTTTCCCGGGAGCCGGCAAACCGTTAAGAAAGCCGCTCTTTCCAAGGGTGAAGTCCACCAGCAGGGTTTGCTTTCCTGCAAGCTGGTAAAAGCCTGCCAGTTCCCTGACCACGGTGGTTTTTCCCGCCTTTTTGTGTACGCTGTATACTGCGATGGTCCTGGATCGAAAATTTACCTTCATAATATACCCCCGTTACTGACGGATATCTTTGGATGATGTGCCTTTAGATCAATTTTTACCCTGCCTCTCCCGCGATGTCAACCAAATTGCTAAAAAATATTCCCCTCCCCCAAAAAAAGCCACAAAAAAAACGACCCGGTAATTAAAAAAAGCCTATAATGACGGTTAAAAGCTATATAATGCAATTAAAGACAAAATTATTGGATCCGCGGCAAAGTGGTTATATAATTATCTGGAACGAAGTGTGTTTGGGGGTACCGCCATGACTCCCGCGGAGCAGGCTATTGATAACATAACCGCCATTCTCAACAAGTACGCCGACCAGATGGATCTCCTGGACATCATCGACATAGTGGACAGCCTGAGGGTGCTTCTGGAAAACGCGACCGGGGACGGAAACAAATAAAAAAATATATATATAAACCTGTGGAGGTAAAGGGAATGGAAAACACCGAGCTCAATCTGGAGGTAAGGGAACTGGAAAAACTGATCGGGTGTATCAACGGTGTCAGCGATGTGGTTGTCGTTTCGGTTCAGCAGCCCACTGGGGGACGGGTCCTGAAGGCTTTCGTGGAGCCGGAAAGCAACAACCAGCTGAATGAGCACGCCATAATCAGCCACTGCCTGAAAAAATCAAGCCGGGGCCGGGCGCCGTCCTCAGTAACCTTCTGTAAAATCCCGCGCACCCCTTCGGGCAAAGTGGCCAGGCAGTTCCTGCTGGAACTTTGCGCAGTTTAAAACGCCCCGGCCGCCATGATCACACAGAGTTCCGAGAAGCTGCAGGTTCGATACCGGGAGGCCCGGAGTATTTTCCGGGCCTCGTTTCATTTTGTTGATATGCGCCCTTGAGGCCGTCAGCGGGCGGATGCCGCTTTCAAGGCCTGCCTCTGGAACTCCACGCTGCTGGAAATAACCAGCCTGTAAATTTCCTCAACGGTGTCCGGGTCGGCGCCCTTCCGGACGGCCGCCGCCCTGACCCGCCTCAGAACCTCGTCCTCCCTGGCCGGGTCCCTGACGGAAGCCGGATCGCCCTTCAGCCTCCCTATTTTCTCCACCAGCCGGGTACGCAGCCCGATGAGTTCCACTATCTGGCCGTCAACCAGGTCGATTTCAGCCCTCAGTTCGTCCACGGCGGCCGTCTGCCCGCCGGTTTCGGCCCCGGCCCGGCAACCCAGGGAGATGTCCCGGGGGTAAGATCCAAGAACTCTCAGGTAGTCGACCTTTCCGGAAACCGCCTCGACGGCCGATTTCACCCCGGCTTCGCTGCGGTGCCCCTCCAGGTCGATAAAAAACATATACTGGCCCAGCTTCTTTTTGACCGGCCTTGATTCAATCCTTGAAAGATTGATCTCCCTCAGGGCAAATTCCCTGAGAATCCCGTAGAGCGCCCCGGGGCGGTCCCTGGTCTCCACAATCAGGGAGGTCCGGGATAAAGGGCAGTAATCCGCGTCTTGCCTTCCCAGAACGATAAACCTGGTGGCGTTTTCTTCGCAGTCCTGGATCCGGCGGGCCAGTATTTCCAGGCCGTAGCCGGCGGCGGCCAGTTCCGATCCTACAGCCGCCCAGGGCTCCTGGGAGCCGGCTACAATGGCGGCGGCCTGGGCGGTGCTGGCGGTTTCCCCCATACCCGCCTCCGGCAGCTCGCGGGCCAGGTACTCCCTGCACTGGGCCAGAGCCTGGGGATGCGACAGCACCCGCCGGATTTCACCCTTAGCCGTTCCGGGCCTGGCCATCAGGCAGTGGTGCACTTCGGTCACGACTTCGCCGCAAAACCTGATCCCCGGGGCCCGGGCCACCAGGTCAAGGATTTGGCCCACCGCCCCCTCGGTCGAATTTTCCAGCGGAACGACCCCCTCGTCCAGCTCTCCGTTCTCCACTGCCGCCACAATCTCAGTCAGGCAGGGGCGGCAGACCAGATCCACCCGCCTGCCGGCGCAATACTTCCGGGCGGCAGCCTCGGTAAACGTCCCCGGGGGACCGAGATAACCCACCTTTTTCACTAAACCACCCCCCTGTCAGTCAGGCCGCCCTGCCCACAGCTACCGCAACCGCCCTGAGTTCTACGGCCACCTTCTGGAATTCCTCCGGACTCAGGGACTGGGGCCCGTCGCAGAGGGCCTTTCTGGGATCGGGATGGACCTCTATGAGCAGGCCGTCGGCCCCGGCGGCCACGGCCGCCAGGCTCATGGGCCCAACCAGCCCCCTCATGCCGGTGGCATGACTGGGATCCACCACCACCGGAAGGTGCGACAGGCCCTTTACCAGCGGAACCGCACTTAAATCGAGGGTGTTCCTGGTGGACGTCTCGAAGGTTCTAATCCCCCTCTCGCACAGGACTATTCCGGCGTTGCCCT
Organism: Desulfovirgula sp.; assembly: GCA_020725625.1. Taxonomy (GTDB): domain Bacteria; phylum Bacillota; class Desulfotomaculia; order Desulfotomaculales; family Desulfocucumaceae; genus JAILZP01. The sequence goes on along the minus strand of DYET01000063.1, from coordinate 11,689 downwards.
CGGAGGCTATGTACTCGGCCGCCATCAGCCACTCCTCGACGGTGGCGGACAAACCTCTTTTCAGCAGAACCGGCCTTCCGGCTCGGCCAACGGCTTGGAGAAGCCGGAAATTCTGCATGTTTCTGGCCCCTATCTGGACCATGTCCACGTATTTCAAAGCTATATCCAGGCTGGGCAGGTCAACCACCTCGGTGACCGTGGCCAGGCCGTACTCTCTGGCCGCCCCGGTAAGCAGCTTCAGCCCCTCTTCCTCCAGCCCTTGGAAGCTGTATGGCGAAGTCCTGGGTTTGAAGGCCCCTCCCCGCAGTATCTTGGCCCCGGCCAGGCTGACGGCCCGGGCGGCCGCATGCATCTGTTCCGGTGTTTCCACAGCGCAGGGCCCGGCCATTATGACGATCCGGCATCCACCTATTTCGACCCCGCCTGCCTCAACCACCGAGTTTCCGCCGCCTGCTTCCCTGCTGACCAGCTTGTAGGGACGCGTTGCGGGAATCACGCCGATTACCCCGGGCATGCCTTCCAGGTCCGGGGACGGTACTGCTTCCCCGTCCCCACTGGCGCCGATGACAAACCGCCCGGCTCCCCTCATCATGCGGGCCTGGAATCCGGAGCTTACCAGCCTTTCCATCACTGCTTCAAGTTGATCCCGGGAACTCCCGGTATCCATCAGCACAATCATATTCTTCCCGGCCTGATCGGAACTCAACACCGGGCTGCCTCCTTTTTTGACGATTTTTTCAGGTGCCGGCCACTGCCGGCCGATGAGATCAGATATCCGCGGTACGGCCCGAAAAAGCCGTCTTCTTCGCTCATAACCCCACCCCCTGTATATAAAGAAAGCCCGCAACCCCATCACCGGGACGAAAGTTGCAGGCTTCCGCGGTTCCACCCAGTTTGGCCCTGGACGGGCCCACCTCAACGGGTACGGGAAAAAGTTTTCCGGCACATAAAAAAGCCTTCCCCCGGTTTTAGGGACGGAAAGCTTTTCAAGCGCCATCCGTGTTACCACCCTAATTGGCGCGCCTGACGGCACACCCGCTCATTAAGGTACGGGAAAACATTTTCCGATACCCCTTCCCTTTAACGCGGGAAAAGCGGCCCGGCCTACACACCGCGAAAGGCGGCTTCAGCCTGCATCTCCGGAGGGAACTTCAGACGGTCATGCCCTGAAAACGCTTCCAGTCGCCGGCGTTTTCTCCCTGCAGGGCTGTTTCCGACCTACTTTTCTCCTTCATTGATTTTGGGGTCATCAATGGATTACAAAAACAATATACTATTTTCAGGGCAAAAAAGCAAGACCGGTTCTAAGGCACATTTCTGGGTCGGGCGGAAAAAAATAAATTCCTGCGCTGATTATAACAGATTATATTGCTTGATCAAGCGGTTTAGGTTTTTTTTGTTTGCGCGGGGGCCTGGCTGGTGATAATCAAAACTTACTGTTTCCCGGATTGGGTTTACCTGAAAAAATGTCCTGTAATTGCTTTAATGAAAATCTTGAAGTCGCCCAAACCGGATTGCAGTATTTTATAAACTTCTTTATCATCGACCTGCTGGTATAAGTGGACTATGCGGTTTCGAAACCTGGCCATTTCGTAAAAGACCGGGAGGCTGTGTTCGGGCAGGATACCATTGTCTCCCAAGATGCGGAATGAATCGGCGTAATTTTTGGGAGCGCCCAGGCGCAGCCGGGCGATGACATGGTGATTTATATCGAGCATGGCTTCTATGCAGGTTTGCAGGTAGTATTTCGCGGCTCCGACGTAATGATTCCGCAGGAAAGATTGTTCCGGAATCCCGCTCAGGGACTGGAGCAGGTTGAGGTTTTTCTCAATGTACCCGATTTTTTCGGTAATGACATCCCTGTCAATCATTTTAAATAAGCCTCCCGTAAAGCCAGGCGGTATTCATCATAGTATGCCTTCAGATCTATCTGGTAGTCCCCGTACAGGCGGTACGTCTGTTCCAAAAAATCACTTAATGTGTCCGGGTCGCCTTCAAAAAGCAGGGTTCCTTCAGCGACAGCCCTGTACCTTAACTGAAGGGGGGCCCTGTTCAGGTTGACCAGGTCCATGTTATCGGTGCCCAGGATCATGGAGAGTTCTGCCTCCAGGGCCAGCTCGCGCCTGAAATCAGGCTCTTGGCCGGGATAATACACCAGGCCCAGGTCGATATCGCTGAATCCATGCTGCAGCGCGGTGCCGTGGGAGCCGAAAAGATATGCGGCCGCAACATTGTTTTGGGCGGCGAGATAGTCCTTGATTTTTTTTAACATTTCCGCGGGCAGTCTCCTGCGGCTGCCTTTTTTTCCGGCGCCTGCTCTGGGCAATTTTCGTTGCATCCCTTCCATTTTTTATGAATTCAGCTTAGCACAGTAAAGCAGGCCGGTCAATGCCGGTCTTGACGGACAAAAGGAGGTTTCGCGGCATAATCTTTAAGTAAAGCATTATACGGGGGTTGACGGGAGGTGCCTGCTTTAATTTGGAAAACAGGCTTGGACCGGGGACCGGTGCTGGTGGCCTCCGGCAGGGTTTTTGACGACAGGGGGGATGTGGCCGCCGCCTCGGGCAGCCAGGTGTTCCTGTTCGTTCCCGATGAAGGGGAATACCGGCTCTTCGCCAGGCTGGACCTGGCGGCCGGCGTCACCGCTCTGGCGGCCGGGCGGCCGGGCCTGATCAGGGAAGACAGGGCGTTTTACGTCGCCTCAACCGCCGAGAGGATTTTTATAATCGGCCTCAGGCAGGGGGCGGCGGCCGTACTGGCCGCCACCGGCCCGGAAGCCGGGGCGGGGTTTTCGGACGTGGCCGCCGGGGACCTGGACGGCGACGGGAGGGAAGAAATTGTTGCCGCGGCTTCCGCTACGGGGACTATTTATGTTTACCGTCTGACGGGAGAAGGACCCGAGGTGGCCGGGATCGAACTGGTGGGCATCCGGCTGGTACCGGGTACGCTGCGCTTTGTGGAGGTGTTGGCCCGGCCGGGGCTTGTCCCGGCCGTTGCCGTGGCTTTCGAACAGGACGGCAGGTCGGGGCTGGCCCTGTTCACACTGACTGAAAGGGGGTTTCAGGCCGGACCGGTCCTGGATGGCCTGCCCTTCAGAATTACCGGCCTGTCGGCCGGTGAATTCACCGCCAGGCCGGGAACCGAGTTGGCCCTGGGCGGCGCCGGGGGCACGGTCTGGCTGGTGGGGAACTGGCAAGGAGTTGAAGTTTTGTTGGTCACGGATTCCCTTGGAACGTCGGTGTCCGCCCTGGCGTCGTCCCCGGCCGGGCCGGCCCGCCTGCTGGCGGGGACGCCGGAGGGCAACGTGTTTGGTTTCAGCTACCCGGTCGACAGAAGCCCTGACCTGGCTTTCAGCCTGACGGAGGGCGTCAGCAGCCTGGCGGCGGTGCCGGGGGAAAGGGCGGCGGTGGGAACGGCGCTGGGAGGGGTCCAGGTCTGGTCGCTGGGCGGCGATCCGGCCGGGAGGTACGTTGTCAGGCCGGGGGACACCCTCTGGAAAATCGCGGGCAGGTTTGGGGTCAGCGTCGATCAGATATTGTCGGTCAACGTCAACATAAAAAACCCCAACGTGATCATACCCGGCCAGATAATAATAATACCCGCCAGAAGACCAACTCCCTGAGAACGCCCGGAGGCCGGCCGCCCTGGCATGAATAATGCATGTATATATAGCGCCGGAAACCGGGGGCCGGCCGGACGCGTTTTTCACCCGGTGCCGCGGCCCGGTTTCCGGCCCGGAGTATGAGGGAGGCAAAGAAACAGACTATTTTTAATTTTTGAACGTTTTTCCGGCGCCGTGTCAACTTTTTGTATGGAAGGAGCAGGATTATGTGCCAGTATTGCATGACCCACGGGCACGGGCAGGTATGGTACAAGAATGCCTTGAACTATGCCCGGCAGATGTACAAGCTGAGGAAGAGGGAAGGGGCCGGCGACCCCCGGCAGAAAGAGCTGGACCCCGAGAGCCAGGCCGGCCTGATCCTGGCCCAGGCCGTGGAGGCCAAAACGGCCGACCCGCAGAGGTACCCGGAGCTGAAAAAGATGGCCAACAGGCTTGTGATGCAGACGTCGGTGGGGCAGGTGGTTACCCTCCAGGAAGCCATGGACATAGTGGACCTGGCCTCCCCCATCGCACTCATGTCCTGTGTCTGCCGGAAGATGACCCGGGGGAAGGTGGAGGACGACGAAAGGTCGTACACTTGCATGGGTCTGGGCATAGGCATGTTCAAGTGGGACAGGTGGCCCGAAAGGTACAAGGGAGGGGTGGAATTCGTCACCCCGGACCAGGCCAGGGACTGGCTCAGGAAATGGAACAAGAAGGGCATGATGCATTCCATCATGACCCACGGCACCCCGTACATCGGCGGGATATGCAACTGCGACTACCCGGACTGCCTGGCCATCCGCTACCGCCTGGATTATGGAATCAACCAGCTGATCAAGGGGCACTGGGTGGCCAAGGTGGACTATGAAAAATGCAACGGCTGCGGCGTGTGCGTGAGCAGGTGCCAGTTCGGGGCGGTCAAAAAAGAAGTGACCACCGGGAAGACCAACATCGACATGATGCGCTGCTTCGGCTGCGGCCTGTGCGAGACAGGCTGCAAGCGACAGGCCGTGACCATGGTCGAAAGGACGACACTGCCCGGCATGAGGGGGGTATGGTAAGAATGATGTGGGAGGACGCGTTTTCCGAAATACCGAGGAGCATCCCCAGGATAGTTTGGTCCATGGACAGGTGCCCCACGCCCATGGCCTGTAAAAAGTGCCTGGAGATCTGCCCCCAGGCGGTATTCATGCTGATTACCGTTAAAAACCAAAAGTTCGTGGAAACTGACGTCAATGAGCCCGGGGCCTACGCGATGCACCCCCTGTTCAGGGACAAGTGCGTGGGCTGCCTGGACTGCGTCAGGGCCTGTCCCGCCGGGGCCATAAACATTGCTTTTGAAGGGGAGGGAGACTAGTGGCCGGAACAAGATCCTACGACCTCAGCCGGGAGATGATCGACATCCTGGCGGCGGAATTCGATCCCGGCAAGGCCGTGCTGTTCTTCGCGGAGGCTCTGGGGGATGCCGGCGCCGGCGACCTGGAACGGGTGGCCGCTGCCGTGTTCGGGGACTACGGCCGCAGGCTGGCCGGGCGGACGGTGGAACTGGGGGAAAAGTACGTGGACAGGACCTATGAAATATTAAAGGAGGCCGCCGGAAAGACCGGCAGGCTGGCCTTTCCCCACATTCCCCAGAGGTTTGTCGAGATAGGCTATCTTTCCACCCAGCCGGTGGATCACTTGACCATACTGATGAATAACCACCGGGGCCTTGTTTTCCAGGTGGACCGGTGCGCTACCCATGAAGCCCTGGTAAAAGCGTACGGGCCGGAGGTGGCGGGGGAAACACCCTGCCGTCACGCCTGCAATACATTTATAGAAGAAATTTTTAGGATTTTAAAGATGAATGTTGCTGTCGAGGCAGAGGCTTTGCGCGGTTCCGGCGGCTTCTGCCGGTTCAGATGTACCAACAGGGACGCCTCCTGACGGCTTAACCCCCTGTTTCGCCGGGCCCGGGCACTTTCCAGGCCCACCGGTCCTCTCCGGTGGTATAGACCAGAAAATTGGGAACGGGATCCTTTTTGATCTTAAAGACCAGGTAGACGAGGCGGCTGCCCGGGCCTGCCGCCATAGCGGACTCGCCCTCCACCGGGTTCCGGTGGAGGACCTTCAGCAGGTCGTACCTCCGGCCTTCCCCGTCGAGGAGGTGCCAGCGGGAGGGGCCCGGGTCGCCTTCGTACTCCGGGATGACCAGCGGAATAACCGTGAAGACTTGGCCGCCCTCGGCGATTACCCGGTTTCCGCCCAGGGCCAGTTCGACCGTGTGAATGACCTTGCCTCCCGGGGCGGCCAGAAGGGTCCTGCCGCCGGCGGAAACCTGTTCGCCGGCCTGAAGGTACTTTTCCGGCGGCGGAATCCGCTCCCGGGGCTTTTCCGCCGGGCCTCCGGAATATAGCCAGTAAAGGGCGAAAAAAACAGCCGGGCCGACCAAAAGCCAGATCCAAAGGCCGTATACCTTTTTTTCCCGGTGGCCGATCCGGCCCCGGGCACCTTTTTTGCTCCCCGGCATAGCCCGTTCACCGCCCTGGGGCCACTATAGAGCAGGCCGGCGCGTTTGTCAAGGCCGGTCAACCATTAATATTTTCTCAAATTTTATTTTTAGAGGGGATTGAATCCGGAAATAGTCGGCGGCCGCGGCGCGGGCAATCGCAGCCAAAAACACCGGAGATTATTTGTGATAGGAGCATTCCTGGCATAATTTGCGGTACTTGAAGGGAAACTATAGTAGCTTTCAGAAATATCGTTCCGGAGGTGCCGGTTGTGAGAATGGAAGTGGATCAGGATCTGTGCATCAGTTGCGGCGCGTGCATGGATATTTGCCCGGAAGTTTTCCAGTGGAATGACGATGAAAAGGCTTATTCCGTGGCGGGTGAAATTCCTGCGGAATACGAGGACCAGGCCCAAGAAGCGGCCGAGGGTTGCCCAACCAATGCCATCAAGGAGCTTTGAAAGGGGCGGGTTGCGCTTGATACCCAAAGATTCCGAAGACATCAACATAAACGCCAGCCAGCAGGGGCAGCTGGAAATAGCTGAGCACTTTTTCCGGCAGAAGCTGCGCCGGCAAGGCCGGGAAGGGAAAAAGGAACCGGGCGGCATGGAAAAAAAGGGGGAGAAAGAAACTACCGATTAAGCGCGGGGCTGCAACCGCGCTTTACCGTTTCGGGATGAGGATCATTTCCGGTTGGCCGCCCTCTTTTTGGAAATAATATAAAGGGTTGGCATAATATTGCTGGGGGTTCGCGGTTGTCCGGTAAAATCAGAATCATGCACGTGGTCAGGCCGGCCGCCGGAGGAATGAAAAACCACCTGCTGGCGCTGGTCGGGAATTCCCGGAGGGAGATATTTCACCACATGGTGGCCTGTCCCCCGGGGGATCTGGCGGATTCCCTGGCCGGCATGGGGATAGAGACCTTCCGGGTCCCCCTGGGGGCCGAGATTTCTCCCGGGAGGGACCTGGCGGTGATCAAAACGCTGGTTGCGCTCTTGAAAAGGATCAGGCCGGATGTGCTTCACGCCCACAGTGCCAAGGCCGGCCTGGCGGGGAGGGTGTCAGCCTGGCTGGCAGGCGTCCCGGCCGTTGTGCTCACGGTGCACAATACTATTTTCCATCATCGGCGGTCCCGCTGGAGAGAAAGCATTATTGCGCTGTCCGAAAGAGCTCTGGCCGGCCTTACCGACAGGATCATTACAGTTTCCGAGGCCCTGGGGCGGGAGATTGTGGTCCGGGAGAAGATTGACCCGGCAAAGGTTGTGACCATATACAACGGCATTGTGCCGGAAGAATTCAGCCGGGACCCGGATAGGGACTTCCTGCAAAGAATCACCGGCATCCCGGCCGGCAAAAAAATCGTGGGAACGGTGGCCCGGCTGGCCCCGCAAAAAGGGGTCGCCCATTTTATCCGGGCGGCGGCCATGATGGCAAAGGACTCAGAGGAGGCCGTGTTCCTGGTAGTGGGGGACGGGCCGCTGCGGGCGGACCTTGAACGTTTGGCCGGGAGCCTTGGCTTGGCCGAAAGAGTATTCTTTGCCGGGGAAAGGCGGGACATGCCCAGGATTATGCCCTGCCTGGATGTTTTTGTGCTGGCGTCGGTCACCGAAGGGCTCCCCCTGACTGTTTTGGAGGCCATGGCGGCCCGCCGGGCGGTGGTGGCCACCAGGGTGGGCGGAATCCCGGAGGTCATATCGGACGGTGTAAACGGCCTCCTGGTCGACCCCGGGGATGTTGCCGGGCTGGCCGCCGCCATCCTGGCCCTTCTCGGGGACCGTAAAAAATCCCGGGCCATGGGTGAGAGGGGAAGGGACACGGTCCTGGAGAAATTTACCGTGGAAAAGATGGTGGGCAGCATGGAAAGAGTGTACGCCGACCTGGTCTCCGGGAAATGCAGCCGCTGAGTCCGGCCTTGACAGGGTTGGAGATGGTGTTCTTTTGAACGGGAAAAAATTTCTGGCGGTATTATTTGCTGCGGTCGTGCTGCTGGTTGCCAGGGAGCGGGCGGATGCGTGGACTCCCGCCGTAAGGGAGGTTATTCCGGCCGGCGGTAAAGAGGCAAGTTCGGAAATCAGGCCGCGGGGCGAACCGGGCCGGGTGGTCATTGTGGCCGTGGATTATCTTCAGGTAAGGGACCTTGAGGAGAACCTTCCACCGGGGCTGTCCAGGCTGGCCGCCGGGGGGGCGATGGCCCTGATGAACGCCAACACCGGGGGGAGCATTAAGCCTGAAAACACCTACGCCACCATCGGGTCGGGATCGCACATGTTGGCCTCCGGTTCGTCAGCCGCCGGTTTTGGTTCCGATGAAAGGCTGGAAGGGGGAACGGCCGGGGAGGAGTACCGGCGCCGAACCGGCCGGACCCCTCCGGCCGGATCCCTGGTGTGCCTTGATATAGCCCGGATTAATGCGATTAACAAAAAATTCAGGTATGCAGTGGTTCCGGGAGCCCTGGGCAGGGAGGTGCGCCGGGCGGGTTTCCGGACTGCCGCCCTGGGAAACTCCGACGGTTCCGGCGGTCCCCAAAGGCAGATTGTTTCAATGGTCATGGATGACTGGGGGGTAGTAGACACCGGATCGGTGGGCCGCGAGGTAATCAGGCGGGAAAAGGAGTTTCCTGGGGGATTCGGCAGTGATTACGGGGCGATTATCGAAAAATTCGCCCATCTGCCTGCCGACGTAAGGCTGGTGGCCGTCGACCTGGGGGACCTGGGAAGGCTTCAGGGCGCCCGCGAGTTCATGACCGGGGATCAGTGGCGGGCCTGGCGGGAAAAAACCATCCTCCGCATCGACGGCTTCCTGGACGCCCTGGTTGACCATCTGGATGCCGAAAGGGATTTGCTGATCCTGGTTTCTCCCACTCCGGGAAATGACGGCGAAAAAAAGGACAGGCTGTCCCCGGTGCTGATGTACGGGGGCGGCACGGCCGGGGGCCTGCTGGTTTCTCCCAGCACCAGGAGGCCCGGGATAATCATGAACATCGACATTGCCCCGACGGTGCTTCATTTCCTGGGCATATTACCAGCGGAATTTTTTGCCGGCCGTCCCGTTCAGGTAATCCAGGGTGTCTTTGAAGTCGGGGAACTGGTCCGGATGAGCCGGGTTCTGAACCAGACCTATGAAGTCAGGCCTTACCTTCAGAAAGGCTATGTTTTTTTCCAGCTCCTGCTGTTGGCTGTGTCGACGGGGTTTATTTTTCTTAAAAAAAAGGGCAAGGAGACGTTGAAGCCGTTTTTTCTGGCCGTAATGGCCGTTCCCCTGGCCTACCTGCTGCTGCCGCTTTTGCCGGCGGCAGGGATACCGGCCGTGTCCGCCGAATTAATACTGACGACGGCTGCCCTGACCTGGATTATAATTGTTGCCAGCAAGAGGACCGGCATTGATCCCTTCCTGATCGTCTGTCTTGCCACCGCCACCGCCATTGCAGCCGACCTGGCGGCCGGCTCGCCGCTGCAGAAGGCGTCCATTCTCGGCTACGACCCCATAGTGGGAGCCAGGTTTTACGGGCTGGGCAACGAGTACATGGGGGTTTTGATTGGATCGGTCCTCGTCGGGACCACTGCGCTGATTACCTCGCTGGAGAAAAGAAGAGGGCTGGCCGTCGCCGCCGCCGGGGTGGTCTACCTGACCGTGCTTTACCTGATCGCGGCGCCCCAGTTCGGCACCAATGCGGGCGGGACCATAGCTGCGGCCTCGGCGTTTACGGTGACCTTTCTCCTGGTCTGCGGGGTCAGGCTTACCTGGTCGCAAATCCTGAAGGTAGCAGCGGGAGTGGTTCTGGTGGTGGCGGCTCTGGCCGTCTATGATGCCGGGCGGCCACCGGGGCAGCAGTCACACATCGGCAGGACGGCGGCGCTGATCATGGCCGGCGGCCTGGGCGAGGTGGCCGGCATAATCAGCCGGAAGTCGGAGATGAACATGAAGCTGATCAGGTATACCATCTGGAGCAGGGTGCTCCTGGCCAGCCTGGGTGTTCTGGCTCTGCTGTGCTACAGGCCGGTCGGGGTGATGGAGGGCATAAAGAACAGGTACCCTTACCTGTTCAGGGGACTGGTGGGGGTGGTTACCGGCAGCCTGGCCGCCTTCTTTTTCAACGACTCCGGTGTCGTGGCCGCTGCCACGTTGATGATCTTCGGCGCCCCTCCGCTGCTTTACCTGGTTTTGGACCAACCGGAGTCCTGACGGCGGCAACCGGGGACCCGGGGTTGGGGTTGTGGCGGTTGGGAGGTTGGATTTTGTTTTTGGAGTTACTACCATGCGGGAGGGATGAACGTGTTAAAAATAGGCAGATTTTCCCTGGGGGAAGAAACGTTTTTCGGGCTGGTGGAAGGGGACCGGGTTTCGCGGATGGACGATCCCTTCAAGTCAACCGGGCCGTCCGCCGGATCGGGCGGCGCGGAAAATTTCCACCTGGACGAATTGAGGGTTCTGGCCCCCTGTACGCCGGGAAAGGCGGTTTGCGTGGGTCTTAATTACCGTGACCACGCCTTGGAGCTTGGGCTTGATCTGCCTGAAGAGCCGGTGCTTTTTCTGAAGCCGGGCAGCGCCCTGGTAGGGCCCGGGGATTTCATAGAATACCCGGAGATGAGCCGGCGGGTCGATTATGAGGCCGAGCTGGCCATTGTCATGGGGGCCCGCTGTAAAAACGTGTCCGCCGGCGACGCCGGGAAGTACATACTGGGCTACACATGCGCCAACGATGTCACCGCCAGGGACCTGCAGGCCAGGGACGGCCAGTGGACCAGGGCGAAATCCTTTGACACTTTTCTGCCGCTGGGGCCGTATATTATTACTGGCATAGACCCCGACCGGCTGGACATCGTACTGTACCTGAACGGCCAGGTCAAGCAGAGGTCCAACACGGCCAACCTTATTTTTAAAACAAGGGAACTGGTGAGTTTTATTTCCAGAGTGATGACCCTGGAGCCGGGGGACGTCATCCTAACCGGGACGCCCGCCGGCGTCGGTCCGATGGAGAGGGGGGACAGGGTGGAGGTCGTCATCCATCCGGTGGGAACCCTTTTAAACACCGTCAGGTAAGGACGGGACCGATTTTACATAGAATCCAAAATTTTGTTGACAAACTTTGATATTATGTTTAAAATTGAATTTGGTTGGAATTGGCCCCCCTCGGGAACACGACCAGGGGTTTGCCGGTTCCAATAATTTATTCACACAAAGGGGGAAGATAATGTAATGAAACCTTTGGGCCGCCATGTTCTGGCTGAGATTTACGGGTGCCCGTTTGATGTCCTGAACGACATCAAGAAGGTCGAAAGCATCATGGTCAATGCAGCGCTGGAAGCTGGTGCCGAAGTGAGAGAGTTCGTCTTTCACAAGTTCAGCCCCCAGGGAGTAAGTGGTGTGGTTGTAATTTCCGAATCTCATCTTGCTATACACACTTGGCCGGAACTGGGTTACGCGGCGGTGGACGTATTCACGTGCGGAGATAAGGTGGACCCGTGGGATGCCTGCAACTACCTGACCGAAAATTTCTGCGCGTCGCACATGACGGCCAAAGAAACGGTAAGAGGTATAATACCTCCCGAGGTAGTTCCCCAGGCAGCTGTCAATCTATAGGGGGGATATTTATTAGT
>DYET01000062.1 GCA_020725625.1 Desulfovirgula sp. | reverse complement strand
GGGGAAATACACGGTATTGCACCGCACCAGCAAGAAGAAACTGAAAGCAAAGAAGCAGAACGTTAAGGAGTGGCTTAAAGAGAACATCCATGGTAAGCCATCCGATACAATAGAACTTTTGAACAAGAAACTGGTGGGGCATTACAGGTACTACGGTATTTCCGGCAATTACGTGGGACTTCTGAAATTCTACCGCTACATCAGGATTGCGCTCTATAAGACGCTGACGAGGCGCAGCCAGAGGGCATATCTGACGTGGAGGCGGTTTAGGATGCTCCTAGAAAAGCACCCGATAGCGGAACCGAGGATATATGTGAACATCTGGCAAGCTGCGTAAGGTTTATTTGAAGAGCCCAATGCCTTAATAGGGCACGTTGGGTTCTGTGAGGGGCGTGGACGGCCTTCTCACATTCAACAATTCATTGAAAAGTGAGGTGGAAGTCGAGCGTCTACTCGACATTTTAATGTTTAGTCCGGTTTTGATTTTTTGCCTGGCGGTCACCTTCTTGTTGGTGCTTTCAGTCAGGCAGAGGCTGGTCAACCTAGAGCTTAAAGAGAGGGCCTGGGACGGGTCGGAAACCAAATCTTCCCCGCTTTCAAACGCCCTGACCGGGCTGATCGGAACGGCCGGGGGCATTTATCTCTCTCTGGCCATGCTTATTTCCTTTATGGAACTGAATGTGCCCAGCAAGGTCAATGTTTTCAGTATAGGTCTGGAACCTTTGGCCGCCATCTCCTTTGCCCTGGCCATCATCCAGCCCTTTCTGATCAGACTTTGGTACCTGCGCAAAAAAATTTGATTGAACGGAGGGATGACGGTGCGCATGGTGGAACTGGCAGGGAAAGAGATAGTCAACGTGTACGACGGGGCCAGGCTGGGAGTGGTGGGCGAGAGCGACATGGTCATCGACCCCGAGTCAGGACAGATAAACGCCATCATCATACCAAGGAGGACCAACCTAATCAATTTCTGGGCAGACAGGCAGCATATGGTCATACCTTGGGAGTCGATAAAAAAAATAGGTTACGAGCTTATTATCGTCGACCTGGATCAAACAAACCTGAATTTCAGTAAAAACATGGTGTAGTTTGGGTGAAGATACCGCGACAGGTGGTTTTTTTTGTCGGCGCTGGCCGCGAAAACCCCGGTGCAGAATCTTTTTTTTGTCTTCGGCGGGCAATAATAAGATCGTACGATCGGATTGACGGGGGACAACCATGGCCAGACAGCACAGATTAGAATTAATGAATGAAATAGGGAGGCGCAGGAACTCAGCGGTAATCTGCTACATAACAGGTGACCGGGAGAATTTGAGCACCCGCATTGCCCCTGACGTGATACCGGTTTTTTACCGGCACCTGGAAATGCTACCCGTCCGGCAGCGCATAGACCTCTTTTTATATACCAGGGGGGGGGATGTGATTACCCCATGGCGCCTGGTACAGTTAATCCGGGAGTACACCCAGGAGTTCTGCGTGCTGGTGCCCTTCCGGTCGTACAGCGCGGGCACCCTGATTTGCCTTGGAGCCGACGAAATATTGATGGGACGGATGGGGGAGCTCGGGCCTATTGACCCCAGTGTGGTAAACGCCTATAACCCCCCTGATCCTAGCAACCCGGCGGCAAGGATTCCGGTCAACATCGAGGACGTTTACTCCTACCTGACCCTGGCCGGCGAGGCTACCAGGCTGGACTCCGAAGCGCTGTCGGGGGTTTTTTCGGTGCTGGCGGAAAAAATTCACCCCCTGGCCCTTGGTAATGTGCACAGGAATTACCTGCTGATCCGGTCCCTGGCCCACAAGCTGCTTGACCTTAGGAGGTGTAGCCTCTGCAGAGAGAATGTGCAGAGGATTGTGGACTACCTTACGGAAAAGCTTTACGCCCACAACTACACCATAACCCGACGGGAAGCGGTGGAGGAAATCGGTCTGCCGGTGTCTTACCCTGACGAGGATCTGGAAAAAATAATCTGGTCGCTGTACCAGGACTTTGCCCGGGAGCTTCAGCTGGCAAACCCCTTCGACCCCAGGGATATTTCCGCCGGCCGCAGGGTAGAGTTCAATGTCCCGGCGGGGGTGGTGGAATCGTTGCTCGGCAGGGATTACTTCATCTACTCCGGAGTGGTGGAGGTCAAGCTGTTCAACGAAGAGAGCCAGGTGAACGTGGACATACTGAAACAGGGGTGGCAGATGGTGGACTGAGAGAAAAAGGATGCCCCGGGGTTCCCCGGATTCCGGCAAGGGAGGTGATCTGCTTGGATAAAACCAGGCCCGGGAAAGAACAGGTAAAAATTAATTATCTGGCCGTAAAAGGCAGGTATTTCCTGCTTACCGACAAAACCGGCTGCCCGTCGGCGGAGTTCAGGTGCCGGCGGGAAAGCGGGGTGGTTGTTCCCGAAACCAGGCCGAGTTCTGCCGACCCGTAGCCCGGTCCGCAGCCCGGACGCCTTTTTCCCTCCGCGGTGGCAGTGTATATTTTTGATGGGAAAAATAAATTTTCATGCCTGGATTGTGCCCCGCCTGGGCATGGGGGTTTACCATTAAATTTTAATGCAGACCCCCGCGGTTTTTTTTCTTGACATATTATTTTTGATATATAAAAATAAATTTTAACGACCTCACCTGGAGGGCTTCAAGACGTATGATAAAAGTTGTTGTCAGCGGTGCGGCTGGAAAAATGGGGCGTGAGATCATGCGCGCCGTCTGGAAGGCCGGGGATACCGAACTGGTGGGAGGGGTGGACCCTTTTGCCGAGGGGATTGATGTTGGGATTTTGATGGAAACCGGGGAAGTGGGCATTGCCGTGCGGTCCGGCCTGAAAAGGGCGCTGGATGAATTGAAGCCGGATGTCCTCATAGATTTCACCACCCCCGAATCGGTTTACAAAAATGTCTGTACCGCCCTTGAGTGCGGGGTCCGCCCGGTGGTGGGGACCACCGGCATGACCGCCAGTCAGCTGGAGGACATAAAAGAAACTGCTTCCGATCGCGGGATTGGCTGTATAGTTGCTCCCAACTTCGCCATCGGGGCCGTACTGATGATGAAGTTCGCCTCCGAGGCGTGCAAGTATTTTCCACACGTGGAGATTATCGAGCTGCACCATGACAGAAAGATTGACGCCCCCTCCGGAACCGCCATCAAGACCGCCGAGATCATTACCCAGAGCCGGGGCCGGTTCCGCCAGGGCAAGGCCCCTGAAATAGAAAAGCTGGCTGGTGTCCGGGGAGGAAAATTCGATGACGGGATAAGGATTCACAGTGTGCGCCTGCCGGGAATGATGGCCCACCAGGAGGTTATTTTCGGCGGATTGGGGCAAATCCTGACCATCAGGCATGACTCCATATCCAGGGAGTCCTTTGTGCCCGGTGTGCTATTGGCGGTGCGCAGGGTAATTAATCTTGATAAAATGGTATATGGCCTTGAAAATATCATATTCAACGGCAACGGCAACGCCGGCGGCTAATATTTCGTAATCCGCTCCGGCGGATGCAGGCACCTCCTAACTGCCCGGTTCATATATTGAGATAAATCAAGGAGGCAGAGGGAGGGTTTTTTTAAGGTCATGCAGCCTTGGTTGAAAGGGGTTACGGTGGCCGTACTCGGTGGTGACGCCAGGGAGGTTACCCTGGCCAGGAGCCTGGTCGACGCCGGATGTCTTGTCAGGACGGTGGGACTGCCGCTGGACGACTGTCCGGGTGTCTCTGTTTGCCCGGACATACCTGCGGCGCTGGAGGGAAGCCAGGCCGTGATACTCCCCATTCCCGGCATAAATGACCGGGGGGAGTTGTATTCGGCCTTTTCCGGCCAGCCGGTGGTTCTCACGAGCAAACTGCTGTCCATTCTGCCTCAGGGAACCCCGGTACTGGTGGGCGTGGCCAGGAAGGCTCTAGCCGGAATGATAAGTGAGTACGGCCTGCGGCTGGTCGAGGTATTGAAAAAAGACGAAGTGGCAATTCTCAATTCCATTCCCTCCGCAGAGGGCGCCATCCAGTTGGCCATGGAAAACTCCGCCATCACCATTCACGGCAGCAGGTCCTTCGTGCTGGGTTTCGGCAGAACCGGCATGACCCTGGCCCGGAAACTCAAGGCCCTTGACTCGAGGACTGCGGTGGTGGCCCGGAATCCCGCCCAGCGGGCCAGGGCCGTGGAAATGGGCATGGAGGCTGTCGACTTTCAGGCCTTTGAGGCCGCAGTGGCCGGCGCCGACTTTTTGTTCAACACGGTGCCCGAAGTGGTCCTGGACCGGAGGGTGCTGGTACGGGTTTCCGCGGACGCAATTATCATCGACTTGGCTTCCCCACCCGGAGGAACCGATTTCGTGGAAGCTCAGAGGCTCGGGATTAAGGCCATCCTGGCTCCCGGCCTGCCCGGCAAGGTGGCCCCGTTGACGGCGGGAAGAATCCTGGCCGAGGTTGTTCCCCGGATACTGGTGGAAGAGCTGGCCCTCCGTTGACTGCCTCCGGTCCGGAGGTGTTTGTCAGTTGCGCTTGCAAGGAGTGCGCGTCGGTTTCGCCCTTACCGGTTCTTACTGCACCCTGGAGGAAATCATTCCCCAAATGGAGGCCGTGAAAAAAGAAGGAGCCCATCTATACCCGGTGGTGAGCTATTCGGTTGACCGAACGGACACCAAGTACGGGACCGCCCAACACTGGAAATCGGAGGTGACCCGGGTCTGCGGCCGGGAGGCGATAAACACCATGGTGGGGGCCGAGCCGGTGGGACCCGAGAAGAT
The DNA here is from genome assembly GCA_020725625.1 of Desulfovirgula sp. GTDB lineage: Bacteria > Bacillota > Desulfotomaculia > Desulfotomaculales > Desulfocucumaceae > JAILZP01. The sequence goes on along the minus strand of DYET01000062.1, from coordinate 7,473 downwards.
GTTTGACGTTCTGGTGATTGCGCCGTGTACCGGCAATACGCTGGCAAAGCTGGCCAACGCCATAACCGACACCCCCGTCCTGATGGCCGCCAAGGCCCACCTGCGCAACCAGAGGCCCGTGGTGCTGGCCGTTTCCACCAACGACGGGCTCGGGCTGAACGCCAGAAACATAGGCTTGCTGCTGAACGCAAAAAATGTATACATGGTCCCCTTCGGGCAGGATAACCCCGCCGGGAAGCCCAACTCGCTGAAGGCCAAGATGGATTTGATTGTGGACACCATCCTGCAGGCCCTGGAGGGAAAGCAAATCCAGCCCGTGCTTGTGTCATATTAGCCTGTACTTTAAAGAGGAATACAGGAGTCAGAAGCCGGAATCCAGAAGTAAAAAAAATTTCATAAGTTCAGATCCCGGTCCACTTTATTCTGAATTCTGGCTCCTGAATTCCGAATTCCGCTTAAAATCTAACAGCAATTTCAAGTAACAGGGAGGGGTAGACTGTTGGCAGGCTACAACGCAGTTATCGTGGGAGCGTCCGGGGCTGTTGGACATGAACTGATCAAGGTTCTAGACGAGAGAAGTTTTCCCCTGAACAAACTAAGACTCTGTGCCACGTCCCGTTCAGCCGGCAAGGAAATAGTGTTCAGGGGCCGGACATATACCGTTGAGGAAACGACTCCGGACAGTTTCACCGATATGGACGTCGCGCTGTTTGCCGGGGGAGCCGCCAGTCTGGAATTTGGTCCGGCAGCAGTGGAACGCGGCTGCGTGGTCATCGACAACAGCAGCAATTTCCGCCTGGACCCCAAGGTGCCCCTGGTGGTCCCGGAGGTCAACCCGGAGGACGTCAGGTGGCACAGGGGGATAATCGCCAATCCCAACTGCTCCACCATCATCATGGTGGTGGCCTTAAAGCCCATCTACGACGCGGCTGGAATCAAAAGAGTGGTTGTTTCCACCTACCAGGCTGTCTCAGGCGCGGGGCAGGAGGGCATCGAGGAACTTGCCGCCCAGACCAGGGCCGTTATGGCGGGTGAAGAGTACCCCCCAAAAAAGTTCCCGCACCAGATCGCCTTTAACCTGATCCCGCATATCGACGTCTTCCAGGAGATGGACTACACCAAGGAAGAGTGGAAGATGGTCAAGGAGACCCACAAGATAATGCACGACGATACCATTGGGATAACGGCCACCACCGTCCGGGTACCGGTTTACCGCAGCCACTCGGAGTCAGTGAATATACAAACCGAACGGAAGTTGACCGCGGACGAGGCCAGAAGGGTGCTGGCAGGCGCTCCGGGGGTGGTGGTCATTGACGATCCCGCCGGGAAGAAATATCCCATGCCGCTTTTCTGTTCCGACAGGGACGAGGTGTTCGTGGGTCGCATCAGGGAGGACAACTCCATCGACAGGGGCCTGAACATCTGGGTGGTGGCCGACCAGATCCGCAAGGGCGCTGCCACCAACGCCGTCCAGATAGCTGAATTGCTGGTTAAATACGGTATGCTGCGGGAGAGAAGAAATTGATGAAATTTATTGTGCAAAAGTTCGGCGGGACATCACTGGTCACCGAGGAACTGCGTGAGCAGGTGGCAAGAAAGGCCATCTCGGCAAAAGATGAGGGCTATATCCCGGTGGTGGTGGTTTCGGCCATCGGCAGGGCCGGGGACCCCTTCGCCACGGACACGCTGATTAAGTTCGCGCGCAGTACGTACAGGGACATCCCCCCCCGGGAGATGGACCTCCTGATGTCCTGCGGGGAGGTTATATCCGGGGTTGTGATGGCCGCCACCCTGCAGAAGATGGGACACCCGTCGGTTTGCCTGACCGGGGCCCAGGCCGGGATCATAACCGACAACATTTTTAACGAGGCCCGTATCCTCAAGGTCAAGCCGGACAATATCATCAAACACGCAAAAGAGGGAAAGATAGTCATTGTCACCGGCTTTCAGGGAATCACCCAGGACGGGGAGATAACCACCCTGGGGCGCGGAGGAAGCGACACCACGGCAGCCGCTTTGGGAGTAGCCCTGGACGCACAATACGTGGACATATACACCGACGTGGAAGGCATCATGACTGCCGATCCCCGTATTGTCAAGGACGCCAGGCCCCGGGAAGTGGTCACCTACGACGAGATATGCCAGCTTGCTCACGAGGGGGCCAAGGTGGTCCATCCAAGGGCGGTGGAAATTGTAATGCAGAAAAACATCCCTCTGCGGGTGAAGTGCACCTTCAGCGACGCCCCGGGCACCCTGGTGACCAGCACCGGGGAAGTCAACAAGGGCACCATAGACATAACCAGGGACCGTACCATTACCGGGATAACCCAAATCCCGGGCCTGGTTCAGTTCAAGGTGGCCGTGAACGAGGGAGAAGAAGGGTTAAGACAGAAAAGACGCCTCTTCAAAGGACTTGCCCTGGCCGGCATCAGCCTTGACTTCATCAACGTGTTTCCCGGAATGGCCGTATTCACGGTAAAGGAAGAAAACTGGGAAAAGGCGGTCCAGGTTCTTGAAAACACCGGTTTTACGGCCGAGATAACCCGTGGCTGCGCCAAGGTGGCGGCCGTGGGCGCAGGCATGACTGGAGTTCCGGGGGTCATGGCGTCCATCGTGGAAGCCCTGACCAGGGAGGACATCCAGATTTTGCAGTCAAACGACTCATATACCACCATCTGGGTACTGGTAAGAGGGGATGACATGGAGAAGGCCGTCCGGGCCCTTCACAGGCAGTTCGCCCTGGGCGGGCAGGATTAATGATGCCAGGAATTACCAAGTGCATAAAATGGGAAGAAGGTGAAAGTCTTGGTTGCTGATTTTGGGCGGGTGCTCACCGCCATGATTACCCCTTTCAACAAGGATATGGCGGTGGACTACAACGTTGCCAGAAAACTGGCCCGACACCTGACCCAGTCGGGTTCCGACGGCTTGGTGGTGTGCGGTACCACCGGCGAGTCCCCCACCCTGACGAAGGAGGAAAAGATTGAACTTTTCAGGGTTGTGGTCGAGGAAGTAGGCGGAAAGGCGGTGGTTATCGCCGGTACCGGCGGCAACAACACGGCCTCCAGCATAGAACTGACCCAGACCGCTGAAAGGCTGGGGGTTGACGGTGTCATGCTGGTCTGCCCCTATTACAACAAGCCTTCCCAGGAAGGGCTTTATCAGCACTTCAAGGAGGTGGCTTCCAGCACAAATCTGCCCGTAATGTTGTACAACGTTCCGGGCCGGACAGGGGTCAACATGCTGCCGGCCACGGTAGCCAGGCTGGCTGAAGTTCCCAACATCATCGCCATCAAAGAAGCGGCCGGAAACATCGACCAGGTAAGCGACCTGCGCCGGCTCCTGCCGGACGGTTTCGCCGTTTACAGCGGGGATGACTCCTTTACCCTGCCCATGCTGGCCCTGGGGGCCAAGGGAGTGGTCAGCGTGGCGTCACACGTCGCGGGTCCCCAGATTCAAAAAATGATCAACGCTTTCACCACCGGCAACACCACCTTGGCTGCCCAGATTCACCTGCAGCTTTTCCCCATTTTCCGGGGGCTGTTCGTAACCACCAACCCGGTTCCGGTCAAGGCCGCCATGAATCTCCTGGGCTGGCAGGTGGGCGTGCCGAGGCTGCCCCTGGTGGAGGCCACGGCAGCCGAGAAAGAAATCATCAAAGGGGCCCTTGCCGAACTGAAGCTGATCTAAAAAAAAGTGAGAGACCGGCGGGTCTCTCACCTTCTTTCAGCGGTGCGGGAAGGAGAATTGTTTAGTATTTTTATGCCAGTGCCGGGCAAAATAACCTTGGAGACTGTTTCTTCCCGGGGGTTACCGGCTTGAGACTCAAAAAGATATTGATTAAAGGCGTAAATTTAATATAATTAGATACGTAGGTTACGGAGCGGCTTTGAGATCAGATTCCGGATCTGTACAATCCCCGGGATTTAATCCCCACCTTCTCCTGTTGTTCTCACCGGTGATTTTTTTATTTTACGGGTTTTTTATGAAACAGTAGGGGGGTGTGGATTTTTGGCTAAGGAACCGAAGATTGCCCTTATTCCCCTCGGGGGTCTGGGCGAGATTGGCAAAAACATGATGGCGGTGAGATTTGGGGATAAGATCCTGGTTATAGATTGCGGACTGATGTTTCCCGAGGAAGAAATGCTCGGTATCGACGTGGTCATCCCGGACATAACTTACCTCCTGGAGAACAGGGAGCAAGTGCAGGGTATCGTTCTTACCCACGGCCATGAGGACCACGTCGGGGCGCTGCCCTACGTGCTGCGTCAAATCAACGTCCCGGTATACGGCACCAAACTCACCCTTGGGCTGCTGATGGGAAAGCTTAGGGAACAGGGCATAGAAAGAGACGTCCAGCTTTATACGGTAAAGCCCAGGGACACCGTCCAAATCGGGCCTTTCAAGGTGGAGTTCATCCGGGTGTCCCACAGTGTCCCTGACGCCGTGGCCCTGGCTATTCATACTCCCATCGGAACCATAGTCCACACCGGGGACTTTAAGGTGGACCATACCCCGGTGGATGGCGAGATCGTCGACTTTTTCAAGTTTGCCCAGCTGGGTGAGAGGGGCGTACTGGTGTTGCTTTCCGACAGCACCAATGTGGAAAGGCCGGGATTCACCCTTTCCGAAAGGGTTGTAGGCAATACCCTGGACGAGGTGTTCAGGCAGGCCAGGGAACGGATTATCATGGCCACCTTCGCCTCCAACGTTCACCGGCTGCAGCAGGCCATTACCGCAGCTCACAAGTATGACCGGAAGGTGGCCATCGTGGGCCGCAGCATGGTGAACGTGGTGGGAATAGCCCACGACCTGGGGTACCTGTCCATACCGGAGGGCACCCTGGTGGAGGTGGACGAGGCCTCCCGGCTTCCCAAGAACAAGGTGTTGTACATTTCCACCGGCAGCCAGGGGGAACCCATGTCGGCCCTGACCAGGATGGCCCTGGGGGACCACCGCCAGGTGGAGATCATGCCGGGGGATACCATCATTATTTCGGCCAGCCCCATTCCGGGCAATGAAAAGCTGGTGGGCCGGGTCATCGACCTGCTCTTCAAACAGGGGGCCAACGTGGTTTACGACCAGGTGTCGGGAATCCACGTGAGCGGCCACCCCAGCCAGGAAGAGCTGAAACTGATGATCAACCTGACCCGGCCCCGGTTTTTCGTCCCAATTCACGGGGAGCACCGCATGCTTATAAGACACGCCCGGCTGGCAAGGGAAATGGGCATTCCGCCCGGCCATATTTTTGTCTGTGAAAACGGCCAGGTGCTGGAGTTTTCCAAGCGCACGGGAAGGCTGGCCGGCAGGGTTACCGCCGGACGGGTGCTGGTAGACGGTCTGGGCGTGGGCGACGTGGGCAATATAGTGTTGCGGGACAGGAAGCAACTCTCCCAGGACGGCATACTCATCGTGGTGGTAACCATAAGCAGGGACAGCGGAACCATAGTGGCCGGCCCTGATATCGTTTCCAGGGGGTTCGTGTACGTGCGGGAGTCCGAACAGCTGATGGAAGAAATCAGGGAAAAGGTAAAAACAGTTCTTGAGAAGTGCCTCGAAAAGGGAATGAACGAGTGGTCCGCCATCAAGTCCCAGATCAGGGACGCGCTCGGCAAGTATCTCTATGAAAAAACCAGGAGAAGGCCGATGATATTACCAATCATCATGGATATTTAAACAAGGTTTTTAAAATATGCGCACACGGGGTTCACCCCGTGTATTTTTTCGCCCTGTAAGGCATACTAAGTAAGACGAAATTAAGGAGGTTAGACATGGAGAGAAGAGGCTCTTACGATGAGGAACCGGGGGTATTTCCATACTCCCCCGATATTGATCCGGAGCCGAGCGTAGAGCCGGACCTCGACCCCGATTATCCTGAACAGCCCCGCCACCCCGGCGTGGAACACCCCCGGGAGCCCAGGCGGGTGAAGGGGCGCCAGAAGGGGGACGTCAACTCAATCAAGGAACTGGGAACGGCGCAGGTCCCCGAGGTAAAGAGCAACATCCACTCCCTGACCATCGTAGGACAGATTGAGGGCCACCTGATTTTGCCTCCCCAGAACAAGACCACCAAGTACGAACACATTATCCCGCAGCTGGTGGCCATTGAGCAGTCCGATGAAATCGAGGGCCTTCTGGTTATCCTGAACACCGTGGGCGGGGACGTGGAGGCCGGGCTGGCCATAGCCGAAATGATCACCAGCCTCTCCAAGCCGAAAGTGTCCATCGTCCTGGGGGGCGGCCACTCCATCGGGGTGCCCATCGCCGTGGCGGCAGACTACAGCTTTATAGCCGACACCGCCAGCATGACCATCCACCCCATCCGCCTCAACGGGCTCGTCATCGGGGTTCCCCAGACCTATGAATACCTGGACAAGATGCAGGACCGGGTGGTCAACTTCGTCACCCGCCACTCCAGGATCAGCGCCGAACAATTCCGCGAGCTGATGTTCAGGACCGGGGAACTGGCCAGGGACATAGGAACTGTGCTGATCGGCAAGGAAGCGGTGGAAAAGGGCCTTATCAACGAGGTGGGGGGTGTCAGCAAGGCGGTGACCAAGCTGAAGCAGATGATTGAGGAAAGAAAGAGCAATAAAGAGGGGCGGCTGCAGTGATACTTTGGACGCCGATGCAGCTTGAGCTGGTGGTGGAGGGGCTGGAAGAGATGTGCCCCCCGAATTACAGCCGGGTGGTCTACCGGGGTGTGCCCATGCTGGTGGAAAGGATGGCCGACGGCCGGAGCAGGATTGCCCGGCTTTTAAGCACCGACCCGGCGGACTACCTGAAGGCCGAGTACACCCCCGGAAGTTTCCTGGAAATCTGTTGACTTCCGGGAACTTTTTAGTTCCTGAAACTGTCAAAAGAAAAAAAAGCTGGGGAGGCCGGGCCGATGGTACTGAAGCTGATAATAGCCGGAATATTTCTTGTCGCCCTGGCCCTGATTGCCCCGGAGAAGCATGCCTGACCGGAAAAAAAGAAAATATTTTTAAAAAGCCGCCGAATCCGTGTTTTTAGCGGCTTTTTATTCCCTTCACCCCCGGTGAAGGATTTTTTTATGGGGGTATATATTCAGCCCATCGGTGGTAATAGTACTTCCGGCGATACAGTACGAGTGACGAAGTCAAGAGCTGTTTCCTTATTAACGCGACGTATGAGTCTTGAAGAATTTCCTGATGAAACTTTATAGTCATCTTATAAAATATTATATCATGTTATCTCAGAGGTGTCGAGGAAGTGGCCGAGCTGGGTAGCTGTCAAGTAAAATTGGGGAACATCAAAAACCTTTACCCCGAGTAGTCCAGTTCAATCCAATAAAAAGTCTGAGGATTTAGGAAGCCGAAGTTAGACACACATGCAGCAAAATGCAGAACCACGGACAATGAAAATTTTGGGCCGGGGTGCGGTTTTCAGTCCGGGCTTTCTATCCTGCGGTTGAACCGGCTCTATGCTCGTCGCTTAACGGCCTGCCGACCG
>DYET01000061.1 GCA_020725625.1 Desulfovirgula sp. | reverse complement strand
CGATCTGCTTCTCGATGAGTTCACACATAATAGTCCCTCCAAACCATACCGTACTAGCCCAACTTTCGATTTAAAACCATAAAAGCATTGCCATTGCTGCATTTCTCATTTTTATTTGGTCACTACAACCTTGATCCGGCCAGGCGATGCCTCCTTTTAAGGGTGTCTTTCACCCCGAGCAGACGGTAGATTTCCCCGGTGTTCTTTTTCCGGCATGCCGGAGACCCGGAGATGATGAATTTTGTTGTCCGCATCGGTAAAGATCACCGTGTTTCCGCTGATGGGTTGACAATTGTTCCCCAATCGTTGACCAGCGGCGGTGATCGCCGTGGCTGCGCAAGGCGTGCTCAATACTGATCAGGAGAAGGATTGAAGGATTGCTCGAATACCCCGGTGAGTCTGGGGAAACAGGACGCAAAGCCTGGGAGTGTCCAGAATGGCGTCCTGGACATGGGCTTCTTCCACCAGGCAGGCCAGGCGGCCCCTCTGCAGGGCCACACTACCAAACTCGGCCATCAGCTCGATGTCTTCTTCCGCCACCACCGTCAGGCTGGTCACTTTCTCCGGCTGGCTGGCCCGGGAGCGCTTCTGGTGGTTGTCCCGCCCGGAGATGGCCGGGAACTGGATTTGTCCGAGGTTTCGGGTTAACAGGTTTCGTTCCAGGTACTCCAAAACATCCCGTGCCGCCAGCACGGCCTCTTCCAGGGGCACCTCCCGCCTGGTCCTGATGTCCTGATCTCGCTGACCGGGTAGTTGAACAGCACCTTGGCTCCAGGGAGGCTGCCTGGGTGAGAATACGCTGGCGGAAAAAGGCTGGGCGACCCACGGCTGAATCCCTCGCTTGTCCATAATTTGCCTAATGAGTTCGCCGCTTCTGACAGGTTTCCTGCTGGGTTGAAACTCAACTTTGCACTTGAACCTTGCCAGGCTTTCGCCTGGTTCCGCCCCTCCAGGCCAAGGGTGGGGAGGCAATTCCACCACTTACCAGACGGCCTTGTCCACCCTCGTCCTGGAGGGGCGGCTTAACAGTTCACTTTCACCTCCCACCAACCGGCTGCCGCCGCTTCAGCCGGGGTGGAAGGAACAACATTCACACATGGTGACACTTAGTACTTCTTGCCGGGGAAAGGGAGGTGCGTGGGGCAGTGTATATTTTTAGTAGGTGTCT
>DYET01000007.1 GCA_020725625.1 Desulfovirgula sp. | reverse complement strand
TACCGTTAATTTAATCCATCATATCGCGGTAGAATAAGATCAAACAACCTGATATTTTCAGGTAGAAATTTTATGCCCACCGGAAAGATCTTCAAACTTGGAGCCGATCGGATATACTCTATCGGATGGTCCGCCCCCTCAGACTTCTCCGCCATAAACACACTTTTCCAAAAAATCTGTTATTCAAGGTTGAGGATCATTTGCCGGTGAATTTCGGCGGCCGTTTTTCTAGAAAGGACTTCACCGCCTCTTTGTGGTCCTCAGAGGAATAGCAAATGGAATTAAGCGTGGCCTCGTATTCCAGAGCAGCTTCCAGGCTTCCACACAACCCCGCCCGCATGGATCTTTTTATCAGTCCCAGGGCAACGGCCGGCAGCCTGCACAGATCGGACGCCAGTTCAAGCGCGGCTTTATGGACCTCCTCCGGCGGCACTGCCTTGTTTACAAGGCCAATCTCTGCCGCCTCTTTGCCGGTTATCCTCTTCCCGGTTAAAGCCAGTTCCATGGCTTTTCCGTACCCCACCAGCCTGGCCAGGGTAAAGGTCCCGCCTGCTTCGGGGATTATGCCCACCCGTACGAACTCCATGGAAAGGACAGCATTTTCGGCCGCCACCCGTAAATCCGCCAGCAGCGCCATGGTCAGCCCCACCCCGACGGCCGGGCCGTTTATGGCGGCAATAACCGGCTTTTCGATGTCCGCCAGCTTGCCAATCTGCCTCAAGATCTGAAGAACTGTGTAGCGCATCTGACTTGTGCTTGATTCGGAAATTATTTTCAGCAGGGACATGTCTCCACCGGCGCAAAAGGCCCTTCCTTCCCCGGTTAAGACAAGCACCCTTGTCCCAGGGTCGTCCCCGGCCATCTCAATAACCTTTTCCAGTTCGTTAAAACACTCCCTGTTCAGGGCGTTCATAACTTCGGGCCGGCTCAGTTTGACTATTAATATACCATCGACTTTTTCCAGCCTCAGGGTCTTGTATCCCACCATAAATCCCCCTTTTTTGGCCGTTTTTTTCCACAACAAGGCTGCTGGCAGGTAAGTTATACCTGCCAACCCGACTAACACCTTGTTACTGCTTATTTTGTGAGGCATATTTCTCTGCCATTTTTTCACGCAGGATATGTTTTTGAATTTTACCCGATATACTCTTTTGCAGTTCCTGTTCTATAAAAATTCTCTTGGGCAGCTTGTATCCCGCCAGAATGGGCCTTGTGTTCTGGATAATTTCCTCCTGGGTGGCAGACTCCCCGGGCTTAAGGACAACCACAGCGCTGACCGCCTCTCCCCATTTTTGATCCGGCAGGCCAATGACCGCCACCTCGGCAATCTTGGGATTGGCCTTTAACAGGGCCATTTCCACCTCGATGGCGTAGACATTCTCGCCGCCGCTCTTGATCATGTCCTTTCTCCTGTCCACAAAGAAAAGACAGCCGTCCTCGTCCATTCTGACCAGGTCCCCGGTGTGCAACCAGCCGCCCTTAAGCGCCTTGGCTGTTTCCTCCTCTTTTTTGTAATATCCCAGGAAGACATTGGGTCCCCGTACCAGCAACTCACCCACCTGGCCCACGGGAACATCCTCATCTTGGTCGTTCACCACCCGCACATCGTCATACCATACCGGCCAGCCCAACAGGTTTTCCTTCCATACCATTTCACCGGTATAGTCGGTCATGGTCACAATAGGGGTGGCCTCACTGAGCCCGTAAGCGAAGATCAGGTGCTCCAGTCCCAGTTTGTATAAAACTTCTGCGCAGAAGTCCCTGGTGTATTTGGCCGCCGCAGTAACCACCGTCCTCAGGGAAGAAAGATCGAACTTGTGGATGTCGGGATAATTGATCAGCATTTGCAGGGGAGTGACCAGGATGCAGGACACCGTGCACCTTTCCCTTTCGATGAGGCGGCAGGCCGTCTCGGGATCCCAGACCCGCATGATCACCTGGGGAAGCCCTTTGAAAACAGCGGTAGAGGTAATTATGTGGATGCCGCTGACGTGGATGAAGGGCATTCCCACCAGCATTTTATCCCTCCTGGTGGGCTGAACGTGGTGGAGGTAGGATAAAGAGTCCCAGACCACATTGGCGTGTGACATCAATACACCCTTGGGCAAGCCGGTGGTGCCGGAGGTGTAGAGCAAAAGAAGCGGGTCTTCGGCCTCGACCTCGACACCGGGCTCGGCTGCGGACTGGTCCCGGATGAAATCCTCGTATTTCATGCCGCCCTCAAGCGTGGGATCGCCGTCGATGACCAGCACAATGTCTTTGCGGATGCAGATATTGTCGTATATCTTGCCGAACAGGTCCTGAAAGCTGCTTTCAACGATTAAAAGCTTGGCGTCAGACTGGTTGACCATGTATTCGACCTCGCCGGGAGCAAGGCGCCAGTTGACGGTGTTGAGCACAGCCCCGATTTTTGCACAGGCATAGTACGCTTCTAGGTATTCGTTGCAGTTACGGCTGAAAATAACAATCACATCGCCCTTCTTAATTCCAATTTCAATCAGTCCGTTGGCCAGCTTGTTGATCCTTTCGTTGAACTCCCGGTAGCGGTAGCGTTCACCCTCAAAAATAATAGCCTCATGATACGGGTAGCGGAGGGCCACCCTCCTGATGATGTTTCCCAAAGTTACTCCGGTCATCGGCAATTTGAACACCCCCAATTTAATTAAGTTTAATTGCCCAGAATACAGACACTGACAATGTTCATGCTGGGAAAACCACCCATATTGTGGGTCAGCCCAAGCCGCGGGTTTTTAATCTGCCGCTTGCCGCACTTACCCTGCAACTGTTTGTACACCTCGTAAATCATCCTCAGGCCTGTGGCTCCGATGGGGTGACCAAAACACTTCAGTCCGCCGCTAGGCTGACAGGGTACCTGTCCGTCCAAATCGTAAAATCCTGCCTCAACATCTTCCCTGGCCCTGCCCCGGGGGGATATCTGCAGGTCTTCGTAAATGGTCAGCTCGGTGATGGAGAAGCAGTCATGAACCTCCAGCAGGCTCATTTCCTCCCGGGGATTTTTTACCCCGGCCTCCTGATAGGCCTTGGCCCCGGCCCGGTAGGTACTCTCCACGTGGGCGCCGTCCCATGTACCGCTGTACATTATTTCTTCCCCGGAGCTGACCGAAATCTGGAGGGCCTTCACATAAACCGGGTCGGGCCTCAGCTTTTTGGCAATATCGGGCCTGGCAACTATGGCGGCAGCTGCACCGTCGCTTACCCCGCAGCAGTCGAAGAGGCCCAAGGGCCAGGCCACGATCGGGGCCTTGAGCACCTGGTCCACGGTAATTTCCCTGCGCAGGTGGGCCTTTGGGTTCATCGCACCGTTGCGGTGGCTCTTGACCGAAATTTTAGCCAGGGTGGCTTTTCCCTCTTCGGGGTCAAGGCCGTATTTGTCAAAGTATTTTGTGGCCATCATGGCAAACTGTCCTGGCGCAGTCATATTCGGCCAGATCAACCTGTTTTTAGTCCCCATTACCGCCCCGAAATCCGGCAGCCCTCCATAACCGGTATCCTTGAGCTTTTCAGCCCCCAGCGCCAGGGTTATGTCGCAGGCGCCGGAAGCCACGGCGTAACAGGCCGACCGGAAGGCCTCGGTGCCGGTTGCGCAAAAATTCTCCACCCTGCTCACCGGGATAAAGGGCAGCTTTAATGTCGTGGCCAGGGAGACGGCACTTTTGCCCACATTCACCTCATCGAAACAGGTTCCCAGCCAGGCCGCCTGAATGTCCTTCTTATCGATCCCGGCATCCTCCAGGGCCTCGGTAAAAGCCTCCACCATTAGGTCCTCTGGCCCCTTGTCCCAAAGCTCCCCAAAGCTGGTGCACCCCACTCCGATAACAGCTACCTTGTCCTTTATTCCTTCGGCCATTTCAGATCACCCCTTCCGTGGGTACTGCCTTCCAGAAGTAGCCAATAATCCCTCTGCCCTGATCGGCATATTTCCTGCGAAAACTCATTTCCACAGCCATTCCCACCTTTAGGTCGGCCAGTTCGCAGTCAATAAGATCGAACATGTACCGCCCGCCGCCGTCAAAATCTACAATCCCGTATATAGCCGGGGGGCTGATGCTGAAGGCCAGGTTGTCACCAGTGTAAGTGAACAGGCGGCCCTTTTTATCAGCAAAGCTGTAGTCCTCCATCTGGTCAACCGCTCCGCATTCGGGATTTACGCACACCCTCTGACGTGGGTACTGGGGTGTTCCACAATTTTTGCACCTCACCCCACCCAGGGCCAGAACTGTTTTACGCTCCCGCCACAGGGTAGACAACTGGGTAAAGGTGATCTCTTCCCCGCGGACTCCTACCTCCATGGGGATCATATTGCGGAAGGCCAGGTACTTCTGGTAGCTGTTCAAATCCTTCCTGACGGACAGGCACCCCTTGATGCCCTTTTTGTTCCTGACCCTCCCGATCTCTTCGGTAACCCGGAAACAGAGGGCGTCGCACCCGTTTCCGTAGCTGACCAGGAGAATCCTGTCACCAGGTTTTGCATCTTCCAGGGCAGCCATCAGAACCATAAGGGGGTAGGCCGCACCTGTATCACCCACGGAGGTGATCATGTTGTCCTGGACCTTTTCCGGCGGGAAGCCGATTTGTTTTCCGATGGAGGCATGTTCCCTGCCGTAGGGGCAGGCCAGAACAGCCTTGGCAAAATCACCGGCCTCCAGGCCGTATTTGCCGAACAGCCCCCTGGCGGCCATAGGCATGAATTTCAAATACCCTTCGTCCCTTATCCAGCGATCCTCCCAGCTCCGGTCAAACCTGTCCTGTTCCGCTCGCCGGTGATCGGGAAAATCGAAGGAAAGGGAGTACGACCCTTCCAGGGAAGCAATGACCCCTTCCGTCCCCACCAGCAAGGCTGCCCCGCCGTCTCCGAATATCTGTTCCTGGAGACTGCCAGCCTTTCCCAAACGGCAGTCGGCGGCACAAACCAGCACGTTCCCTGCCTCCCCTGCCTTGACGGCGTCGGTGGCGGCCAACAGGGCACCGGTGCCCGCTTTCACTGAATCGGTGAGGTCCGCAGCGCGTAAATCAGGGCGCAAGTCAAGGGCGCCGGCAATTATCCCCGACCCCTGGCGCTCCCTGTAGGGAGAGGTGGTGGATGCAAAGTATATAGCGTCAATGCTTTTCCGGCTAATCTCTTTCAAACATTCAAAACCGGCAGCCACAGCCATTGTGATGCTGTCTTCGTCGTAATTGGCCACTGCCTTTTCCCCAGGCAAGACCTGTGGGTTAAACCAGCCCATGGCGGCTGCAATTGTTTTTCGGCTTAACCTGTACCGGGGAATGTATGCGCCGCAGGAAACAATACCCACCATATCAGATCACTCCCTTCATTTCTGCTTGCGGGATTTGTCCGCAGGGGGCCGGGGCTCCCTGAAGAAATCGTACCATCCGCCTTTGCTCCCTGGCTTGTATAGGGGGTTGCCAAGGTAGCCGGCCTTGTACAGCTTGCGGGCTGTATAAGGAATAGAATACCTTTCACCCAGGGTTTCCTGCATGTATTCATGGGCGTGATACCAGGCCTCGAAAGAGGCTGTATCGTCCAGCAGCTCAAATACCCCCATGGGCCAGCCCAAACCCGTTTTGACCATTTCATCTATCTCCGCCATGCTGGCCACACCTTCATTGTAGAGACACATGGCTTCCATCAGGAAAAGATTGATAAACCGTGTCATGAAAAATCCCGGTGAATCCTTCACCACCACCGGCTTTTTCCCGATCAGGCGCAGGTAACCGATGATACACTTGAGCGTTTCTTCGGAAGCCAGCTCACTGCGCCCCACCTCCACCAGGGGCATGACATTGGAAGGGAAAAACCAGTGTGTCCCGATGAGTCTGTCCTTATGTTTCAATGCTCCCGCCAGCTCGGAGATCATGATCGAGGACGTGTTGGTGGCGATAATTGTTTCCGGGTGGCATATTTCCTCCACCTTCCTGAAGCAATCCATCTTCACGTCCACTTTTTCGGGCACCGACTCGAACACCAGCTGCGCTCCGGATACGGCTTCCTCGTAGTTTGTCGTCCCTTTTAGCCTGGCCAGCAAACCGTCTGCCTGCTCACTGGTTATCTTGTTGCGTGCCACAGCCCTGCCAATCCCGAATGGGCCTTCCCTGATCAGGTAGACGCCATGATCCACTGTTTCCTGCCGGCGGGACACGATGTACACATCACAGCTGCTGCCCATGAGACAAGCCAGGGCGATGCCGTGCCCCATCAGCCCGCCGCCTCCGATTACGGCAACCTTGTTAATCTCATCAAACTTCATCACTCTAAACCTCCCCTGTCGATTATCAATTACTTGAAACAAGTCAAGCCGGTCTCGACGCGGCGTGCTCCTTAATCAGGTCGATAAACCTGGTCAGACTACTCCCCGGGCCAAACACTCCCTTAACACCCATCTTTAACAGTTCAGGCTCGTCAACGTCCGGAATCAGGCCGCCCACAATCACAATCACGTCCTGCAAGCTGTTCTTTTCAATCAGTTCCATCAAGTCGGGCACATTCTCAAAGTAGGCGCCGCTGAAAAAGCTCAGCCCGATTGCATCGACATCTTCTTCCAAAGCGGCGGCCACGATTTCGGCCGGCGTTCTGTAAATGTTGTAGATTACTTCAAAACCGGCATCCCGCAGCATTCTTATTACCGTTTTAATTCCCCGGTCATGGCACTCAAGAATGTGCTTTGACATTAACACCCTTATCTTTTTGTCTGTTTTTACCACCGGAACACCCCCTTTTGTTTTTTAATAAGTAGCCTGGGGATTGAACTGCGGCCCCCATTTAAATACTTTTTTTATCGCCTTGCAGATTTCCCCGGCGGTGGCCTTGGCCTTGGCGGCTTCTATGGCCGCAGGCAGCAAAACACCAATTTCTC
>DYET01000060.1 GCA_020725625.1 Desulfovirgula sp. | reverse complement strand
CGGAGACGATGTCGCCGTCCCTGATCACGTCCGGCCAGCTTACCTGGCCCGACTTGAGCATGATCAGCGTCTCGTTCAGCCTCAGGGCGCCGTACGCCTCCACCATATTACCGGGATTCCGGATCACCTTGGTGCTGAGCAGGGCCTCGCCCTCGGTCAGGGGCATCCCTGCGTACGCCCCGACGGCGCCGTCCAGGGACACGACCATTTTCGGGTGAAAGTCCCGCCTGGCTACGGCCTGCAGCCTCACGTCCGACGGCCCTATTTTCTGCATGGGCTTCAGGTCCCTGGCCGCGACCACCACATTCACCGGCTGGTACACCCCCACCAGGGCGTAATACACCCCCAGCCCGGCCAGCACGCTGACCACCACCGCCACGGCCCACAGCGGCCCCTTTCTTCCCGCCGCCCCGGCTTCCCGGGACAGCCTTTTTAAGCGCAGTCTGGAAAACAAATGATTCATCCCTCCCAGCGAGTGGTTTTATGTAACCCCATCGTGTTCAAAGCCGGTGAAATCCGGCGCTCCGTCCGCCGGCGGGATCCCGGCCCGGGTGAGCCGGAATCATTCAGAATTGCCGCCCGCCGGCCGTATATATCTCCGGCACCTTTTCCACCGGCGGATTCCTGGGCAGGTAATAGCACCTGTCAGTGTTGATATTCAGGCTTCTCAGTTTTTCTTCCGTCTTTTCCACGTTGTCCACGCCGTCCCGGAAATAGGTGCTCACCAGCGCCATGTCCCTGTTCTTTAAAAGGGCCTCCGGGCAGTAAGGGCACCACCAGGCGAAAAACAGCACCGGTTCTCCCGAGTCCAGCGTCACCTCCCTTCCATCCCGGTCATAAACTCTCAGTCCGCCGCCCGGCCCCGTTCCCCGCCCGGCCCGGGCTGCCCCGGCGGTACTCCCGGGCCCGGTGTTTTTTTCCTCCCCTGCGGCACGAAGTACACTTTGAAGATGTTCCCCCGCACCCGGAGGCTTGTTCCATGCGTCTTCCCTGTGCACGGGCAGGAGCGGGGTTATTGACACCAGGACCAGGGATACTGCCGATAGTCCTACTAGAAGCATGGTAAGCTTCCCTCTTTTGCCCGAAAGGAAGGCCAATAACAGCAGCAATCCCTCCATTCCGGCCAGGGTCAGGCAGTCCGGGCAGAAATACCGGCCGAAGACACCCTGGTACCCCAGCAGGACCAGGTGAGAAGCGAACCAAAGGACCAGAAACGGCCTCAGAACAGCCTTCGCATTCACCGCGAACAGTAAGGCCGCCACTGCGAAAAGTGCCGCCCCCCACAGCTCAAGGGGAATACTCAGCAGATCCACCCTCTTGCAGGCGCCGCAGCCCATGAGTGCCGCGCTCCTGTAAATGCCGTACAGGCACAAGGCAAACGCCAGTACCCTATACAAGCCCCGCCACCTCCCGCGCCAGCACGGACAGGGCCAGGCAGGTGCCGAAGGGGATGGCCGTGGCCGGTACCGGGGCGTCCGGGTCTCCGGGCAGTTTTTCCCACCCGACGTCCCCCCTGGTGCCGAGGGCCTTCAGGTATATGCCCCTCAGGAACCCGGCAGCACGTTCCTTCAAAATGCCCGCCCGGATATACTTCACAATTCCCCAGGCGAGGCCGATGAAGGTGGCCAAGATCATGATGGAGTAGGTCGCCCACAGCCCGTGCCACACCCCCAGCACCGCCATCAGCTTGACGTCCCCGCCGCCCATGCCGCCGATGAGGAAGATCACGTAGCCGAGAAAAAAGAACGCCGCCCCGGAAAGCAGGGCGTGCAGGGCCGCCTCCCTCCCCTCCAGAACTTTTCCGGCCAGGGCCAGAAAGAACATCGGGAGGACCACGATGTTGGGCACCAGGTGCCGGCGGGCGTCGGTAAGGCCGATGACCGCGGTGCCGGCCAGCAGCAGATAGTGCATTACAAATCACCTCCAACCTAGTACTCCACAGTGACGATGCGCCTGATCAAAAGCCACCCGATCAGGATCATGCCGGCGCACGCCCCGACAAGCTTAAGCCCCCCGACAGTGTTGAAAAGGGGGGCCATGTATTCGGGGTTTAGCGCCCTCATGCCGCCTATGACGATGAAGGGCATGGCCAGGAGGACGTTGGAGGTCAGCCTGCCCTCCGAGGTGGCCGATCCCGTCTGGGCCCGGAAAGCCCTGCGGTCGCGGATGCCGTCGGCGATCTGGTCGTAAACCATGGCCAGGTCGCCGCCGGCCTGCATGTGCAGCCCGGTGGCGGCGGCCACCAGCTCAAGGTCCCGGGACTTCACCAGCCCGCCCGCCTCTTCCAGGGCCCTGACCAGGGAGTGCCCGGTGCGCAGCAGGTGCAGCGCCCTGCCCAGCACCTCCCGGGCGGGGGGCAGGGACGACAGCGCCGCCTGCTCCAGCGCCTGCTGCACCGACTGGCCTGCCCTCAGGGCGGCCGCCATCTGCCCCAGCGATACTTCCAGCTGCGCCTCGAACGCGGCGCAGCGCCCGGCTATCCGCCGCCTTATCCACGCGTCCGGGGTGATCACGCCCAGCAGCAGCCCCACCGGCGCCAGGGAAAGCTTCCCGGTCACCGCCACGACCACGGCGGCGCCCGCGGCGGCCCCCACGCCGGCGGCAGCGGCAAGGTGCGCCGCCGGCACATTCAGGCCGGCGGCGGCCGCCTCCCTCTGCAGTGCCGAAATCCACTTGCGGTCCCCGTCTTTATGCGCCCTTTTCCTTACCGACTGCCAGTGAGAGTGATCCCGGTATACCCTGATCCCGATACAGAAAAGCAGCACCGCCGTGCCGGACAACGTACCCGTGAGCAGAATTAACAGTCCCAGGTCCATCACCCGCCCACCCCCGGCGGCAGCCTGACCCCCTGCCGGTTAAGTTTTTCCGCCCGGCCGAAGGGATGCTTTCCCCTCACCCAGGTTCCCCTTTCCGGGTCGAACCGGTAGATCTCCCTGATGCCCACCACCGCCAGGCCGCCCGTCCTGACGACCCCGGCGGTCTCGCATATGTGGTCCACCCGCCTCCTGCCGGCGCGGTCTTTGCAGACGTGAACCACCAGGTCCACCGCCCCCGCGATCTGCCCTATGATGGCCTCGTAGGGCAGGCCCATGCCGGCCATCTGGATCATGTTCACCAGCCGGCGGTTCAGCATGTCTTCCGCGCTGTTGGCGTGGCCCGTGGTCAGGGACCCGTCGTGGCCTGTGTTCATGGCCTGCATCATGTCGAAGGCCTCGCCCTCCCGGCACTCACCTACAATGATTCTTTTCGGCGCCATCCTGAGGGCGTCGGCCACCAGGTCCCGCTGGGTGATCTCCCCCTCGCCCTCCACGTTTTTCGGGCGGGCCTCAAGCCTCCTGACATTGGCGTGCTGCAGCTGGAGCTCGGCGGGGTCCTCTATGGTGATGATGCTCTCGTCCTCCGGGATGCAGGCGGCCAGGGCGTTTAAAATGGTGGTCTTGCCGGAGGAGGTCCCCCCGGAAACCACCACGTTCAGCCCGCCCCTGACGCAGGCGCTCAGGAACTCCAATATTTCCTCATTCATGGCCCCGCCGGCCACCAGCTGATCCAGGGTCAGCCCCTGCCTGAACCGCCTGACGGTGAAGGTGGTGCCGTCCACAGCCACCGGGTGGATGTGGGCCATCAGGCGGGATCCGTCCGGGAGCCTGGCCTTGACCCGGGGGCTGGACAGGTCTATCCTCCTGCCGGTGGGGGCCAGCATCCGGTCCAGAACGTCCCGGCAGTGCTGTTCGTCCCTGAAGGCGACGGGTTTTCCGTCCTCGTCCGCGGCCGGAACTTCGCTGCCGTCCATCTCCACCCTGATCACTTTGGGGTTGAGCACTTTAATTTCCGTAATCCTGCCGGCCGGCGGGCCGGTGAAGTACGGCTCCAGGGGGCCGTACCCCAGCAGGTCGTTGGCCAGCTCCTCCGCCAGGCCCACCTGGGCCGGCCTGGGTAGGCCCGGGGACTCCTGCTCCACGATCTCCAGTATTTCCTTTCTAACTTTCGCCCTTAAAGCCGGCGAGTGCCGGTCCGCCAGTTCCTGGACGGTGATTCTCTCCTGTATCCTCTTTTGCGCCAGCGGCCGGACCCTGCCGAACAGCTCCTCCCTGCCGGGCGAATCCCCATATTCCGGCCCGCTCCGGCAATCCCCCCTGGCCTGGTCCAAACGGACCTGAAGTCCGCTGACAGCAGGTGCCTTCCTGTCAAACATAACCCCACCCTCCCTACATGGCAGTCTTCCTGCCGAACCTGCTTAAGAGCGACGATATGAGTCCTCCCCTGTGGGGCCCGGACAGGCTCTCGCCGAAAACTGGAAATATCTTGTTCAGGGCCTCCCGTACGGAAACCGCGTACTCGCTGCGAGGATCGCTTAAGACAAAGGGGTGGCCCGTCTTCCTCCCCCGCCTGACCCCGGGATCGTAGGGCAGCTTGGCCAGCACGGGGTAGGGCTGATACCTGTTCAGGTCCGCTATGCTCAGGCTTTCCGGCTCGTTGTACTTGTTCACCACCCGGTAGCACTTGCTGGAGCACCCCAGCGCCGACACGGTGTCATTGAACTGCTCTATCCCCGCGATTTCCTGGTCGTCCGGGCAGACCACCACCAGCACGTAGTCGGCCAGCTCGATGGTGGCCCAGGAGGCGTCGAAGGTGATGGAGGGCGGCAGGTCGCAGATCACCAGGTCGAAGTGCCGGCGCAGCACGCCTATTACCTTGCCCACCAGGTTCCTGTTCAGGTCGACTATCCTGTCCGGCGCGGGCACTGCCGGGATCACCCACAACCCGGTGGGGGCGTGCCTGATCATGAATTCCTGCAGCTCCTCCTCCGCCGGGCTGTCGCCGATGTAGTGCCAGTTCAGCACGCTCCTGGCGGCCAGGTTTTTCGGGGTACCCATGTTCAGCTGCACGGTGACGTTGCCCGACTCGTTGAAGTCCGCCAGGGCCACCCTCACCCCCACGTCGGCCTGGGTTGCGGCGGCGCAGGCCATGGACACCGAGGTGGTGGTCTTGCCCACCCCGCCCTTGATCCCGGAGGTCACTGCCAGGACGATGCGCTTGAACGGCTGCATCTGTACCGGGGCCCGGCCCGCCGCGGATCCGCCGCGCAGGCCCCGGGGGCCGGCGCCGGGCGCCACCAGGGGCATCTTTTCCGCCTGCCGCCGCAGGTCCTCCCTGACGGCGTCCACCTCCCGCTCGATCATGCCGGCAAGGTCGCGGCCCGTCATGGCCCTGGTAAACACCTGCTTCACCCCCAGGGCCGTGGCCCGGCGGTAGAGGTCCATGCTGGGGGTGTCGGTGGCGATGAATATCACCGTGCCCGGGGACACGCGGGCTATCTGTTCGGCCGTGTCCAGGCCGCTCATGTCGGCCAGGCCCAGGTCGATCACCGCCGCGTCCGGGGCGCTGTCCCTGGCCATGCCTATTGCGTCCCGTCCTCCCTGGGCCAGGGCTATCACCTTTATCCGGTGGTGGCCCTCGAAGGCGGCGCGCATCCTCTCCCGGTATGACGGGTCGTCGTCCACCACCATCATCCTGATGCCGTGGTCAGTTTCCGGCCACATTCGCACTCCCCCCCGTGAATATTTCCCCCTCGGTCACTCCCTTGCTCTGCTGGCCCGTGACCTGCCCCAGGGGGTTAAGGGCCACCAGGACCTTCCCCCTGGCCACGGCCAGGGACACCCTTTCCGCGTCCGCCGGCGTCAGCGCCACGACGATGCCGCTTTCATCCCTGCCCGGATCCCCGCCGGCCTTTACCGGCACCGATATCGCCGGGGCGGCCCAGACCAGCACCCTGGTCACGGTTACGTTCCCCTTTGGCCTCTGGATGTCCACTGTGCCGATTATGTCCACCCTGTCCCCGGGGGCCACCTCCAGCCCCCTGCTGGCCTCCGCCGGCAGCGCCACCGCCCGCCACTCGGGCCTTCCGGTATACGAAAGCCTGGCGGACACCGTGCCGCCGCCGGGGGACAGTTCCGCCACGTGCCTGGCGCGGACCGGGTCCCCGGCGGCGATATACGTCCTGACGTGCCGCCCGATCATTTCGTCGTAGTTCAGGCCCGTAATGCGGTCATCGGGCACTGCCGCCCTGGGGAACTCCTTTACGTCCAGTGCATCCTCCGTCAGTGTCTGGCCGGGCTCCAGATCGGTCCTGGCCACTATCACCGGCACCGCGGGGACAGCCATGCTTACCGCCTTTACAACCAAAACCCCGGCCACCAGTGCGGCGGCCAGGGCGGACAAAATGAACCATGATCCCGGTGATCCCGTGCGCAAGTTCTTGAATCCCAATTTTGACGCTCCTTTCCCAATGATGTTCCGGCAACCCTGGAGCGGGTGATTTAAAAGCTTATAGCCCGGCCGGAATGGGCAATACCAAGATCCGTCCCGTCTCTCAAGGCGGCTGTGTCAGAAAGACTGCGGAATCCGAAACGGCCACTTCCTTTTCCCAGGGAGATCCCCCGAATAGAATCATTAACCCCGGTATGGCCACCGGGGTCCGGCAGGTTACGCTGCTTTTCACCATGAGTCTCTGCGGGGTGTCCCGCCTCACCACAACCGTTGCCCGGCCGGAATCGATATTGCCGGCCTTCAGCACCTCGTATCCCTTTCTCACGCCTTCACCGGCGTCACCCGTCACCGCGGCCGCCCGCCCGGCCTCCCTGGCCGCCGTCGCCACGACAAGGCGGTCCTTTAATATGAGGGCCAGGTTGCAAGCCCCGGCCCAAATCAGCAGGACCAGCATGCAGGCGGCGACGAATTCCAGCATCACCGACCCGCGCCGGTCCCCCTTTAAGCGCATCATAAATAACCCCCTTGCCGCAGAGAAAGTTACTCACAGAGTATTACAAACCCTGATTTTCTCTACACGCGTCCGCCGGGGCACCGTTCCGGCCGTATACCATTCCTTCCCTCAGCACCTGGTAAAAACTCGCCGCCTGGCCGCAGTTGTCCACCGGCAGGTCGTCAATGCCGGCGATGTTTAAGAAGGCTGTCCCGACATTACCCCGTATTCCGGCCATTACCGAGGGGTAATACCGGTCGCCTTCCCTATTGAACACCTTCACCGTTTGACTGACCGGCTCACCCCCGCCCCCGGGCCCGAGCAGCCCGGGGTAGTTGAGGTTAATCATCTGCCGGGCAATCCGCCCGGTGTCGGAGGGGTACTCCAGCCACCTGTGACGGATGCCCAGGAAGGAGTCGCACCTGCTGCGGCGCCAGCCCCCCTGTTCGATCATGTATTTTTCGGTGCCGGTGCGGTCGGTGACCGGGTCGGAAACACAGCAGCACCGGCACCTGCCGTCGTCGCTGCAGCACGTTTCGCAGTGCCCCGGCCTCACGCTCACGGTAACGTACCTTACAGCAGCACCGGCCCCGGCCAGGGCGGCAGCGTCCACGGCGGTCTGCGCCTGCTCCCTGGCCACCCAGACCCTGGCCAGGTCAACTCCCACCCCAGCAAGGATCAGAAGAATCGACAGCAGCATAACCGTGAGGAACAGTACTGTACCCCTCTCATCATCATGAACTCTGCAACTTCCGCCCAAGGAACCACCCCCCTTGCTACTTGCACCCGTACCAGCCTCCGCAGTATGGCGTTATATTCTCAGGTTCCCGCAGCCGCTCACCCACCCTGTATATTGTTATCCTTTTTAGCTCGACGTGACTGTCCCAGGGCTTGCCCCCCAGAAGCGCCGCGAAGCCCGGCGCCAGTGCGGGGACCCTGTATGTAGCCTCCGCCTTTACAGTTTCAACGCCCGGCCCCGGCCGGTCCACCTGTACTTTTGCATTCCCGCCGGCCAGGCCGCCGATCTCCAATGTCTTCAACCCGGCCGCCCGGCCAGCCGCGGCGCTGCCCGTTCCAACCGTGACCCTGCCGGCGTCCCTGGCCGCCAGGTAGGCAACGAGGTCGTTGTTAAACAGTACCGCAAGGTTGATCAGCCCGATGATCAGGGCGGCGAATACGGGAAAGACCAGGACAAACTCAAGCACTGCACTGCCTTTCTGGTTCGATAAGACTTTCATGGACTGCCCTCACCCCCTACCACTGCCGGTAAAAGCCCCCGCCGCCGGTTATGTCGGTCTCGATCTCGCTGCCGGCCGGCCCCGGATCGTAAGGCTCCACAACATTAACGTTGCAATCTGCCGAATTATTGCCGGGACTGCAATCCTCCACGCCTGACGGTTCGGCCGTAACGGTGAAGGTATGGGATCCCGGATCCCCGGACTCCACCGTGAACGCTACCTGTTCCGTCCGCCCCCTGTCCAGCGCCACCCTCCTGGTGAAACTTTCCCTGCCGTCGGACAGCCTGACGGTGACCTCCACCGGGCCGTCCGGGCCGTCGCCGGCGCGGCTCACCATGGCCACGAGATTTACGGCAAAGCCCGGGTAAATTTCTCCTGAGCCCTGCCTGGTGAGGGTTACCGAGACGTCGGTGCAGGGGTACCCGGCCCTGTACCGTACCTCCATCCTGTTGTCCCCCGGCCAGTCTCCCCTCAGGTAGTTTATTTCATCGGGCGGGTTGTCGTGGTCCGGGTTTATCATGGCGGCAATGGAGTAGGTGCCCTCCACGTCAGGGGTGAAGTAAAAAGGCAGTTTCCTGCTTTCTTCCGGCCCCAGTTCCGAAATAACGGTGTCTTCGACCAGAACGGATCCATCCGGGCGCCGCGCCTTCCAAACAGTCCTGGTACCCGTATAAACCCTGCCGGTATCGTTCCGGACGGTGATTGAACCGTTGACCCGCCGCCCCGGAGGGCCGGATTGGGGAACAAGGTCGATACCGGTTACTCTGAGATTGGGCAGGTCCGCGGGAACCTCCACGGCCCTGACGTTGTCGGTATTTGTAATCTCCGACCAGTCCATATACTCCCAGACGTCCCGCGGGAGAACCTTTACACTCTCGTTGACGCCGGCAGCCAGGGTCACTTTCCCGTCTAACGGGTGGTCCGGCAAACTCCAATCGAAAGTGAATTCCATTCTGTTCTCCGTCGTCCCGGCGGGGACGCTATACTGATACACGTTGTCCATGCCGGCCACAGGCCGGAAGTTCTGTATCGGTATCAGTCTGCCATTTACCGCCACCCCGAAGGGAACAGAGTAGTCCTGACTTAGCTCCATCACTGAATTCATTGCCTCGAAAAGCCGGCCTGTCACCGGGTCATACGTGAAAGACGCGTCCGGCCTGGCCTTCAGGACTACCCTGCCGGTGTACGTCTCCCCGGGTCTTGCTTTTTCAGTTCCCGGATCAATGCTCTCCACGATGAAGTTGGGGAGAATGTCCCAGCGGATAAAGATTATGTCGTACCAGACGCCGCCCAGGTCGGCGCGGTTGTGCCAGTGCCTTACCGCCCCGGCCTGGCCGGGCCTGGGTTCGGCCAGGACCTTGAAATAGTCCTTGACCCTGTTGAAATCACCGTAGAACGCCGGGTTGTCGGCAAAGCCGTTTTCGTCCCCATCAAATCCTATCCGCCTGTGATAGGTCGCCAGGGCCTTGATTATTACGCCCCAGGAGTAGTCGGATATGATCCCGTTGTCACCCCTGGCCAGACCTTTGTTCCAAGGCTTTGCAATCATATCCCTACTGGCAGGGGATATGTGGTAAGGCGCGTCGTCAGGAAAGTAGTCACTGGCGAAGTCATCCCAGTCCCACGTTTTACCCAGGTAGCGCGGCTCCTGGTTGCCGGAATGACCAAGGCTGATGCCGTTGTCCTTCTCCCAGGAGGTGGGGGCCGGTTTCCAGTCATTATTTGGTATATCACTGGGCAGTCCGTAGACCAGCAGGCCCCGGTCCAGCCGGGCAGATAAACCGTGTCTTTCGGCAGGTAGACCTGTTATTTGAAGTATGCGCTGCAGCTTATCATTGTCGCCAGCCTGTACCGGGGAAAACGAAAACCCTGTCAACAACAGGGTTAATGTTAGAACAAAGAATATTATTCTTTTGAGCATGTTGCTTCAGGATCCCTCCTTCGCGATTATGGCCTCCACAAAACACCCTCCAATTGATCCGATTGATACCTTCCAGCCGTCAAAGTGGTATTCCTTCCAAGGTGATCGCTCAGTTCCATCAGTCGTCCTGGTCTTTTCGGCCACCTGCCGCGCATAGGCCGTCATCTCACGTACACTGTCCGGCCGCTCCGGGAAGCGCCAGTCCAGGACTTTTTCGATGGGACCGAGGTCCAGTTCCACGTTGCGGATGTCGGATAGGTTTCTAATCCAGTTGATTTCAACGACAATACAGTTATCTTCTGTGTCATACCGAAAAACAAAGTAGCTGCGGCCATTGTTCTGTTCAGCCTCTTTCCTGGTGGCTTCATCCCAGGTGAGTTTCTCCCAGGCGGGGGAATAGGACCAGGATGAACGGTACGGTTCCGTCACGATCCCCAGAATCCCTTCCAACTCCCAGACGGCTTCCGGTTTGCCGGCCAATTCCCTGACATACTGCTTTACCGTGCTCACCTCCGGCCTGGCTTCCCCCCTGGGCCAGCACAGTACCGTCCGGGTGGCCTCGTCCCAGTCCACCTCAAACCCCAGCCCCTCGGCTATGTACCGGGCCGGAAGATACGTCCTCCCCTCACTCTCGCTCAGGATGGGAGCCACGTCAATTTCCCTGTCCAGGCCGTTGCTGGTTATCCTGGGTACGCCGATAACCATTTCCACAGAATTAGGTCCCAGCCTCAAGCCCACCTTACTCCGGCCGCCGTCCCAGGTGATGTTTTCATCCGCTACACCCAGGGCGTTGCCCAGGTAGCGCACCGGCACGAAGGTCCTGCCGTCTTTTATGAGGGGCTTGGCGTCCATCTTTACCCCGGGAATCTGGTTGTTGACGTAGTATTCGTTCAGGCCGACAACGAATACCACGCTTTTAACAAGCTGCTTCTGCCGGTCGTAAACGTCAACCCGGGTTTCGGCATGGGCCGGGGTTAAATGCCGCATGTTAATGGTGAACAGGGCCAGGAAAACGACAAAGATGATAAATTGAACAAAACGTCTGGGCATAAAATACAACCCTTTCAAATGGTTTTATACTTTTGTTTAAAGCTTGGTTTTGCGAATGTCCTATTTGTTTAAGACGGTTAATACATACATTTGTTCCCGACTTTTTCCACCTCCATGGTAACACAAAATAGGAGATCTGGAAATATTCACTGAAAAATGTAAAAACCGGGCAGCAGCCCGGCCATCAAATACATAATTGTCCCAGCATGTATTAGACGTTATAACACTTGATCATGTCAAAACATCTATTACTCTAGCTGCATATACCACCTTACGCATGAACTATTTCCTAGTTAAACAGACATGGGGTGAACAACCTTTACCCAATCGAAAAAATCTCGTGGTGTTCCAATTGGAATATCCATGTATTTTTTGAGTTTTAACATGTGGGAATCATCACAGGATATAATATACTCTGCTTCACCCATTAATGCAGCCCAAAGAAAATTATCGTCATCCCTGTCATTTAAAATAACGGGAGGCCAGTCTTCAGGCATGTCAGGCACTTTACGTCCGATTGATACAAAATAGTCCAGAAATCTTATTACCTCTTCCACCTGAATATTGGCTTTTTTTAGGTAATAGTTAGACAACCTATTTATTATCTCACAAGCTTCATTGTATATAAATTCGTTCCAGATAAGGACTATGTTTCCTTCATAGATAAACCTGGCTAAGTGTGTAAAGCTGTAAATTGAAGGGACCAGGATATTGGTGTCAATGATTACCGGAACGGCGGGCTTTCCTGACATCAGTCCTGGCCTTTCTGACCGCTTCCTCTATTTGCATATGTGTCAAGCCGGAAGCGGATACCTTCTTGGAGAAATTTTCGTGTAATGCCTTCATCTGTTCCCTTGATTCAGATTTACCCTGCTTTTTAACCACGGCTGTCATTCCGGTCACCTTCTTCCTTTCAGAACTTCCCACAGCACAGCTTTCACACTCTCTGTTGAAAGTCGATTATGGAATTAGACTCTACTGAGCGTTACTTTATATACTGTCTTTTAAAAATTATCTCATGCAATTATAACACTGTCAATGAATGGGATCGCTGAAGTAGCTGTCAAGTAAAATTGGGGAACATCAAAAACCTTTACCCCGAGTAGTCCAGTTCAATCCAATAAAAAGTCTGAGGATTTAGGAAGCCGAAGTTAGACACACATGTAGCAAAATGCAGAACCACGGACAATGAAAAT
>DYET01000059.1 GCA_020725625.1 Desulfovirgula sp. | reverse complement strand
TGCGGTTCATGATGTCCCGGCTGTACCAGACCATCTCCCCGCTGGGGCCCAGCGGCAGCCCCAGCACGTTGGTGCAGCCGGGCAGGTAGCCCAGGGTGCCGGCCACCCCGCCGCTGGACCCCTGGATCCGGTTGTCCACGTTGTACTGCCAGGCGGCGGCGCAGGCCCAGTCGCAGGCGATCCCCAGGTCCAGCACCTTCCAGTTGCAGCAGGGGCCGCCGCCGATGAGGCCGGTGCCGCGGTTCTCCTTGGCGTACCTGTTGAACTCCGCGCAGGTGGCAAAGCCGCAGGCCCCGCAGTTCCAGTTCATCTCGGACACCGTGCACTGGGCCCCGATGAGCACCAGCACCGGCGGATTCCCGGCCTCGTAGGACTCCTTGAAGGTGGTGTAGTCCCAGTTGACAAACTGGGATACCTTGGCCAGCACCCCCAGGCCCTCGATGATGGGCACCAGGTCGTCCCCGGTGATGATCTCGGACTGCAGCTTGAGCCTTCCCGTCATCTGGGGCGCCTTGTGCACGGCGTGGACCACGTGCTTGGCCACGTCCAACAGGTGTTCCTGGGCAGCTTCCTTTCCGGTGTACCTCGCCATGGTTACTCCTCCTCGCTCTTTTTGGGAATCCACTTCCGGTAATCGAAGGTGGTCACGGTGCGCGGGGTGACGTACTGCTTGCGGGTGTTCTCCAGCACCTTGGCCATGTTGATCAGGTGGTAGTCCGGATTGATGTCCACAAAGGGATTCTTGGCCAGGGTGGCCACGCAGATCCCGGCCACCATGTAGGACCGCTTGCAGTAGCCCAGTTGCTGGCCGGCCAGGGAAACGCTTATTAAGGGCCTTGCGTCCACCAGCAGCCTGGTGGCCATCCACAAGGCCGATCCGGTGGCGTAGCCCAGGTCATGGACCCTGGCCGAACAGAGGGGGCCCTTGATCAGGGTCTCCGACCGCCGGTCGGTGGCGTCCACCAGGCCGTACCTGGTGTTCTTTTTTTCGTAGAAGTAGCTGCAGTTGGGCTGCCCGCCGCAGATGCCGCAGCCGGCGTCCAGGGCGAACTCCCCGGCCAGGCGGTTGCCCAGGAAGATCACCGCGTCGGCCTCGCGGACCATAACCGCCTCGTACTTGAACATTTCTTCCCAGGCCCGGTTGGTGTACGCCAGCTCCTCTATCTTCCTGGCCAGTTCCTCCTGTTCTTCCTGGCCGTAGACCAGCTCTGCCTCCACCTGGCAGACGCCCCCGGCGAAGGGAGCGGTAAGGGCGGCGTTAATCATCAGCCTTGCCGCCAGCAATGTTCCCTCCCGCCTGTTTAGGTCCTGGGGGGAGTAGGGAGGGTACTCGCAAATCAGCTCCCTGCCCCTGAAATCATCATGCCTGCTCAAAATTTTCACCCCTCAGTCTGATTTAAAAGTTTTGAATTGTTAAGCTATTCAGCCCACAGGGACCACCCCATTCCGGGAAACATTC
>DYET01000058.1 GCA_020725625.1 Desulfovirgula sp. | reverse complement strand
TGGTCAATGTTGCCCGCCTGCTCAAAGTTGACGCCGAGGTAGCCCTGACCCAAACCGTTAATAAATTCATGCAGCGGTTCCGGTATATCGAGGAAAAGGCGGCCTTAAGCGGGCGGGAACTGGCGGAATGCGGTCTGGAGCAAATGGACGCCTGGTGGGAAGAGATAAAAAAAGTGGAAAAAAAGTATAAAAAATAGGAATTATTTTCTTGGCAGGAGGAAATTTAAGAAAAATAGCGAATAGTAAAAACCTAAATAGCTAAAATATTAAGGGGGGTATTTATGAACAAGGCTGATCTGATTGCGAAAGTTGCAGAAAAAACCGATTTTACTAAGAAAGATGCCGAGAAAGCTGTCTCCGCCATACTGGCGAGCATTGAAGAAGCTCTGTCAAATGGTGAAAAGGTGCAGCTGGTAGGATTTGGCACCTTCGAGATACGGAGCAGGGCCGCTCGTAAGGGTCGCAACCCTCAAACCGGCCAGGAAATCAAGATCGCCGCGGCCAAAGTGCCCGTGTTCAAGGCCGGAAAAGCTCTGCGGGAGGCTGTCGGCTAAAGACGCATATAAAAGTGTTGGACGTTTTCGCCTAGATTAAAAGATCCACGCCAGCGCGTGGATTTTTGTTTGAGAGGCGGGTGGCGCATTTGAGACTGGACAAATTTCTCAAGGTTTCCAGGGTAATCAAGCGCCGGACGGTGGCCAACGAGGTTTGCGGCCAGGGCCGGGTAAAGGTCAACGGGAGGGTTGCCAAGGCCGGCCTGGAGGTCAGGCCCGGCGACAGGGTTGAGATTACTCTGGGGGAGAGGATAATCAGGCTGGAAATTACAGAAGTCAGGGAGAACGTGTCTGCAAGGGAAGCCTCCGGCCTGTACCGGCTGCTTGAGGGGTAGCCGTCCTGTCTCCACCCCGGCACAGGAGAAATTATCTGCGGATGTTTTAAAAATTATTTAAAAATTAAATGTAATTTAATCTGCCGGGCAGGTAGTCCCGGGTATTTTTTTATAACGGGCAAATATAGGCCAAATTGGAATTTGCCATTATATGATAATATTAACAATATATGCCAGGAGGTTTGGACATGATGAGTTTAATAAAACATGCAGGTTACGGCCTGATTGGAAGTAAAGATTATCCCGGCCGGAGGGGAGGTGGTGGGTTGGGGCGGTTCCCGCCCGTTGTTGTGACACCTGCCGGCGGAGGGGGTGAGGTTATGCGCGGTGCCCCGGTTTCCCGGCTCAGGCCCCGGGCCAGGGGGCCCTAACGGAGATACCGGCGGGGTCCGGCGGGGTACAGGGTATGTGTGGGCGCGTCGCCTGAATACTGAAAAGTTTTTTCCCTGCTGATGCCGCGGGCCTTTGCCGCAGAAAAAGCGCCCGCAGCCGGAGGCGGCCGAAGAGAAAGGGCGGTGAGCCAGGTGGTGCGGCTTGCTGCCAAACAGGGGCCCCTGTACCGTATTCGGTGCGATTTTGGGCCGCCAGGCCGGACGAAAGATGGTGTTTGAAGGGGTAACGGACCCGCCGTGCGAGACTATGGTGTGCTGCAGCAGGGGCCTGACATGGCGCCGCCAAATGGAGCCGCCCCCGGGTTCTGTGCCCCCGATTTCCTCTTGAATAATATTGTTTTCCCCGGTAAAAATAACAGCGGTTATATTTTTGCCGGGGGGTGGTTCATTTGAAAGGAATCAGGATTATCGCCGTTTTGCTGGCATTGTTGCTGGTTTCCTCGTGCGCCAGGGGGCTTCTGAGGAAGCCCGGCCTGGATACGTACCGGTCCGAACCCACCATCAGCCTTTTCGACAACAAAACCGGGCAGAAGAAAAAGATCAAGCTTGAAGAATACCTGACAGGGGTGGTGGCGGCCGAAATGGAGCCGTCCTGGCCGACAAACGCCTTGGCCGCCCAGGCTATCATGGCCCGTACCTTCACCCTTGAGAACATCGCCGCCGGCCGGGTGAAAAGGCTGCACGGCACTGACGTATCGACCAGCGTGGAGGAATTTCAGGCCTACGATCCGAGCCGGATAAACGATAATGTCCGGAAGGCGGTGGATATGACCAGGGGGGAGGTTGCCCTGTATAACGGGCAGTACATCAAGGCCTGGTTTTCCGCCTGCGACGGGGGGGTGGAGGCCTCCGCCAGGGAGGGGCTGGCTTACGTCAAAACACCGACACCTTATATTAATGCCGGAGTGAGGGACGATTGCCTGACCGTGACCACGCCGGAAAACAAGTCCTGGAGGGCCGAGATACCTCTCGAGAGGGTCAGGGCAGCCGTCAAGGAGATCGTAGGCAACGACCCCGGACCGGTCAGGTCGGTGGTGATTACCGAGAAGGGGCCGTCCGGAAGGGCGGTTAAAATCAGGGTAAACGGTGTGGAGATCGGCGGACCAGCTTTAAGGCTGGCCCTCGGCAGTGACACGGTAAGGTCGATGCTTCTGGAAGGCGTTTCCATCCAGGGAGAGAACCTGGTCCTCAAAGGCAAGGGATTCGGGCACGGGGTCGGCATGTGCCAGTGGGGGGCCTACCGTCTGGCCCAAAACGGCAAATCCCCCGAGGAGATAGTCAAGTTCTTCTTCAAGGATATCGAAATCAGGGACTTGTGGAAATAAATTCCCGACCAGGTGGCTTAACGCCACTTTTTTTCATTTTATACAGGCACCGGGCATATATTGAGAAGTAAAAGGGGGTAGAGTCGGTGGACCAGCGGGTTGAACAGAAGCTGACTCTTGTTGACAGAAAGCGCCTGGATCTAGAGGGTGTTCGTCATGTCGGAAGCTTTGATGAACGTGAAATAGTTCTGGATACAAACCTGGGCGTCCTTTTTTTAAAGGGCGAGGGCCTGAATATAACGAAGCTCGATCTTAACGAGGGTACCCTCTGCGTGCATGGATTTATCAACTCAATGGAGTACAGGGAAGCCAAATCCGCCAGGGCAAGGGGCAAAAACATGCTCAGCCGGTTAATCAAGTAAGGTCCGTAATTGGAATTTTACTTATAATGGACCAGGCGCCGCGGCGCTTTTTTTGATGGGAGTGATTGATTTTGCCCCTGGCCGACCAAATAACCGTTTTCGCGTGGACCCTGGCCATCGGCATGCTTGCAGGCCTGTGCTATGAAATTTACAGGGCCGTCAGCGATACGCTGAGGCTCAGGAGGGTGGGCACTTTTACAGCAGACCTTATTTTCTGGCTTTTCCTAACCGCCCTCGCCTTTTTCCTGCTGGTCAAGGCGAATTACGGCCAGTTAAGGCTGTACGTGTTCATCGGACTGCTGCTGGGGGCCTTTTTGTTTGTCCGCTTCCTGGGAGACATTGCGTACACCGTAGTGAGGTGGTTTTTCCGCCTGGCAGGAAGGATGTTGCGCCTTGTGACCCTGCTTCTGTACTACCTGTGGAAGGCGGTCAGTTTCCCCTTCAGAATCATCATCATAACCGTTGTTTTTCCGGTGCGCGTGGCCGGCGTGGGGTTGGGCAGGGCAGGTAGATCGGCCGGCAGGCTGGCCGGCCGCCCGGTGGGTTCGCTGAAGGGGAGAATACGCCTGGCGGCCGAAAAAATATTGAAAAAGATTACACCGCCCGGGTAGCTCCCAGGTATTACCTCTTGGCCTGATGCCTGGAAGCTTTGTATAATAGTGCAAACAGATTCTGTCGAATTTTGTTAATATTACGGCCGAATCCCCGGCAGGGGCCGGGGTACGGGGGAAGCAAAATTTTACGGGGTGAATCCGCAACTGCCGGGAGGTGAACTGATAAATCAGCGGACGTATACGGAGGCTTCCCCGCTGCAGGGAGAAGATTCTAAAACGGCCGCCGAAAGCGGAGGGGCACCCTCGGCCCCAACCCATCAACTAACCCCGGAGGCCTCGGGAGGGAAAAAAATGAGAGTTACCGCCTGCCGAAAACTGGGGGTAATTGTCCTTGTTCTGCCCCTGTTTTTTTTCCTTTTGATGACCGGACAAGCCCGGGCAGCAACCCATACCGTAAGCCCCGGGGACACTCTCTGGAAGATCAGCATCCGCTACGGCACCACCGTTAACAGGCTGATGGAGGCAAACAACCTCCGGGGCACCACCATTTATCCCGGGCAGCGGCTGTACATTCCAGGCAAAATCGAGGTCAGCCGGGGAGCAGGCCCGGTATCGGCCGCCGATTTCGACCTCCTGGCCAGGATTATCACGGCCGAGGCCGACAACCAGGACTACCGGACCAAGGTGGCCGTCGGGGCCGTTGTCCTCAACCGGGTAAAGAGCCCGCTGTTCCCGAACACAATCCGGGGAGTTATTTACCATGTTGATGAAGGAGGGAGGTACCAGTTTGAGCCGGTGTTAAACGGCTGGATTAACAGGCCTGCCAGCGAATCCGCCAAAAAGGCGGCCCAGGATGCCTTGAGGGGCGTCGACCCGACGGGCGGGGCGCTGTATTTCTGGGAATCCTGGGTTAGGAACAAGTTTCTGAATTCCAGGCCGGTGGCCGTAGTGCTGGGAAATTTCACCTTCACCTACTGATCCGTTTGCCGGCTAAAGACCGCTTTTTCCGGTCTGGAGGCTGCTGACAAAGCCCACGTCAGCAGCTTTTCAATTTTTAGGAGAGTTGCACGCCGGATTTCATCCCCGGGGGTGCCGTGTTTTTACGGTGAAGGTCTGGATTCCGGATTCCGCCCGTAAGGGCGGCTTTTTTATCACGTCATGTATAACTTGCACATCAACTGGTTAAGAATACTTTAAAACTTTTTTGCGGAAAGGGGGCTTGCGGCGTGAATTGTCAGATGTGCAACTGCCCGGCTGACACCGACATACAGTCCGATTGCGGAGCGTTCCTGTGCTCCGAGTGCTTTGCTTCCTGCGAAGAAAGGCAGGGGGACTGTATGGCCTGCCCGGTCATAGAATAAAACCGTGCTTCTTCCAGGCGACCTCCCCCGGCGGGAGGTCTTTTTTTTGTGCGACTGGCTGTCCATCTGTTGTGCGGAGGTGAAAGTCCTCCCCCGGGAGCGCCGTAAACTAGTTAAAGTACTAACATGCTCAATCTGTTTGATATTCAGACACTCCATGGCCCTACGGGCGGTTCAGCGGTTTTACGGGGCAGGAGGTGCGCCTCTGACCGGAAAGCATACACCCCTTCGTCTTGAATCCGGTCAGTTCAGCCCGGGCGGACGGGGGCAAAGCGCTTGAATCGGGGCTTTTTCACCCGGGGAAACTGGCATGCCGGTTGCAAAATATTGTGAAAGCGGGAGCAATTTTTTGATAAAAATGGGGGGTGATGACCCTTTAATCAAAATATTGTGCCAGAAGTCACACAACCGGTGGAATTCAGGGGGAGGGTTGGAAAATGACTTATGTCGGCCGGACCGGTTCAATCAGGCAAATGGTGTTTTGGGGCCTTGCCTCGCTGGTACTGTACCTGGCGGTGTTTATGAACCAGCAGGCGGTAACGGATTATTTTACCCGGGGAGGGCTGTACGCCGTCCCGGTGATCGTTACCGCCCTGGTATTTTCTTTCGTGCACGGGGCTTTCGCCAATTACTTAATAGAAGTGATCGGCTTCAAGCCCTTAAGTAAAGGGGGTCCCTTAAAATGACCGGGGGAAGAGCGGTATGGATGGGGAGGTTGTTGCCGGCGACAGCGGCGATAGTGCTGGTGTCAATTCCGGGAGTGTGTGAGGCGGCCGGGGAGATGCTGGGAGAAAAAGATGTGGCCAGGCATTTCGTGGAACTGAATGCCGCCAGCGTCTTCTTTCTGTCGGTTCTCGGGTTTCTCGGGGGCCTGATCAGCGGGTTTATCGGTTCCGGAGGGGCTTTTGTGCTGACCCCGGGCATGATGAGCCTGGGGGTGCCGGCCGCTGTGGCCGTGGCCAGCAACATGTGCCACAAGTTTCCCAAGGCACTGGTGGGGGCGTACAAGCGCTACAGGTACGGACAGGTGGATATAAGGCTGGGGCTGATAATGGCGGCCTCGGCCACGGTGGGTGTTCAGATTGGGATTAAGATCCAGAAAATAATATTCGCCAAGTGGGGGGCGGCAGGATCGAATCTTTACGTAAGCCTTGCTTTTGTGAGCATTCTGACCGTTCTGGGGATTTATATACTTCTCGACGCCAGGAGGGCCATGCGGGCAAGGGCTGAAGACACGTCCTCCAACCTTGCCGAAAGGATTAAAAAGCTGAATATCCCGCCCATGGTTCACTTTAAGAGGGCCAATACCAGGGTGTCCCTCTGGTTTACCGTTCCGGTCGGCCTAGGCACCGGCATGCTTGCCGCCACCATCGCCGTGGGGGGATTCATCGGAGTTCCGGGGATGATTTACGTTTTGGGCGTGCCCGCCATGATGGCCAGCGCCACGGAACTGGTGATTGCTTTTGTGATGGGGCTGACCGGGACCATCAACTGGGCGATGGGCGGCTTCGTGGACATCAGGATGGTCCTGCTGATCCTGGCAGGTTCCCTGTTTGGCGTGCAGCTGGGGGCTGTGGGTACAACCTACGTCAAGGAGTACATGATAAAGGTGGTAATGTCCACCATCATGCTGATTGTTTCGGTAAGCAGGGGATTTTCGATCCCCGTCTACCTGCAGCAGCTGGGGACTCTGGAAATGGCCCCGAAAACCGTTGTCCTGCTTAAAAACATCAGCTTTTTAACCATGTGTGCCGCTCTCGCCCTGGGGGGAGTGATTATCCTGGGCAGCATGTGGAAAAAGAAAAGAGAACTCAGGGACTCTGAGGAGATCAGGGCGCAGCAGGTCACCCTGCGCGGGTAGCGGATTACGGGTTGCCACGAGGCCTGGTTGTGCATGTTGCGGCAGGGCCGGTTGGCGCCCTTTGTACGGCCTGGTCCCGGGCGGATGTGCCGGGGGTAGATATGTACGGGAATAAAAAAATCCGGGACATTATGGTTCCTGTCGGTGAATATCCGGTCGTTCACGAGGACACCCCCGTCTCTGCGGCGGTAAGGATAATGAGGGAGTCCTTCCACCGGAAGGACGGTACTTGGTACGGCTTTCAGTCGGTCCTGGTGGTGAAGGGGAATGGCAGGCCGGTGGGCATCCTGACGCTGCGGGGGTTTTTGAAGGCGTTTAAATACCGGGCCATCCAGGAACACCTGCTAAAGGGGGATCCAGAGGGGTTGTTCTTCCTGCCCCGGTTTTACAACGGCCTGGAAATACTGACCAGGGACATCATGCGGCCGCTGAACCTGATTACGGTTCAGGCCGGCAGCGATATTTTCGAGGCCATAGCGGTGATGGTCAAGGGAGGCGTAAACTCCCTGCCGGTAATGTCCGGGCGGGAACTGGTGGGAGTTGTCCGCACCATCGACCTGTTCTGGGCGGTTGGGGAATTCCTAGACTGAACCGGGAGGAGATCGATCTTGTCCGGAGAAAAAACCGCCGGGGATATTATGGTCCCTATTGATGATTACTGCACAGTTTCGGAAGACGCAACCCTGCATGAAGCGATAAAGGTTTTGCGCAGTTCCTTTCACCGGGACAAGAGGGCCTGGTACGGCCACCGCAGCGTCGTGGTGCTGGGGAGGGGAGGGGAATTGGTTGGGATTTTAAGTTTAAGGGATATCCTCAAGGCGGCCGGTTTGAGACAGGAGGACGACGACCCGGATTTCAAGGCGGAGTCCTGGGGCTGGTACTACGTGAACCGCCTGCGCACCCAGGCCAAGATAAGGGTAAGGGACATCATGCGTCCGCTGGCGGTGGCCACGGTGAATGACGGGGACTCCGTCGCGGAGGTGGCCCTGGCCTTGCTGAAACACCGGGTCAATTCACTCCCCGTGCTGAAAAAGGGAAGACTTGTCGGGATGGTGAGAACGCTGGATGTTTTCATGGTGGTGGGGGAGTATTTTAAATAGGTTTTTGCCGGGCAGGAAAAAAACACCGGTTTTAAGGCTGCAAATGACCGGTATTTGTACAGTCGCCGGTATTGGCAGTATTCAGTAAAAGGCCGGTAAAGGCGCCGGATGCAGCGGCCCGGCGGAACTGCAGGGGCGGCTGTATAAAAACCGGACAGCCGAAGCGAAAACGGTCAGGCGGAACATGGTCCGGGCCGGCCAGAGATCGGGAAGAATCGGGCCGCCCGGAGATTTTATTGATGGCACCCGGTTTGCAAGGTAAAAAACCCGGAAAAAGTTATGCAGTTCGGAATTTTTCATCCATCCGGCCACCCCAAATTGAAGACCGGCAGGCCCCGGGCGGGCAGCCCCGGGCCTGGGCCTGCGGCCGGACACCACCGGAAAGGGCGTGGGCATTTGAAAAAGTTGGTTATGAAAATCACTTCCTGGATGGAAAGAAACCTCGAGGAGCCACTTGTCAAGGCGGAAATGGCGAGGGCGGCCCCAGCAAGGAAAAAAAACGGCGCCGCCACGGTGGTGCACCTTTTTGTGGCTGCCGGACTGGTTGTCATGATTTGCTGGCTGTTTTTTTCGGCAATCCGGTGAATTTAGCCGTTGTATTACGGCAACTTTTTCATTATATATTGATAGTTCATTTGTCCTGAAAACCATCATTTTTTGTTTTTATTAGTGCATTATCGCACAAGCTAGATAATCTGCAAATTGTTTGACTTTACTGTGATTAATTTGAGTTATAAAATATTTTTAAACAGGCCGGCAGGAGTTTCTGCATGAAAAATATCAGTTTTGGCAATAGAATTTTGTTTTTAATCTTGCTTATATTGATGATCTCCATTCTTTTGTCGATTTACTTAATGCAGATTATAAAAAACAGCGAACTGTCCCTGCTGGAGCGCCAGAAGGCGAAACTGGATCAGGCAGCCTTTATGTTTGACCGGAGTATTTCCGGAAGCCTGGATGAATATCTCGGGAGCCGTGAAACGGCCGCCCTGAGCAGGGCTGAAAAGGTGCAGATCCTGGGGCGGATGCTCAATTCCAGGATAGAGTCAATCAAAAAGGAATATCCCGAGATTCACCTTGGCATCTATTATTACCGGCTGGATGTGTTCTACGACGGCACCCTCCGTTTTGACGAGAATTTTTCCTTGAGACGGAAGAAAGCCTTTGAAGAGGTCATCAATACAGGGAAGCCGGTAATTCAAAATCTCGGCCCCGAAGAGGGCGGAATCGTGGAGATATACCGCCCCTTTGTGCGGGACGGCAGGGTGGAGGGCGTAATCAGGTCCGCCGAGTACCTGGCCGAAATCGGTTATTACGGCAGGCGAAAAGAGATAGAGACCAGGGTGTATTTCATCATCGGAGTTGTTTTGGTTACCGGCATCGTGGGTTCGATGGTCTTATTCAGGCAGTTTGTGGCCCAGGTCCACAATATCAGGGCCGGGGTGGAAAGGCTGGAGGAGGACCTCGGCAACACGTTGCCCCCGGCCCCCGGGGAGCTTGGGGAAATAGTCAATGCCATCAACGGCCTGGCTACAAGGATCGCGGAGCTCAACCTGTACAATGAGACCATGCTTGCTTCCATTGACGATGCCATACTGGTGGTTGACAACGGGGGCAACGTAGTGATTGCCAATTACATGGCTGAAAAAATTTTTGGCGTTCAGGTCAGAACCAAAAATGTGCACTACGACCAATTGCTTCCGGATGGATCCCCCTTCAGCATTCTCATGCGGGATACCCTTTCCGAAAGAAAGAACTACAAGGACCTGCAGGTCGACTGGGTGAACGGTAATCACAACTCCCACCACTTCCTCGTAAGCACGGCCATCCTTGTCGACGGCGGGGAAAATATAATCGGGGCCGTGCTCACCTGCCGGGATATCACCGAGAGGATCCGGCTTGAGGAAAGGGTTCACCGCCAGGAGCGGCTGGCTTCCCTGGGCAAGCTGGTTGCCGGGGTGGCTCACGAAATAAGGAATCCACTTACTTCAATCAGTTGCTATATCCAGCACTGGCAGAACCAGAACAAGCCCAATCCAAGGGCGCTGGCGACGATGTACCGGGAGGTGGCCCGCCTTGACTCCATAGTCGACCAGCTGCTGTATTTTACCAAGCCGGCCGAGGCGAAGTTCGGCTTCAACGACATCAACCTTTTGATTGAAAATGTGCTGTCCTTTTTCAGCGATCTTCACCAGGGAAAGTTCAGCCTGGTCAAGGATTTGAAGCCGGGCTTGCCCAGGGTTTGGGCGGACAGCGAACAAATCGAAAGAGTAATTGTCAACATTATGTTCAACGCGCTGGAGGCACTGCCGGAGGGAGGAACGGTGCAAATCAGCACATGCTTTGTTCCGGAGGACGAAACCGTCGGGGTTTCCATCGCCGATAACGGGTGTGGTATTCCCCGGGAAAACATGGTCCGCCTCTTTGATCCCTTTTATACCACCCGAACCAAAGGAACAGGCCTGGGGCTGGCCATTGTGCACGAGATTATAAAGGCCCACGGGGGCCGCGTAGAAGTAGAGAGCGAGGTCGGCCGGGGGACCAGATTTTCCTTTTATCTCAGGACAAAGGAGGATGTTTAGCCTTGGCCAAGCTGGTTCTTGTGGCGGATGACGAGGCCGGCGTGAGGGTAGCCCTGCGGGATGTCCTGGAGGACAGCGGCTACCGGGTGGAATGCGCCTCCGGGGGCGGGGAATGCCTCGAAAAGATTCTGTCCCTCAACCCCGACGCCGTCCTTCTGGATGTAAGGATGCCTGAAATGGACGGCATACGGGTTTTAGAAACAATCAACCAGGGAGGGCAGAATGTTCCCATTATCTTGATCACCGCCTACGGGTCCACCCAGACCACCATTGAGGCAATGAAGCTGGGGGCCTTCGACTACCTGATGAAACCCCTGAAAGTGAAAGAAATGCTGGAGACCGTCGGCAAGGCCGTTGAGATAAAGGAGCTTATGGACCGGTCCGCCAGCCGGTGGGGTGATGGGGAAAAAATAGATTCCTATGCCATGATCGGGCTTTCTGAAACAATGCAGAACGTATACAAGACCATCGGCCGGGTGGCCAACACCAATGCCACCGTTCTCATTCGCGGAGAGAGCGGGACAGGCAAGGAGCTTGTGGCCAGGGCCATCCACCGAAACAGCATAAGGCACGAACGGCCTTTTATAAAGATAAACTGTGCCTCTATACCTGAAAACCTTCTGGAAAGCGAGCTCTTCGGGTATGAAAAGGGCGCCTTTACCGGGGCGGTGTGCTCCAAACCGGGAAAATTCGACCTGGCCAACAGGGGGACCCTTTTCCTCGATGAAATCGGGGAAATGTCGTTGAATACCCAGGCCAAACTTCTAAGAGTGCTGCAGGAAAAGGAATTCGAAAGAGTGGGCGGCACCGAAACCATCCGGGTCGACGTGCGCATAATTTCCGCCACCAACAAGGACCTGGAGCAGTCCATCGAGGAAGGCGCCTTCAGGGAGGACCTCTTTTACCGGTTAAACGTGGTGGAGATAATCATACCGCCCCTGAGGGAAAGAAAGAGCGACATACCCGACCTAATCAGGCATATAATCAGGCACTGCAACCATGAGTACAAAAAGGCGATTACCGGCTTTTCCGGCGAAGCCATGGCCCTTTTAAAAAATTACGACTGGCCGGGGAATATCAGGGAGCTGAAAAACGTATGCGAGAGGGCCGTCCTGATGTCCAACGGCCCGGTCCTGACGGTGGAGGACCTGCCCGTCAGCCTCCAGAAAAAGTCCCGCCGGGCTGCGTGGCTGAGTGAAATCCCCGGAGGATCGCTGAAGGAGATTGTGGCCGAGGTGGAGAGAGAGGTCATCCTTAAATCACTGGAAGAAAATAACTGGAACAGGTCGGCTGTGGCCCAGGCTCTTAAAATGAACAGGAGCACCCTGTACGCAAAAATGAAGGAGCTGGGAATTATCGACTAAAATGGTTGAAATACTGCTTCATTTTTCCGTGGCGCCTGGAGTCTGTCGTATCGCTGCTTGGGCGGCCGCCAGCCTGGCCTTGGGCACCCTGTAGGGAGAGCAACTGACGTAATCCAGGTTTAACTGGTGGCAGAATTCGATGGACTGGGGATCCCCGCCGTGTTCCCCGCAGATGCCGATAATCAGGTCCGGCTTTGTTTGCCTGCCCAGTTCCACGGCCATCCTCATCAGCTTCCCCACGCCCTTGCGGTCCAGGACCTGAAAGGGGTTGTGGTCGAGTATTTTTTTGTCCAGGTATGCGTTCATGAATTTACCCTCGGCGTCGTCCCGGGAAAAGCCCAAAGTGCTCTGGGTCAGGTCGTTGGTGCCGAAGGAGAAAAAGTCTGCTTCCGCGGCCAGCTCGTCTGCCAGCAGGGCGGCCCGGGGCAGCTCGATCATGGTTCCGATTAGGTACCGGAAGCTGGTCCCGGTTTCCGACATCACTTCGCGGGCGGCCCGGTGGACGATTTCTTTCAGGTACGCCATTTCACCGGCGTCCATGACCAGGGGGATTTCCACCTCGGGGAGGACTTCGCAGCCCTCCGCCGTAAGGTCCGCGCAGGCTTCGAAGATTGCCCGCAGCTGCGTGGCGTAAATTTCCGGGTAGGTTATGCCCAGGCGGCAGCCCCGGTGGCCCAGCATGGGGTTGAATTCCGAAAGCCGTCTGACCCTGCGCAGGAGATCTTCCTTGGCCTTCAGCTCCCCGGGGGGCCCGCCGGCGAAGCGCAGGCGGGTTACCTCCACCGCCAGGTCCTCGGAATTGGGAAGGAATTCGTGCAGGGGCGGGTCCAGAAGCCTGATGGTTACCGGGAAGCCCCGCATGGCCTTGAAGATTCGGTAGAAGTCATCCCTCTGGATGGTCAGGAGCTTGTTTAAGGCTCCGTGACGCTCTTCGGCGGTGGATGCCATGATCATTTCCCGTGCCACGGGCAGCCGGTCCCCGGCCATAAACATGTGCTCCGTCCTGGCCAGGCCGATGCCCTCGGCGCCGAATTTTCTTGCTTTTTCGGCATCCTCGGGGGTGTCCGCGTTGGCCCTTACCCCCAGGGTCCGGATCCCGTCGCACCACCTGAGGATTTCGCTGAATTCCTCGGACAGATCGGGGTCCACGATGGGCGCCTTCCCCAGGATGACCTGCCCGGTGGAACCGTCGATGGATATAAAATCCCCCTTTTTCACGGTCAGGCGGCCTACTGTGAACAGTCCGCCGGTGTAATCGATGTCAAGGGCCTCGCAGCCGCATACGCACGGCTTTCCCATGGCCCTGGCCACCACTGCTGCGTGGCTGGCCATGCCGCCCCGGGAAGCAAGTATTCCCCGGGCGGCAATTATTCCGCTCAAGTCGTCCGGCACCGTTTCATTGCGCACCAGGATTACGCTGTCACCCTGCTGGCTTGCTTTTTCGGCTTCCCCCGGGTTGAAAAACACCTTTCCCGAGGCCGCCCCCGGGGACGCCGGCAGGCCCAGGGCGATTACCTTCAACCCGGGGGAAGGCTTTATCCGCCTGTGCAGCAGCTGGTCCACCTGGGCTGCGTCGACCCTGCTGACGGCCTCCTCCCGGGAAATCAGGCCGCTATTGGCCATGTCCACCGCAATTTTTATGGCCGCCCGGATCGTCCGCCTGCCGTTTCTGGTGTGCAAAATGTGGAGCCTGCCGCGCTCGATGACGAAATCAACGTGCTGCATGTTCAGGTAGTGCCGCTCCAGCAGCCGGCCGGCTTCCAGAAACTGATCGTAAACGCCGGGCATTTCAGTTTTCAGTGACTCGACTGGCCTGGGGGAGGTGTCGACGGTGACCACGTCATCGCCCTGGGTATTGGGCATGTATTCCCCGAAAAGCTCCTGGGCGCCGGTGGTCGGGTTGCGGGTGAAGGCCGTGCCGGCGCCGCAGTCCGGGCCCATATTGCCAAAGGCCATGGCCTGCACGATGACGGCGGTGCCGAGGCTGTCGGGGATTCCGTTGATTTTCCTGTACAGTTTGGCCCGCCGGCTTTCCCAGGAACTGAAGGCCGATTTTATGGCCATGAACAGCTGGTCCTCCGGGTCCTGGGGGAAGGGCCGTCCGGTTTCCATCTCGATCAGTTTTTTAAGAGACTGGACGGCTTCCTCCAGGTCGCCGGCGGAAAGCCCGCCCTTCTTGCCGGCTCCGGCCCGGAGGACACTGTCAAATTTCCGGTGATCGCATGCAAACACCACTTCGCTGAACATGTACAAAAAGCGGAGATAGCAGTCGAGGGCAAAGCGCCTTCCTCCGGGCCCTGCGGCCATTCCTCCGGCGATTTCATCGTTCATCCCCAGGTTGAGCACGGTGTCGGCAATGCCCGGCACGAAAACCGGGGTTCCGGACCTTATGCTTACCAGCAGGGGTTTTTCAACACCCCCGAATTTTTTCCCGGTTTTACTCTCCAGGAACTTTAAGCCCTGCTTGACCTGGCCCTCCATGCCGGGGGGAAACCTGCCGCCCCCGAAGACAAATTCCCGGCATGCCCCGGTGGTAATGACCAGCCCCGGGGGCACCGGGAGGCCGATGTTTGTCATGCCGGCCAAATTAGCCCCCTTGACGCCCAGAAGGTTCTTCATGTCCGATTTCCCCTCTTCGAACAGGTACAAGAATTTTGTGTCGGCCATGGTTTTCCTCCTCAACGAAACTCATGGGCGC
Organism: Desulfovirgula sp.; assembly: GCA_020725625.1. Lineage (GTDB taxonomy): Bacteria > Bacillota > Desulfotomaculia > Desulfotomaculales > Desulfocucumaceae > JAILZP01. The sequence goes on along the minus strand of DYET01000058.1, from coordinate 11,367 downwards.
ACAGTCCCTCTCGGCCGGGACGGCTCATGTGACATAATTCGCGAGAGCCCGTTCTTGCGGCTACTCCGTTCACACGGGCTTTCCCTGCTGTGAACGCAAAATGCTTACTATAAGTATGGCAGCAGATGCCCTTTTTGAAAAGACAAAATTGTTCTTTCTTGAACTAACCAACAGCCCGCAAAGATTATTTTTATCTAAGATTTTCTATCCTCAGGCAGGAAAATCTGGGTTGGCGTAGAAAAGACGTACTAAAAACGTACTAATAATGTGGATTTAAAGCTTGTTCTCCGGGGTGGGGGGCATGAAGATCGAAATCCGGGGAGTTGAAAAACTTAGCTTCCGGGAGCGACAGGTGGTTGCCCTCAAGGAAACCGGACTTTCCAACGACCAGGTGGCCAGGCGCCTGGGGGTCAGCGCCAGCACGGTAGCCACCCTTTTTAACCGGGCCCGGCTGAAGGGATACGAGGTCGTAATCATTATTCCCGGAAGCAGCCTGGGCGTTTACCATCCCGGTGATGACGAGGAGAATATTTGATGGGCGGTTCTCCCAAGGTCAGCTACTTTTCCGGTCCCGACCGGGAAAGGACAACTCAAAAGAAGCGTCTGATTTTCAAGCCCGGCAAAAAATTGCCGGCCTTGATCGCTGTTTTTTTGCTACTTTATCTCTTAATATCCTTTAGCACACAATTTCATAAACTTTTCGTCCTCCAGAAGGACATTAAAGAAATTGAAAGGCAGCTGCAGGAGTTAAATATAAAAAATGAAGAGTTAAAAAGGCAACTTAAACAGGTACAGTCAGACGCATACATAGAGCAGGTCGCCAGGGAAAAGCTGGGTCTTGTAAAACCGGGGGAATCGAGGATTGTACCGGTGCCGAAGGATGACGAAAAAACGAATTAAATCTCCAATTTTATACAGAAATGATCCGGATGTGCAACTAAAAAACTTACCTTGACACTTTATGGGCAATCTGCATATAATTAATCAGAAAGTTTTTCGGAGAATAAAGGGAGGATTACTCAACGGTCATGCCGGTGGAAGTGGGCACCATACTGGAGGGCGAGGTGGTGGGAATTACCAACTTCGGGGCGTTTGTGTTGCTCCCCGGAGGGGAAACCGGACTGGTTCACATTTCTGAGATATCCGAGGAATACGTAAAGGATGTCAACCAGTTTTTAAAGACCAGCGACAGGGTCTCGGTCAAGGTCATCTCTGTTGATTCCAAGGGTAAGATCGGCCTTTCCATAAAGCAGACCAAGCCAGCTCAGGGGCGGGTTCCGGACAAGGCCCAGGCCCGCAGAAAGGCGCACGGAACCTTTGAAGACAGGTTGGCCCGCTTTATGAAGGAAAGCGAGGAGCGCCTGCAGTCCCTTCGCCGCAATACTGACGCCAAGCGGGGGGGCCGCGGGGGGCCGAGCCGCCGGAATGACTGGTAACAAATAAATATTTGGTTGATCAAAACGGCATTCCTGCGGGGATGCTTTTTTAGTTGAACGACCAGGGTGGTGACTTTAAGTTGACCAGGGTGGCGGTTATCGACATTGGAACCAATTCAACCAGGCTCCTGGTGGCCGATGTGGACGGAAGGGGCAGGATCGCGCCCCTTCATTTCGATCTCAGGACCACCAGGCTGGGCCAGGGAATCGCGGGCAGGCTGCTGATTGCCAGGGCGGTTGACCGGACAGTGGAGGCCGTCGCGGACATGCTGGCCCAGGCCCGGGAGAAGTCGGCCGGCCTTTTTGTGGTGGCGGCCACCAGCGCAGTAAGGGACGCGGAGAACAGGGACTGGTTCCTGGACCGGGTATTCCGCCTGACAGGCATTCGCGTCCGGGTTCTGGGAGGGCAGGAGGAGGCCCTTTTAAGCTACCTGGGGGTGGCCGCGGGGTTCGGGGAGGATGTGGCCGGCGCCGTGATAGTCGACATCGGCGGGGGCAGCACCGAATTCACCTGGACCAGGGAGGGCAGGGTGGTCTGCCGGAGCGTAAATGCCGGCGCGGTCCGGATGACCGAGGGAGGGCATGATGGCCGAGCCATCCGCGAGGTTTTGCGGGAGACCGTAAACGAGGTTAAGAAAGACAGGCCCCGGGAGCTGATCGGGGTGGGCGGCACGGTTACCACCCTGGCCGCCATGGATCTGAAACTTGGGGTTTATGACCGGGACCTGGTTCACGGGCATGTCCTGGCCGGGGCCGACGTCCGTCGCCTGCTGGAGGAACTGGTGAGGGCCGGGCCGGAGGGCAGGCGAAGGATGCCCGGACTCCAGCCGGCCAGGGCCGATATAATAGTTGCCGGGGTTCAAATTTTGCTGGAGGTGATGAAAGGACTGGAGCTCGACCGGGTCCGGGCCTCGGAGGCGGACCTGATGTACGGGCTGGCCCTGCAGGCGGTAAAACCTGTCGAAACAAAATAAGGGAGCTGTTACCAAAAATGACATTATATTGCTCCCCCGCCGTACTATAATTGATTGACAAAGGCCTTTCGGCCTCCCAGTACCGTGTCCCTAACGCGGTGCACGTGATCGCTCCCCTGAAGCCGGCCACCAGCCGTTCTTCGACGGTAACTTTGAAGCACCGGCTGCGGGGACCGGCCGCCGGGAACGGCTCAGGGGTGAGTTCAATGTTTGAAAAAACCGACGTTTATCCCTTTAAGCGGGTGGAAAACGGTCGCTCGCACACCGGCCGGCCGGCCGGGAAAAGGGGTCCCCGGGTCGTGCTCAATCCCTTGCAGGCGCTGGCCGGGATGGCCAGCCCGGTGATGATCCTTGCCGGGGCGGCGGGCTTTCTGCTGGGACGGGCGGTATTCCTCGGGGATTTATTACCCTTTGCGCCTGCCTATGGGGCAGCCGTGGCGGTGGCCTTCGGGAGGCGGGGAGTACCGGTCATCGCCCTTCTGTGTGCCGGGCTTTATACTGTGGCCCGGGGACATCTGCTGGCGGCCGATGTGGTACTGGTCCTCCTTTCTTTTTTGTTTGCCCAGGCCGTACCGCCCAGGTATTCAAGCCGCCGGGGGGTAATCCCGCTTCTGGTCTTCGGGCTGACCTTGAGCGTCAAATCCGCCTTCGCTGCCTATGCCGGATCAACTCCCTACGACTATATAAACATTTTTTTTGAGTCCGTACTGGCGGGCTTCCTGGCTCCGGCCTGCGCGACTGCTTTTTCCGCGGCGCGCAAGCTGGATGGCGTCAAGTCCCTGGGCGGTGAGGAGACGGTTTCCCTACTGGTGGTGCTGGCGGGGATTGTGGCCGGGACCGGGGACATGCAAGTTTGGCAGGTTTCTGCCAAGGGAGTCTTGAGCAGGACCGTCGTCCTTCTGGCCGCCCTGGCAGGCGGGGCCGGTCTGGGGGCGGCTGCCGGGGCGGTGGTGGGAATGATACCCGGTCTGTCCTACACGGTGACCCCTTACCTGGTGGGGGCCTATTCTTTTTCAGGCGTGCTGGCGGGGCTCGGCGGAGCGGTCGGAAAATTCGGCGTTGCCCTGGCCTTCCTGGCTTCAAACGTCATTCTGGCCCTTTATTTTGAAAATTTTTCCGGATTGGAGACGGTTATCGCCGAAAGCGTCCTGGCCTGCCTGGCCTTTTTACTGGTGCCGCAGGATTTGGTGCGGAGGGTCTCGGCGGCCATGGTCCGGGAGGCCGCCCGGGAGGATGTTAATCAGGCCCGGGAGTTGCTGGTCAGCAACTTCAGGGCTAAGCTCAAGGAGTACTCGGCAATTTTTCGCGAGCTGGCCCGGGCCTTCGGTGAAAACACGGCGTTCACAGAAAAGAAGGATAGTGAGCAGGGAATAAAAGATTTGCTGGGAGAAATCGGCAGGAAGGTCTGCCAGGGCTGCGGCATGTTTACCGTCTGCTGGGAGAAGGACTACTACCGGACCTACCAGAGCATTCTGGATATGTTTACCATGTCTGAGGTTTACGGCCGGGTAAAACCCAGCGATATCCCCGAGGAATTGAAGGTCCGCTGTACCCGGCCCAGGGAACTGGTCATAACGGCCACCTGTCTTTACGATGCCTTTAAGGCGGGCAGGTACTGGCAAAACAAGTTTTTGGCCGGCAGGGCGGTTGTGGGCGACCAGTTGAGGGGTGTCTCCGCGGTCATCGACACCCTGGCCGGGGAGTTCCAAATCGAACAGTGCGCGGGCAGCTACCCGGACGACGCCCTGAGGCAGAAACTCAGGCAACTGGGGATTCCGGCCAGGGAGGTAAGAATTACCGAGGCCGAAGGCCGACACGAAATAAGTGTCACCATGAAGGGCTGCCGGGGGGACCTGGATTGCCGGTACAGGGTGGCCCCAGTGGTTTCGGACTTGATCGGGCAGCTTTTTTCGGCGACCGGATGCGTCTGCCGGGGAACCCCCAGGGAGGGGATATGCAGTTTTCGTCTCTACCAGGGCCCCCAGTACCGGGTGGAGGTGGGCGCGGCCGGGGCCGCCAGGGAGGGAAATCCGGTTTCCGGGGACGCTTATGATTTTATCCAGCTGAGGCGGGGAAAATTCGCCGCCGTACTAAGCGACGGCATGGGGAGCGGGGAGGATGCCGCCAGGGAAAGCTCCTCGGTAATCGGGGTGGTGAGGAGGATGCTGGAGGCCGGGCTGGATATGGAAACCGCCGTGAAATCGGTGAATTCCCTCCTGGCCCTGAAGGGTCCGGGCGAGTCCTTCGCCACCCTGGACATGGCGGTGATCAACCTTTACAGCGGGCAGGCCGAATTCGTCAAGATAGCCGCCCCGCCCACCTTTCTGATCCGGGGGGAGAAGGTCAGGCCGATCCGGGCCAATTCCCTCCCGGTGGGAGTAATGAGCGATATCGAGGTCGGGATAACCGAAAAAAAATTGTCTTCCAGGGATGTAATCGTCATGATTACCGACGGGATCCTGGACGCTCACCGGAATTCCCGGGACGGAGAGGAATGGATAACCGGCGTGCTGCAGGAACTGAACGGGCTGGAACCCGCGGAGATGGCCGAACTCCTGCTGAAGCTGGCCCGGGCCGGCGGCGGGTTGCAGGACGACATGGCGGTGCTGGTAATCAGGATGGAAAAGGAAAAGGTGGTGGAACTGCCCAGGTAAGGCGTTTAAAGGCAACGCCAAAGGCCCGCTTCTTAAGAGAGGGCTTTTCTTTTTGCAGTGCCGGGTGAAGGGGAAGGATATTTTTGTGCTTTTGTGGAATAAATCTGTTTCAGCAAATTTTTTCCGGGTGGTGCAGGTTTGGATTTAATAACCCGGGTTAGATTGACAATCAAAAAGTACCGGCTGATTTCCCCGGGAGATATTGTCCTGGTCGGCGTGTCCGGGGGACCGGATTCGCTGGCCCTGCTTCATCTGCTGAACAGGCTCAGGGAGGATCTGCAGTGCGGCCTGTATGCCTGTCACCTGGACCACATGTTCCGGGGCGGGGAGGCCGAGGCCGACGCCCGGCTGGTGGAAAGCCTCGCCCGGCAGTGGCGGGTTCCCTTTGTAATGGAAAGGGTTAATGTCCCCGAATATGTTGAAAGGCACGGCCTGTCCCCGCAGCAGGGCGCCAGGGAAGTCCGCTACCGGTTTTACCGGGAGACCGCCGCCAGGCTGGGGGCCAGCCGGGTTGCCCTGGGGCATCAGGCCGACGACCAGGCCGAAACCGTTCTGTTGAGCCTGATCAGGGGGACCGGCCTGAAGGGCTTGGGCGGCATTCCGCCGGTCCGGGAGGGCGTTTTTATCCGCCCCCTGCTGGAAACCAGGAGAAAGCAGATAGAGAGTTACTGCCAGTCTTACGGCATTCCATACCGGGTGGATTCTTCAAATCTGAAGGAGGTATACTTGAGAAACCGGGTGAGGCTGGAATTGATTCCGCTGCTGGAGGAGAAATACAACCCCGGGGTGGTTGATTCCCTGAACCGGCTGGCGGTTATTGTCAGGGACGAGGACGGGTACCTGGAAGCCGTTGCCCGGAGGGCCCTTGATGACGCCGCGGAGTCCGGCGAAGAAGGAAAAATAACTTTTTTCATTGAAAAGATGAACTGCTACCCCCCCGCCATAAAAAGGAGAATGGTTATGATGGCCTACCGCGCCCTGGCAGGGCACCGGAGGTCACCCGCCTTCGAACACGTCGAAAGAGTGATCGGGGCAGCCTCCTGCCGGCGGTTCCGGGGAAAAATAGAGCTGCCCGGCGGGATTTGCCTGGTTAAAAGGCACCGGTTTCTGGAAATGATTAGGAATAGAAGCGGACCGCAGGTGCCGTTTTACCAGTATCCCCTCAAGGTTCCGGGAGTGACCCGCATTCCCGAAGTCGGACGCAGCATCCTGGCGGAGACTGTGGAAGCGGCCGGGGTGGGGGACCCCCGCCGGTTTTCGGCGGACCAGGCCGTGCTGGACCAGGAAACCTTGCAGGGCCCCCTCTGCGTGCGCAGGCGGCGGGACGGGGATGTGTTTTTCCCCTTGGGCGCGGGCGGCAGGGTGAAATTAAAAAAGTTTTTTATCGACCTCAAGGTGCCCAGGGAGAAAAGGGACGCTATACCAATTGTTACATGTGGAAATGATATTGTATGGGTGGCCGGTTTCCGGCCGGGCGAACCATGGAGGGTGACCGGCGAAACCAGGGTTTGCCTGCGCCTGGCCCTGCTGGAAGGCTGACGGCCGTAAAGAATTATTAACCACTTCATTATTGAAAGAGAAAAATCGTTGTGATAAAATACCCATTATGGGTTCTTTCGTTAGGCTGGCAGAGAGGAGTGGCATTGTTTGAACAAGGTCCTGAAAAACCTTAGTATTTACCTGCTGATTGTCCTGGTTATCATTGCCCTGATCAGGTATACCTCGCCTCAGACAGCCACACCTGACAAGGTGCGATACGACCAGTTTATCAATATGGTAAACAAAGGGGAAATAGCCAAGGTAACCATTCAGGCCGGGGACAATACCAGCCATATACTGGGTGAGAAAAAGGACGGGACCAAGATTGAGACCCGGGGGCCCCAGCCGGACCCCAGGCTCCAGGGACTGCTGGAAACGAAGGGGGTTCAACACGAGTTTGAGCCGCCGCCCCAGCCGGGATGGTGGACAGGTATAATCACCAGCCTGCTTCCGATACTGATCTTCGTGCTGCTGTTCTTTTTCCTCATGCAGCAAACCCAGGGCGGCGGGAACAGGGTCATGTCTTTCGGTAAGAGCCGGGCCCGGATGGTCACCGACGACAAGAAAAAAGTGACCTTTGCCGATGTCGCCGGGGCCGACGAGGTCAAGGAAGAGCTGGCGGAAATCGTGGAATTTTTGAAGAACCCCAAAAAGTTTAATGAAATGGGGGCTAAAATCCCCAAAGGCGTACTCCTGTTCGGTCCGCCGGGAACGGGGAAGACCTTGCTGGCCAGGGCCGTGGCCGGCGAAGCGGGGGTTCCCTTTTTCACTATAAGCGGTTCGGATTTTGTTGAGATGTTCGTCGGGGTAGGGGCGTCAAGGGTCCGGGATCTCTTTGAACAGGCTAAGAAAAACGCTCCCTGCATTGTTTTTATAGATGAAATCGACGCCGTGGGCAGGCAGCGGGGCGCCGGCCTGGGGGGAGGCCACGACGAGCGTGAACAGACTCTCAACCAGCTGCTGGTGGAGATGGACGGCTTTTCACCCAATGAGGGCATAATTATTATCGCCGCCACCAACCGGCCGGACATTCTGGACCCGGCGCTGCTTCGCCCGGGAAGATTTGACCGCCAGGTGGTGGTGGATGTTCCCGACCTTGCCGGGCGCAAGGAAATCCTCAAGGTGCACGTAAGGGGCAAGCCCCTGGCCCACGACGTTGACCTGGAGGTGCTGGCCCGGAGAACCCCGGGCTTTACCGGTGCCGACCTGGCCAACATGGTGAATGAGGCGGCGCTTTTGGCCGCCCGCTACGAAAAGCGAGAAATAGGCATGTCCGAGCTGGAAAACTCCATCGAGCGGGTTATCGCCGGCCCGGAAAAGAAGTCAAAGGTAATCAGCAACAAGGAAAAGCGACTGGTGTCCTTCCACGAGGCCGGGCACGCCCTGGTCGGCTACCTCCTGCCCAACACCGACCCCGTTCACAAGGTTTCCATAATACCGCGCGGCCGGGCCGGGGGCTACACCCTTCTCCTGCCCAAGGAGGACCGCTACTACATGACCAGGTCCATGCTCCTGGACCAGGTGACCATGCTCCTGGCAGGGAGGGTGGCCGAGGCCATTGTCCTGCAGGAAATCAGCACCGGGGCCCAGAACGACCTGGAGAGGGCCACCGAGATCGTCAGGCGGATGATCATGGAGTACGGCATGAGCGAGGCCCTCGGCCCACTTACCCTGGGCCGCAAGCAGGAAACCGTTTTCCTGGGCCGGGACCTGGCCAGGGACAGGAATTACGGGGAAGAAGTGGCGGCCGCCATCGACAAGGAAGTTAAAAACATCATCGATAAAAATTATAACCGGGCGAAGGAAATACTCGAAACGCACATGGACACGCTGAACAAGATTGCCCAGGTGCTGATGGAGAAGGAAACCATCGAGGCCGGGGAATTCGAGGAACTGATGAAACAGTCCGGGCTGGTCAAGGAAAAAAATGACAAGTGAACGGGTGTTTCCTTAAATGATTGCCGGCCGCCAGCTGCCAAATATTATTTTCACCCGTCGCAAATGGCCGGTTTTAAGACCACGGGCACTGTTTCGAAAATAAATGCAGCCGGGAGGAATGCATGCCGATGGAGAGGACTTTTCTGATGGTCAAGCCCGACGGGGTCCAGAGGGGACTGGTGGGGGAGATTATCTCCCGCTTTGAAAAAAAGGGGCTTAAAATAGCAGGCCTGAAGATGATCAGGATATCCCGGGAACTGGCCGAGAGGCATTACGCCGAGCATGCGGGCAAGCCCTTTTTCGGGCCCCTGGTGGATTACATCACTTCCGGGCCGGTGGTGGCCATGGTGGTTGAGGGAAAGGACGTCATCGCCGCCGCCAGGGAAATGATGGGCGCCACCAACCCGCTGAAGGCCGCGCCGGGGACCATCCGGGCCACTTACGGCATGGACGTGGGGAGAAATGTAATCCACGGGTCTGATTCCAGGGAAAGCGCGGACAGGGAGATCGGCATTTTCTTCCGGCCCGAGGAGTTGCCGGACTACGGCAGGGATTTGGACAGGTGGGTGTACGAACAGGATTAAAAAAATCAGTCCGGAAGGAATTTTATAACGCTTAAAGAATCTGTCTATTTGAAAAAGGGTGGTAGAAGATGTCTGAACTGAAGCCGGGCATCAAGGGGGAAGCCTCGGTATACGTTGACCACTCGAACACCGCCATAGCCTACGGCAGCGGCGGCGTGTCCGTTTTCGCCACCCCGGCCATGATCGGGCTTATGGAAAAGGCCGCCCTTTCCTCGGTGGACCCCCTGCTGGAAAGCGGGATGACAACGGTCGGTACCAGGGTGGACGTACAGCACCTGGCGGCTACGCCCGTGGGCATGAGGGTGGTGGCCGAGTCGGAGTTGCTGGAGGTGGATGGCAAGCGTCTGGTCTTCAGGGTGGAGGCCCGGGACGAGATGGAAGTGGTGGGCCGGGGCACCCACGAGCGGTTTATAGTTCCGGAGCGGAAGTTTTTGGACCGGGCGGCCGCAAAGAAAAAATAGGTGGATCCTGCCGCCGGGCCGCCGAAGGAAAATTTACAAGCGTATAGAATATTTTTTGAAACGGGTTTCATAAAGAAATTTATGGCATTCCTGGTGGGCAATTGGGATGGATAGGAATGCCCTAAGTTACAAAAATTATAATAAAGGGGGTAAGTCTTTAGCGCGTCAAACCGGTTTAAAAACAAATAGCCAGCCCCGAATCTGAGATTTTGAGAGAGGAGAGGAAACAATGCCCTACGATGCAACCAGAATGAAGGACTTTGAAATAGCCGAGGCGGCGGAGGTTAATATGCCGACCCCGGACGAATGGCGGGAGAGACTGGGCCTGCAAAAGGACGAGGTTATCCCTTACGGCCGGATTTGCAAGCTGGACTTCATGAAGATTATCGAACGCCTCAAGGATAAGCCCGACGGCAAGTACATAAACGTCACCGCCATCACCCCCACCCCGCTGGGCGAAGGTAAAACCACCACCACCATGGGCCTGGTGGAGGGTCTCGGCAAGCGGGGCAAGAACGTTGGGGCGGCCATCCGCCAGCCCTCGGGCGGCCCCACCATGAACGTCAAGGGCACGGCCGCCGGCGGCGGAAACGCCCTGGCCATCCCCATGACCGAGTTCTCCCTCGGTCTCACCGGCGACATCAACGACATCATGAACGCCCACAACCTGGCCATGGTGGCCCTTAACGCCAGGATGCAGCACGAGAGGAACTACGACGACGCCGAGCTGGCCAAGCGCAATCTGCGCCGCCTGGACATCGACCCCACCAGGGTGGAGCTGGGCTGGGTTATCGACTTCTGCGCCCAGGGCCTGCGCAACATCATCATGGGCATCGGCGGCAAGATGGACGGTTACATGATGCAGTCCAAGTTCGGCATCGCCGTCAGCTCGGAGATCATGGCCATCCTGGCCGTGGCCAACGACCTTAAGGACATGCGGGAGAGAATCGGCAAGATCATCGTGGCTTACGACAGGAAGGGCAACCCGGTGACCACCTCCGACCTGGAAGTGGCCGGCGCCATGACCGCCTTTATGCGGAACGCCATCAACCCGACCCTGATGAGCACGGTGGAATACCAGCCCGTTCTTGTTCACGCAGGGCCGTTCGCCAATATCGCCATCGGCCAGTCCTCCATCATCGCCGACCGCATCGCCCTTAAGATGTTCGACTACAACGTCACCGAGAGCGGCTTCGCCGCAGACATCGGCTTTGAAAAATTCTGGAACGTCAAGTGCCGCTTCAGCGGGCTGACCCCCAACGTGTCGGTGGTCACCGCCACCATCCGTGCCCTGAAGATGCACGGCGGCGGTCCCAAGGTGGTGGCCGGACGGCCCCTGCCCGAGGAGTACACCAAGGAGAACGTGGGTCTGGTGGAAAAGGGCTGCGAGAACCTTATCCACCACATCAACGTCGTCAGGAAGGCCGGCATCAACCCGGTGGTCTGCATCAACGCCTTCCACACCGATACCAAGGACGAGATCGCCGCGGTCCGCAGGGCCGCCGAGTCTGCCGGGGCCCGCTGCGCGCTGTCCGAGCACTGGCTTAAGGGCGGGGAGGGTGCCCTGGAGCTGGCAGACGCCGTCATCGACGCCTGCAACGAAAAGGTGGACTTCAAGTTCCTCTACCCGCTGGATCTGCCGTTGCGCAAGCGGGTCGAGATCATTGCCAAGGAGGTCTACGGCGCCGACGGGGTATCCTGGACGCCCGAGGCCGAGGCCAAGGCCAAGATGTTCGAAGAAAACCCCGAGTACAGGGATTTCGCCACCATGATGGTGAAGA
>DYET01000006.1 GCA_020725625.1 Desulfovirgula sp. | reverse complement strand
TTCATTTGCGTAGGCGCCGACAGCCACCACCAAAGGCCTGATTACCGCTCCCGTATTTTTAGTGGTTGACAGATCAAAAGAATTTGGTGTATCATTACTATCGTTGACGCCTGAAATATGCGAGCCATCAGCTCAGCTGGCAGAGCACCGTCAGTCGCAATAAGTCAGGCGTCCGTATAACAGCACTTGGCTGTGGTCCAATCTCCGCCGACCGATGAACATGGCCCCTTGGTCAAGCGGTCTAAGACACCGCCCTTTCACGGCGGTAACACGGGTTCGAATCCCGTAGGGGTCACCAGCATCTCCCCGTGATAAACTCGCGGGGAGATTTTTATATGCGTTTGAAATTACATGCGTCAGTTCTCTGAGAATATATATTTTGGCAGGGTTTCCACCGGCCCAGGGCCGCCGACGGCAAAAGACGCCCCCGGGCATCGCAAAAAGGCGGCAGCCCGGCGGCTATACGGGCACGAACTTCCTCCTGAAACGCGGGTATATCTCCCTGTACTTCTTTTCTGAGTAGCCGGCGAAAAACTCCCTGGCTGCTTCGTACCCCGACCGGAATAGCATTTCTTTTCTTTCCGGGGAGATGTTTAACTCGGTGGTTTTCACGCCCCCTGTGGGTATGGCGATGGTCCTTTTAAAGTTGGCGTCCTGGATGTGCCTTGCGTCATGCGCCTCGATCATGGTGGCCACCACGGCGCTGAGAAAGTCGATAATGTTGTTGATCTCCCGGGGCTCCCCCTCGCCGGGGTCCACCAGCCTGAATCCGAAGGTGGGCCACTGGGGTTCCTCCACCGAGTCGAAAAGCCAGACCGGAAAGTTGCTCAGGATCCCGCCGTCCACTATATAGCTCCTTCTCGCCGCCCCGCCTTCCTTGTAATCAATGACCACCGGCTCGTAAAAGACCGGGATGCTCATGGACATGCGCACCGCCAGGGCGACGCTGAAGCGATCGGGATTCAGGCCGTAGTCCCGAATGTCGTTGGGCAGTACCAACATTTTCCCCCGGGAGATGTCGCTGGCGATGACGTTCAGGCGGTAAGCGTACCTGGGATTGGTTTCCCCCTGTATTCTCAGGTCCCCGAAGGTATCGATCCCCTTGTTGCGGAGCAGGCCGGCCATGAACTGCTCCATGAACCGCCCTTCGTAAACGCCTTTTTCCAGCAGCAGGCTCAAGGTCTTCCCGGGCAGTGACAATCGGTCCAGCAAACCCTCGTCCTTGATCAGGGAAAAATCGAGGTTGAACATGATGTCTCTTATTTCGCCGGCCGTGTAGCCGGCCGCCACCAGGGCGGCCACAATGGCCCCGGCCGAAGTGCCGGCCACGCTCTGCCACTGGATCTTTTTTTCCTCTTCGGCGTAATAAAGGGCTCCCACCAGGCCGATTCCCTTCACTCCCCCGCCCTCGAAAACAGCGTCCGCTTTCAAAGGAACACCCCCGGATACAACCTCCTGTTCAACCTCCCGGGCCGCGCCCGCCAAAAGGATTATACTAAACATTATACTCAGAGCTTGTAAATTATTCTAGGACTTCACGCTGAGCGTCTGCGTCAAGATTTAGTAGGTAGAACTCCCAGTAT
>DYET01000005.1 GCA_020725625.1 Desulfovirgula sp. | reverse complement strand
TAATTTACTTGCGTCACCGAACCCCTTTTAGCAATTGTATCATTGGAATTTAGTTTTGTCCATTGTTATTTTTAAGTTACGCTGTAGTACTAGAATCCTCTAAATTATTCCCGCCGGGGGCCGTTCTTCATCCCAAGCCGCCGAAAGTGTTGCCGCCTGCCGGGGGCCGCTTCCCGGCGAGGACCGGCCCGCGATAAGATACTTCAAAATGTCTGCCCGGTTGTGGTAATCTATTGTTATACGTGGGCGAAAGGAAAGATTTTTTTGGGAAGTGAGCACGGATGAGAGTTATAAAAACGACCTTTTACAACAGTGGTTTGTCCCTGGAAGCCCGCCTTGACCTGCCCGATGTTCCCGGCCGCCGCCCAGGGGTGGTCCTGTGCCATCCCCACCCCCTGTACGGCGGGAACATGGACAACAATGTAATCATGGCGGTCAGCCGGGCGCTTGCCGGATTTGGAATCGCCAGCCTGCGCTTTAATTTCCGGGGTGTCGGCTTAAGCCAGGGTTCTTTCGCCGACGGCGTCGGGGAGCAGGACGATGCCGAGTCCGCCCTGGCCTATCTTGCCCTCAGGGAGGAAATAAACCCGGAGCGGATCGGCATTATGGGTTATTCTTTCGGGGGCATGGTGGCCATGGCGGCGGGCGGCCGGAGCAGTGTGGCCAGGGCCGTGGCGGCGGTTTCGCCGGTTGTCCCGCTCAGGGATTGCCCCAAGCCCAAGCTTATAGTCACCGGGGGGTCGGACAGCATAATCCCAGCTTCGGCCGTCTTGCTGGAAACCGGGGGCATGGCCTTGCCGAAAAAGATTGAGGTGATCGCCGGGGCTGACCATTTTTGGTGGGGATGCGAGGATGAGGCGGCAAACAGGGTGGCGGCCTTTTTTAAGGAAGCCCTGGGCGGCGGTTAGCCGGGCGTCCGGTTTCAATCTGCCTCCCTTGGCGTTCCGTCAAAGTCCCTGGGAATGATTATCCAGGCGATAATATAAACCAGGGCCCCGGGAAAAGCGGCGGAAAATACCGACACTAGCACGTATGCCAGGCGGATTACCGTGGGGTCCCAGCCGGTGTATTCGGCAATCCCGCCGCATATGCCGGCTATCATGCGGTTCCTGCTGGACCTGTACAGTCGCTTGATTTGCCTTGCCAAAACAATTACGCCTCCCGTCAGTTTTTTCGGCCCGATTTTTCCCCAAGCAGGATTTCTTCGGCCTTCTCGCCCATAAGTCCCTCCACTGCTTTCAGGCTCACGCCGGCCCACATGGCCGGGGCGCCCGCCTCGCAGTAGAAGATATGGGACTGGCTGTCTACGCTGGCTTCCTCTCCCCGGCCGGCAGGGGCCAGGATGGCAACTGGTTGCCATGGTGCCGCTGGGCACGAAAAGGGCCGCTTCCTTTTCCACCCGGGATTGGCCATCCGTTCCGTAGACCTGCACAGCAACACAGGCGGGTCGCTGCCGGGCGCACCTGCGGGACGCCTGCATTCCTGGCCCGTCAAGCGCGGAAACTCCCGTTCGACGCCCGGTATGTTCATTTTAACACCGTACCCGCCGCCTTGTGAAGGACGATATACCGTCATGGACTTTTTCGACATCCTCGGTATAATGTTATTAGACTCGGGATGCCGGCGGGGTGCGGAAAAATGGTCGTGGGCGTGCTTACCATGGAACTGTTTATGGCCGAAGCATCGTCCCTGAAAAGCAAGCGCAGGATTCTGAAAAGCCTACTGGACAAGATGAAATCCCGCTTTAATGTGGCCGTGGCCGAGGTCGGCGATCAGGACCGGTGGCAGCATTCCACCGTGGGGGTGACCTGTGTCACCAATGACGCCGCTCATGCCCACCGGATGATGTCCATGGTGGTAAAGTTTGTTGAGAATATGGGGACGGTAGAGATACTGCGTGTTCAAACCGAGCTTCTTTAACGGGGCGGGTACCGGCGGCCAGGCCCCGGCCGGCATTATCGCCGTGATTCACGGCTTGCCGGTTCAGGCCCGGGCAGGGGGGTGCCGCCCTTAAGATCGGCGGTCAGTTTATGAAACAAGAACATGCGGGGGCCGCCCTGGTGGTCCTTTCGGCTGTGTGTTACGGAGTCATGGCCGTTTTCATAAAACTTGCCTATGCCGGGCAGATAAACCTGATCACCGCCCTTGCCGGCAGGTTTGTCCTGGCTTCTTTATTTATGTGGGTGGCTGTGTGGATCGGCAGGCAGCCGGTTTCCCTCTCCCGCCGGGAGGCCGCCTCCCTTTTGCTGCTTAGCCTGCTGGGCTATGGGGGGGGATCCACCTTCTTTTTCGCCTCCCTTCTGCATATACCGGCCTCCCTGGCCTCGCTGGTGTTGTTCACCCACCCGGTGATGGTCTCCCTTTATGAGGTCGTAGCCTACCGCTACCCCCTGACCGTGAAAAAACTGGCGGCCCTGGGGCTTTCCACTGCGGGCCTTTTGCTGGTGCTGGGAAACACAAGCGAAAGGGTCGATCCCAGGGGAGTCCTTCTGGCCCTGGGGGCGGCCCTCTCTTACACGGCCTACCTGCTGTACGGCAAAAAAGTCGTCGGGAGGCGTTCGCCAATGATCACCACGGCCTACGTGCTGACCTTCGCCGCCGCCGGATTCACCCTTTTCGGCCTGGCCGCGGGCGGCATAAGCCTGGGTTTTCCCGCTGCCTCCTGGACCTGGCTGGCGGCCATGGCGCTGGTCTCCACCTGCATGGGAATCTGGTTTCTTTTTGCGGGACTGAAAAGGATTGAGGCGGGCAAGGCCTCAATCATCAGCACCCTTGAGGTGGTGGTTACCGTCAGCCTTTCCGCCGTTTTGCTGGGGGACGTGATCACTCCCGCCCAGGTGGCGGGAGGGGCAATGATTCTGGCCGGGATAACGGTATTGCAGCTTCAGCCGGGCCGGGCGGGAGGCGAAGGCACGGCCCCGGGCGGGTGACGGCCCGTTATTCGGACTCGGCCAGGATGTTTATAAACAGGTAAATCAAATCCGGGTCAAACTGGGTTCCCGAACCCCGCTCCAGTTCCCGGCGGGCTTCCTCGGTTCCCACGGCCTCCCGGTAGGGCCGCCCGCTGGTAATTACCTCGTACGCTTCCGCGATGGAGAAAACCCGGCACAGCAGGGGGATTTCCTGGCCTTTCAGCCCCAGGGGATACCCTTGTCCGTTCCACCACTCGTGGTGGTAGAGAATCCAGTCTGCTATGGAGGAGAGCTCCGGGGTTGATCTGGCAATCCTGTAACCGATTTCACTGTGCTGCTTGATTTCGCCCCACTCCTCCTGGGTCAGGGGTTCCCTTTTGAAAAGGACTGCCTCTACAATCCCCGCCTTCCCGATATCGTGAAACTGGGCCAGGAGCTTCAGGTCCTCCATTTCTCTTCTGGACAGTCCCGCCGCGGTTCCCAGTTTATTGGCATAGGCCAGTGTTCTCTGGGCGTGGCCCCGGGCCAGAAAGTCCTTGCTCTCAAGGGCCTGGATAAACGACTTGACCATGGTGCCCCCGAAAACCGGCTTGCTCTGCAGTTTCTGCCGGTACATGTCGTTGTCGGCCCGCCGGTACAGCTCGTCGCAAGTCAACTCCTTTGAAACAAACCCGGTGGCCCTGCCGATGGAAAGGCTGATCGGTATGCCGGAACCCTTTAGATTGTGGGTTTCAATGGCCTGTTTTAGTCTCTCGCAGGTCAGCCTGGCGGCTTCTTCGTCGGTTTTGGGCAGGATTACAGCAAACTCGTCCCCGCCCACCCTGGCAATCACATCCGAGGACCGGAAGGGGCCCTTGAGAATTTCAGCCACCGTTTTGAGCAAGTCATCCCCTCTTTTGTGGCCGAAGTTATCATTGATCTGCTTCAGCCCGTCCAAATCGCAGCAGATGATGGTTACCGGGGAGAACCTGCCACTGTTCAGGCGGGCCATTTCCTCCTCGAAATAGGTCCGGTTGTACAGCCCGGTCATGGCATCGTGCATGCTGAGGTACTTCAGCCTTTCCTCGGCCTGGCGGCGCTCGGTGATGTCCCTTACGATGCCTCTGAACCCGGCCGGTTTTCCTTCACCGTCCCTGGTCAGCGAGATGGAAACTTCCAGGGTTCTTGTGATGCCGTCCGGTCTCTTTATTTCCAGGCTGAAGCCCTTTTCAGGCTTACCTGTGCTAAAGACCCTGTTGTATACCTGGAATACCGTTTCGGCATTTTTTTCGTCCGTGTAAACGCGGTAATTTATACCCTTCAAGGAATCCTTGTCGGCCACCCCGTAAATTCTTGCCATCGCGTCGTTGCAGTATAAAAGGTTGCCGCCCAGGTCTATCTCATAATACCCGTCCTCGATGCTTTCCAGCAGCTGGCGGTATTTTTCCTCCGTATCCAGCAGGGTCTTTTTCATCTCGAGGTGTTCTTCCGGCCGCTGGCAGGGTTTTTTCAGCGTATTCAGGCATTCCTCCAGCACCACGATGCAACAGTCGCCCATTCCTTTTTCGGCAAGGGAAAAGGCCGATCCTATAAAACGTACTATTCGGCCCTTCTGGTCAGTCAGGGATTTTTCAAAGCCGCCGCCGACAACGCCTTTTTCCAGGAGGCTGTCGCACGGACAGTTGTCCTCGCACCTGCCGTCGCTGTCGCCAAATATCTCGAAGCACTTCATTTTTTTTACGGCTTCGCCGGATGTCCATCCGGTCACCATTTCGGCCTTCCTGTTCATGAAGAGTATGTTTTTTTTCGAATCCCTCACGTAAACCAGTTCATTGATGCAGTTCAGGACGGTTTGGGCCAGTTTCCGGTTAGTCACCGGCTACCACTACCTTTTCGGACTAAAATGACCCCTGCATGCTTCAATGCTGACTTGTAACCATTATTACTTTGACAGACGGTGTATAATTCCTCCATCCCGGTGGTGTTTATTTTCTACAAATACCAAGATATTCCGGTTAATTTTTTCTATTCCGAAGCCCTTTATGGGGCCGGCCGGGGGGCTTTAAAGAAATGTTTTTTTCTTCCTGAAAAGAAGGTATAGGGGGCTCGGCCAGCGAAAAATCTGGAGGTACTACAATTATCTCAGAGCCGGAGGAATGTCGAGTGACCGAAGCTATTGAATATCTCAACCCCATATTTATTGACGCCCACAATCTTCCCGATGCCTGGTTTCAACTGCAGAAGAAGCTGTGGGAAATCAACGCCTATGAATACCCGGTCGAATGGGGGAGTTACCCCGGGCAGCTGAGAAGGGAGTTCGACTTCGTCTGCTGCCGGATAAGGCACCCAGGTTTAAGGCCGCTTTGTGACGAGATACCCCCGGGGCTCAACATAGCCCCGCCTACCACCATCGACAGGATTGAAGAGTACTTCCAGACGTATATACTGGGCCCGGGCAGGGAAGAAAACCAGAAATACACCTATGGGGAGCGCATCTGCATACAGGTGGACCACCTGATCAACAGTTTCAAAAACCATGGTTTCGGCCACGTCAAGTCGTGCATTGAGATAGCCCGGCCCGAGGACCTGGTGGATGGAAAGTCCCAGCCCTGCCTGAGGCTGATTGACACCAAGATTAGAAAAGATCGGATCGCAAACGTGTACAGGCTCCACTTCATTGTTTACTTCAGGGTGTGGGACCTCTGGGGGGGGTTTCCCGAGAACCTCGGCGGGCTGCAGCTGTTCAAGGAGTGGCTGGTAGATCAAATCGGCCCCAATCCCAGGGACGGCCTGCCCCTGGAAGACGGGGAGATGATTGTGATGTCCAAAAGCCTCAATGTCCGGGAGCATGTCTTTGAACTTTCCAGGGCCAGGGTATACCGGGGTTCCGGGGGTGACCGGACCGGGTGAAGACATGGTGGTAATGCCGGGAAGCCGCCCCGTGGGCGGCTTCCCATTTACAGGCCGGCCGGAAGATTCCGGTTTTCAGCCGGGGCTGTTTTTTCAGCTATGATGCGCAGTGACCTGGAGATGTCCTTGGCGTAAAAAATAAAAGGGATGGTCAGTAACACCGATGCCGCCGTAAGTACTGCCAGATCCAACCCGGAAAGGTCCCTGGAAAACATTCTGCTACCCCCTTTTTTTAATCATAGTTTTACCGGGCGAAAAGGCGGCAACCGGTGAAAATGATGGAAAAAGAGCGTCCCCGGGGCGGGATGTCCGGGGGCTTACGGCCGGCCTCTGGAGTTTACCAGTTCCAGGCGCCGTTGTTTGTCCACCTTGAGGGCAGGGGCTTGGTCAAACCTATTTTTTCCAGAAGATAGCTGGTTAGACTCCTGTATTGCTGGACGAAGTAACCTTTTTCCCGGCTGGCCCGGTCTGGGGCGTAATTTAGTGCACGCGCCTCTTTTAAGGTCAACGCCTCAAGTTTCCTTGCATCAACGGGCTCCCGGTCCGGCGAATTGACCGGATTGTCGATGTATGGAGGGGCGTAGTATATCTTTTTGTCGTGATCGACATAGACCACGGCGTTGTCAGGGGCCTGCAGCTTAACAGTATAAAGCGATCCAAAAAGCCCGATGAAAATGACTATTCCCACCAGAACTGCAATGATGTCCCTTTTCAGAGTCACAATCGGACCACCCCTGGAATAAATCTCTCTAAATTATTATAACTGTCCCGGAAGGTCCTTGACAATTGCCTGAAGCGCCGGCCGGTCCGGCTTTTCCGGCAGCGGAACAAAAAGCCAGGCTTTCATGGCGGGGCTGGAAACGGGCTTTACAGGTATTTCCGATATTTTGACATTTCTATTATATTCAGGGCCTCTTCGGTGAGTTTGTCGGCGTTGTTAATTGGGTTAATCAGCAGTTCTTCATACAGGGGATCCCCGTTTTTCTGCAGCTGAACGAATCCCTTGGCGATGGCCAGCTGGTTTCGGATGTCTTCCAGAATAATCCTTAATTCGTGCATGTTTTCACCCCCTCTGGCTTGTTTAAAGTCGGAGGCTCCATTATCCTGGAGGATTTGACAATAAAAAACTTAATCCTGCGAGGATTTATTAAAAAAATAACTACACGGTACGCTAGCCGGGCGGATGTGGTATGATAGATTCAGGGTATATACGCATGAATCGGGTGGGGATTCATGGGCCAGCGTTTCTTTTTCTGCCCCAAGTGCGGGGGGAAGCTGTACTACAGGAGGTGCGGCCGGCGGGACAGGCTGGTCTGCGCCCGGTGCGGATATATATTTTATGAAAACCAGGTGGTGGGAGTTGCCGCCGTGGTCCTTGATCACCGGGGGCGTATTTTGCTTGGAAGGCGTACCGGGACTTACCGGGGGTTATGGTGTATTCCCTGCGGTTACGTCGAATATGATGAAGATGTTTACGAGGCCGCTGTACGCGAGTTTAAAGAGGAAACCAACCTGGATATAGAAATTACAGGGATTGTTTCGGTCCAGTCGAACTTCCACAACCCCGAACTGCACACGGTGGGAATATGGTTCAGGGCCGAAGTGACGGGAGGGGTTGCAAGGGCGCAGTCGGACCTCGACCGGATCGGGTACTTTGACTTGAATGACCTGCCTCCCCTTGCCTTTCCCGCCGATGCCGTGGTCATTAAAAAAATCAGGTCTCTTTCGGAGGCCATTTGACCGGGCGGAGCCGGGCCGCCGGGTCCTTCAGCTTCCCCCGAGGGTCAGCCTGTTGCCTGCGCCTTGTCGTTCAAGAAGCAGCATGAACATGTACGGAGCCAGCGCGGTAACCCATATCCCCATAAGAAAATACCTCAAAAAATGGCTCAGGGAAGTGTCGGGAAGCATATTTTTTAAAAACACCCTGATCGCCACAAGCACGGAAATGCCGAGAACGTATTTTATTATCCTCTTCCACCAGGCCGTATTCACCTGGTGCCGGATGTAATTGACCTCGACAAGATAACCGGCGATTATGCCTGTTAATCCCCCCGACGCCCTGAAGTAGTATTCGCCGTCCAAAAAAATCATACCGGCAAGCATGGGAATGATGAAGGCGAGAAGTATCGCGTTTTTCCCGGTCCTCCCGGAAAAATCCAGGAGAAGGTTGGAAGCGAACGCCCACCCGATCCCGATAATTATCCCTCCCACAGCGTCCGCAGGCGTGTGAACCCCCAGGTAAACCCTGGAAAGGCCCACCAGCAGAATAAAGATAATGCCTGCCGCGATAACCGTCTTGTTCCGGTATTTTATCATTATCTGCGTCCAGAAAGTGGCCGCGTTTTGCGCGTGGCCGCTAGGGAAGGAATAGCTGACCGCCGTGTCCAGGCGAAGCGATCGAATACCGTGTTCCCCAATCGGCCTGGGGACATGAAAGATTTCTTTGAGTGCAAAATTAACCACGGCACCTGAAATGAACGCAAGGCCCAGCTTATACCCGAATTCTTTGTTCACGCACCAGAGAAACAGCGTGCCGACGGCAAAAAATGCCAGCTCTTCTCCCATCATTGTGATTAGCTGAAAAAAGCGGTCCCAGAAAGGATTGGAAAAAGACTGGATGAACTTTATAGCCTCCATATAAAATACTCCCTCTTAAAGACTGCAGCTCCCGTAATCCAAGGCGAAGGCGATGCTTTTCTTTTGACAAACGGCGAAGTGATCCCGGAATAATATTCGCTGTTTGATCCAAACATTCCTAGTTGACAGGCTCAATAAAAGACTAATCCCCTTCTTGTTTTTAGACGCAATGGACCAGGTGTTAAAAACACACATTTAGCCATTTGTCTAAAAGCGGCTTGCTTACAGGCGTTATTACAAAAATTACGCCTTCCCGTTCTTTTTCATCATCGATTTCTTTTCTGGTTCCGGCAGCAATAACTGCCTTTAGACTAGCCTTTAATACAGCCTTTTTCTTTTGAACCTTTACCGGGCAGTTATCTTTGCAAGGACACTGGTTGCACTGTTCCCGGTTAAAATACGCTGT
>DYET01000057.1 GCA_020725625.1 Desulfovirgula sp. | reverse complement strand
TTCGTACCGGAAGCCGCCGGAGTTCCACGACGTGCTTCTCCTGACCGCCGCTCGCCTGCTGGTTGACTGCGACGGGCCCGGAGAGGTATCCCTGGCCGCGGGTGTGCCCCTGGCCATCTACCTTAAGGAAAAGGAGGCGCTCAGGAGGAGGCTGCAGGGCCTTTCCGCAGTGGTAGGGGTAGGGGATGAGGAGGACCTCCCGGTAGCGTTCACCCGCGTTGAAATCTATCCCCAGGGAGCCGGGGTGGTCCTGGCCTCCATGGCCTCGGGCAATCTGCCGGACGGCCTCACGGGTGTGGTGGACATAGGCGAGTACACCACCGACATCCTGCTCATCGAAGTCAGGGGCGGGAGGCCGGTGCTGCTGGGTGAGGAGTACCGCACCAGCCTTACTTCCGGGGTGTACCTAGTGACCAGGTCCATCATGTCCGAATTCAAGCGCCGGACGGGTGCTCCCCTTGAGCTGGCGGAGGCGGCCGCGGTGACCTGGAAGGCGCTTGCGGGACAGGCGGTAACATATGACGGCAGGGGTTACGACCTCGGCGAAGCGGCCAAAAGGGCGGTGCGGGATGCCGGGACGCTGATCTCGCACGGCATCACCAATACCTGGGGCGCCAGGGTGGGCTTTCTGGAAAACGTTCTGCTGGCCGGCGGCGGGGCGTTCATGTTTGAGGAAGTCCTGGCCGGGGACTTGCCCAACGTGAGGGTGGTGGAAGATCCGGTGTACGCCAATGCCATGGGTTTTCTGAAGGCCATAAGCAGATCGGGAAGTTGACGTGATGCACCGCCCGGCCGTTGGGCGGCAGGGGATGGAGATTGTTTTTTCATAACAGGTGATGATCGCGCCTGCCCTGAAGGCGGGAAATTCACGCGGGATGATGCTAAGTTTCCCCTAAATCGACCTTCAGCCGGTTTCCGGCGGGGCTTGAGGCGGGATGCACCTGTTAACGGGGGGTGATTTTCGGTGGGCGAGAAAAGACTGACGGTTACATTTCCGGCCGGCCACCCGGTGTGGAGCTGCCCCAGAGGGCGGCAGTCCGTCAAAGTAAGAGAGTGGGTGGACACCGCCCTGGGCTTGGCGGATATCCTCGAAGGCATCCGGGCGGAATTGCAGGCGCTGAGAAACAGCGGCGGACCCGGGGCGGGCAGTGAAAGTGCAGGCCGCTGCGATGACTTTAGTGAGTTCATGAGGGCCTTTGATGGGTGATTCCCGGACCGTGGGTTGTTTAAACCCGCCGGGCCCCCGTCGTCCTGGCGTCCTCCCTCCACCACGGCCATGCCCCTATATATAATACATGCTTCCCGGTCCCCGGACCCCCCGGCCCGCCCGGCTCCGGGCGTCAGACGGCAACCGCTCCCGTCATCAGGGTGGACCGCCGGGCCAGGTTCCACGCGGCCTTGGGTGTCAGACGGCCGTCTGACACCCGGGCCTTCCCGGCCTGAAGCGGCAATAGCCATAAGGGCTGAAGCGTCTGACACCCATTCGTTCTTGATGGATTCCAGGCCACGGGATTCAGGATCCGGGCTTACCGGAAGCAGGGTTATGGGGACACCGGGTTCCGGGGCCTGGACCCGGGACCCGGACCTCCCGGTACCGGGTTGCCGGGGCGCCGTGCCTGGTGCCTGGTCCCCGGTCACCCGGGAAACACGGATACCTGGGAAGCCTGGAACCAGGGTTTCCGGGACCCGGGTGCCGGGGCGCCAGGGATGTTAAGGGAGGGAGAATATTCCGAGGCCGGCCAGGGTGCCGGAGGGCCGGCCGGCACCCTGGCCGCCTGGCCCGGGCCGGTGCGAGGCCCGGGATACCCGGCCGCTTGGGCAGTCCTGCCGGTTTGGATTCGCCGGACCGTACAAAACACAGGATTGGGGCGAGATTATGACTGTGGACAGGAGAACCATAAGGTTTCCTCTGCCCCTGGCCCTGGCCATCAGCCGGCGGGCCAAGGCGGAGCATACCGATTTTACCGGCGTAGTGATCAGGCTATGTGAGCGCCAGATTGAACACGAGGAGGGGAGGGAGAGCGCAAGGTCCGCCGCGCTGTACAGCAGGGCTACCTTCCTGGCGGTGTCGGAACTCCTGGCCCTGGCCAAGCGGGAAGACGTGGAGACGGTTCGCCGCTCCATCCTGGCCCGGGCATCGCGCAGGGAGGAAGAAAGATAAAACTGCTGTGCCGGACGTGACCGAAGGCTGGATGCGGGCGGTCCGGACCCGGGAAGACGACGGCCGGCCAACACGATTACATGGGAGGTGATGTGCGGTGAACGACAGGGTGGCTTCTGTCAGAGACGAACTGCTGGCGGGAACGACCTCCATAGCCGACGGCAACAGGAGGATTATAGCCATATGCCGCCTGGCGCAAACCGAAAAATTCAGGGCCCTGGACAGGGAAATCCTCAAGAGGGCCGTCATCACGGCATGCATCCGGGCCGCGGGAAAGCCTGGCGGGAACACCTCTCCGGCCGGGGGAGGTGTTCCCGGCTGTACGTCAGGGCGTGGCTGCTGAGGAGTCCCCGCCGGGTCGCCCGGTTGACCGGGAAACTGGGGACCATGTTCGACGCCCGGCGGCGCGACCTGCAGCCGGGGCAGTTCTGGCGTCCCGGATCGTATTTCACCCACCCGGCCAGGGCCAAGGCCCTGGTTTTGGTATTTCTTCCGCCTCCCGGCCGGAACGGGGTGCTCCTGGCCCGCCGGGCGGCAGGCCTGCTGGAGGCGCGCAAGGGCCTGGTCCTGGACTGGGCAGGGAAGAGTAGGCGTAACGGAGTCTGGCTTATATTCAAGACCCTGGCCTGCGATCCGAAAACCGGCCGCAACCGCGAGCTGAGGCTGGACCCGGGCGACCTGGCGGCGCTGAGGTCGCTGGCCCCGGGAAGAAAGGCGCCCGGGCGGCGCCGGCCGGGGTGACACTGCGCTTTTCCATGTACGGCGACGGGTTGTCAGGCATGCGGCCGGCCCCTTCAGCGTTCGCCGCCTGCCCGGGTATTACAGGATACGAAAAATGGAGGTGCCAATCGCTTGGCCAAAAGTAGAACCACTTTTCCGGTAATCATTATTTCCGGCGTTGCCGCCCTGGCGGCGAGCCTGCTGTGCCCGCTGCTGCTGCTGGTGCTGGTCCTCGCCCTGCTGGCCGGGTGGGTGGGGGCGCGGTCGGGCAGGGGCGCCCCGGCCGCCGCGGTCGTTGTCATTATGGCGGTGGCGCTGGCCTGGGGCGCCTGGGCGGCGTTTACCGTCAGGGATCGGAACAGGGGCCGTGACGTTCGCCCGAATGTCGCCATGTGGGTGAAAACCGGCGAGGCTGCGCCGGCCGACCGGGCGGCCAGGTTCGGCCTCCTGGCCGGGGCCCTGGCCGGACTGGGCATGATCCTGGCAGCCGGGAGGCGCGTGGATGCCGGGGCGAGACAGCACGGCGCGGACGTGGTGCAGGGCCGGCCGGTGGTCAAGGGCGGCTGGGCGGATGACGGCAACGTCGCTTCCTTTTGCGAATTCGGCCCGCCCAGGCCCGGCAAGTTCGGGGGAGGCATTGTGCTGGGCAGGCTTGAGGGCCGCATCGTGCGCGTCCCGGTGGGCAAGAGCGGCATGGCGGCGCATACCGTCGCCTTCGGCACCTCCGGCAGCGGAAAGACCTTCGGCTTTGTGCTGCCCAACATCGTCAGCGCGGCGCACGAGGGCTGGTCCCTGGTAGTCAGTGACCCGAAGGGGGAGCTGGTGGCCGGCAAGTGGAACGCCGGGTGCGAGTACGAGCCGGGAATAGCGGAGTGGCTGAAGCGGCGGGGCTACAGAGTACTGGTACTCAACTTTAAAAACCCCTCCCAGGGCTCACACCTCTGGAATCCCCTGTGTGAAGCCCGGGACGACGCCGAGTTCCGGCGGGTGTGCGAGGCCATGATCAACTGCGCCGGGAAGGAGAACCCCTTTTTCGCCGGCGGCGAATCCAACCTTTTCACCTCGCTGGTGGGCATGACGAAGTACAATTCGGGCTTTGTGGACGCCTGGAGGCACATGCGGACCGTCCTTTCACTGCTGGCCTGGCCGGTGGAAGCCCTGGACCGCGACTTTGAAAGGGAGTTCCGGGAGGGGCGGCTGCCCACATTCTTTTACGAGAAGTGGCAGTCCAGCCGGGGGATGTTCAACAACTTCGCCACCGGCGTGGCCAACAAGGTGGCGGTGATGACCGACGGACCGCTGGCGGCGGTCACGGCGGGGCACGACATCGACCTGGCCGGCGTGGCCGGGGAAAAGACCGCCCTGTTCGTCATCCTGCCCACCCAGGGAGACCTCAAGCCCCTGCTGACGGCGTTTTATTTCCTTCTTTTCAAGCGCCTGGTGGACCTGGCCGAGGAGAACCACAACCGGCTGCCGGTGCCGGTTAGGTTTATCCTTGACGAGCTCGCCAACATCGGCCGGATTCCGGACTTTAATCAGCGCGTTTCCTTCGACCGCGGGCTGGGGATCAACTACGTCTGCATCCTGCAGTCACTCACCCAGCTGGCCGGGCTCTACGGCGCCGCCGACGCTGAGACGATACTGGGGAACATGGACGTCAGGATGGCCCTGCGCGTCAACGACATGAAGACGGCCAGGTACTTCTCCTCGATGCTGGGCAAGGCCAGGGTGAGGGATGTGTCAGAGCGCAGGGACGTCACAGTACCCGTCAAGTCGGCCTTTGAAATGGCCAGGAGGTCCGAGACGGTCAAGGAAATGCCGCTGATGGAGGACTGGCAGTTCATGGAGATGCCCTTCTTCCGGGCGGTGGCCAGGATCCCTGCGTGCAGGCCTCTTTACCTGCGCACCCTGGCCTTCTCGGAAATGGCGGAGTTTCACGAACTGGACCGGGAGCCGAGAACGGTGGCCGACTTCGCGCCCCAGGTGCCCGGGGAGGTCCCCACGCCCCCCATTCCGGAGGCGGGCGTTGATGAGCCGGAGCCCAGGCGAAAGCAGCAAAGGCAGAGGAACTGGGACCCGGCCGGCGGGGTGGACGTGATGGAACTTTTCAACCAGCCGTAAGCTATCTTTGCCGGAAATGTGTCCCGGCAATTTTCGCAGGGGGTGATCACTTTGCTGGGAATAACTCACGGCGCCGCCGGGATGTTCCTGGGCGCCCTGGCCGGGTCGGCCTGGGGCAGGGGAACATCCGGAACGGCGTGGGGAGCGGTTGCCGGCGGCATGGCGGCGCTGCTGCCGGACGTCGACCACCCGGGCAGCGCGGCGGGACGTGTATTGAGGCCGCTTAGCGTTTACCTGGAGGAGCGGTGGGGCCACCGGGACAGTCCCACCCACACCGTTCTGTTTGTCCTGCTGGCGGCCCTGCCCTTCGCCGTGCCCTGGCTGCTTTTCGACCATTCCGGAGCGCCCTTTGTGGCGGCCGTGATCGGCGGGGTCTCGCACATCGCGCTCGATTCCCGCACGAAAAGCGGGGTGCGGCCCTGGCGCTACCTGAGATTCATTCCCCGGAGGTGGAGGGAAGCGGTGATCAGGGGGGATTTGGAGACCGGAAAGTCGCCCCTGGAGTGGATCCTGACCGCCGGTTTCCTTGTTGGGACTGCCATTCTTGTTTGTGTAAATTTCAGCAAGAATTATATCTGAACTGGGGGGATCAACGTGATCAGACCGGAGGGACTGGAATACCGGGGCGGATCGTGGGACAGGCTTTATGACGCCATGCAGAAAGGATATCCCATCGAGGCCCGGGTCGTCCGGGTCACCTGGGAGAATGATCTGCCCGTCTGGGAGCTGGACCTGGAAGTGGCCAGGGGCCTGGTGCCGTCGTCGGAGACCGGCCTGGGAAACCCGGCCCTGATGCAGAAATTCACCGGGCAGAAGGTGCTGGTGAAGGTCAAGGGTATCGACAAGGCTGCCGGCATCGCGGCCTGCAGCCGGCGTGAGGCGGTGGCGGACGCCAGGGAGAAACTATTCAGGCACCTGAAGGTTGGCCAGGACGTGGACGCCGTGATCAGGGTGGTGACGCCGAAACAGCTTCTGGTGGACATCGGAGGCGGAGTTCTGGTGGCTGTGCCCCGTTCGGCGGCCACCAGGAGGAAGGCCTTCAGGCTGGACGAACTTTTCGATCCCGGCAGGCAGGTGAGCGTGAGGGTAAGCGCCATCGATGAAGAGAGCGGCCTTATTTCCGTGACCATGGTCAACGGCGCCGGTCCCTGGGAAATGGCGCCGGAGTTCCGGAGGGGAGACTGCGTCGCCGGGGTGGTACTGCACGTCAATTCAAATTTCGTGATGATCGAGATGGTGGCCGTTCCGGGGCTGGTCGGCCTGGCCCCCCCTCCCCTGAGGGGAGTTCTTAGCCGGGGCGACAGGGTCACCTGTATGGTGGCCAACTTCAGCCGGGAAAAGAAAAAGCTGAGCTTAAGGCTACGCGGGACCACGGTGTAGGAGAGAGTGGCCATGAAGCCGGACCGTGTAATTGTAGAATACACCCGCACCGCCCCGGGAATCGTCACGTCCCGGCACGCCTTGGCCGTGCTGGAGTTCATCGAGTCGTGCGGCGGCGCTCCGGAGGAAGCCATGGCACTGTTGTTCCGCAGGAGCAAACTGCTGCTGGGAAAGCTTAAGGGAGCCGGCATGGTCTACCGGGCCCGGGTCGGGGACACGGTGCTGTGGATGCCCGCCGGCGCCTCCCCTCCCCGTGACACCAATCATTTCCGGCGCAGAGCCGCCGTCGGCTGGCTGGCAGCCAGACTTAAAGAAGCCGGAGGGCGATACGAAAAGGGCAGTGCGATCTTTCCAAACGGGGCTGTTTTCCGGGTGGCGCTGGTTCCGCCGGCACCGCGGGAACCCTGCCTGGCGGTGTTTATGAAATCTGAAAAAGTGCATCTACAGAAGGGCTCTGTCTGGGTTTCCCGGGAGGACCTGCGGGCGCACGGCATCAGGGAGTGTCTAAAGCCGGTTTAATGGGCGGGACGGATCCCAAGCGCCCCGCTCTTTTATTTCATTGGAACTTTGCCGTTTATGATAGCCATTTCGAAGAAAGGGTGTTTGGTCCATGGTGCGTGAAATTCCCTATAACCATGAAAATGAAGGTGAAGCCGTTCTTAAGGACGGGCGCCGGAAAAACTGGTTCTGGGATTACAATTCCGTATTCAGATCAGATCTTTGCGCCCACGCGAAGCTGGTAAGGCTCTACCTGGCCCAGTGCGCCAACAGGGACCGGATGGCCTGGCCCTCGATGAAGACCGTGGCGGACGCGTGCGGAATAAGCAGGGCCACGGCCAAGAGAGCGGTGGGCGAGCTGGTGGAAAAAGGGTGGCTGAAAAAAATACTCAGGCGGAAAGAGACGGGGGAATACATCTCCAATGCCTTTGTTCTGTGCGATCCCCCGGAAGAGTGCGGAAATGAAATTGCTCAGCAGGGGGGTAGGGTCTGTGTGACCCTACCCTGTCACGATTTGACAGGGGGGGTAGGGTCACAGAGAACCGGGGTAGGGTCAGTGAGAGCCGTAAACAATACTAATATAACAATAATAACGGAACAAGAGATTGATATAGCAACCAATCATCCATCCAGCCATCATGATAAAGATAATAACGCGCGCGCGCGAAGCGGCAGGCGCCATCCTGTGGATTCTGTGGATTATCCCGGCGATTCCGTTCACCTGCATAAAAACGCTGATTCCACCAGTCAAGATCTGCAGATAATCCAGTCGCTGTTAAAATCGGCCGGGTTTGAAGGGTCGCGGGTGGAAGTTGAATTCGTGGGCCGGTGGATTCGCCTTTTCCCGCTGGAAATGATTGAATATGCCCTTTACAAGTCCGTCCTGAACGGCAAAAAGAACCTGTACTACGTTGAGGGTATTATTGACAGCTGGCTGGAAAAAGGAATCAGGACATTGGAGGAAGCGAGAAAGGAAACCCGTTACGATAATTGTATCAAGTTACATATGCAATAGCTGTCAATAATTTAATAAAAACTGCCACCTGTTTAATTGTGACGGAGCAGCTTAAATTTTCATTTATCATGTAATCCTTTTAATCTGTTGTAAGTTGCATTACAAGATTGAGAAAGGATTATAAGGATTTTTGGCGAACTTGGTTAAAAAATCCATGATCAATCTTTCCCGGTAGATGAAATGTACTTGATAAGAATATAGTTATACTTGCTTAAGCTAGGACCAAAGGGGAAATACCTTACCGAGAGAAAAAATTAAAGGAAGAGAAATCATATGAAGCTCACGCATCTTCACATTCAAAACTTTCGGTCATGCCGCGATATCACCCTGGAACTCACCGGAATGCACGCCTTGGTTGGTGCGAATAATGCTGGTAAATCATCAGTACTCCGGGCTTTAGATTTCCTCTTCAACCCAAGCACCAAATCCCTGAATGAGGAATCTTTCTGGAACAAGGACACCAGCCTTGAAATTCGGGTGGAAGCGATATTCTCATGTCTCACGGATAACGAGAAAGAGGCGTTAGGTGCCTATCTCAAACCCGATGGGACCTTCCACATGGCCCGATCGGCGAAACTAGGAGTTAAAGGCGGTGAATCAGAATCCGAGTCGGAGAAAGACGATGAAAAAATTGCGATTGGGCAACATTACAAAAAGCCGATGCCCGAACCGGAGTGGCTGCAGGAGCCTAGCATCAATGGCAAGAACATAACCGAATGGTGGAAGAATAAGGAGCAGCTTATTGTCAATGGTATCAGCTTCGCAGATTTATGGTCAGGCATTAACAAGAAGCCCAGCGTTGAGGAATGGAAAGAGAAGGCGAAGGAATTCGTGTCAGCTCACGCTGACAAGATTCCCATGAAGGACGCTTGGATCGACAACCCCAAGGGTTACGCCAATGTCTTAAAGGGGACATTACCCTTCTTTATTCTGGTTCCCGCAGTACGCGATGTAACCGAAGAGTCCAAGGGAACCAAGAGCAGCCCTTTTGGAAAGCTGCTTAATACCATTCTCGATACTGTCACGCAGGAGAAAAAAGAGAAGATTGATGGCCTCCTCGGCGAAGTCGCAAAACAGATGAATCGCGGGGGTGGCGATGAACGTGTTCCAATAATTGCCGAAACCGAAAAGCAACTTAACAAGCTTCTGAGCGACTTCTTTACCGGATGTAATCTGGAAATCGAGTTCGAGACGCCAACGCTTGAGGTTCTTCTTAGTACACCGAAACTCTTTGTTGATGACGGTTTCCGGAATGCAGCCGAGAACAAAGGTCACGGTCTGCAAAGAGCGGTCATTTTTACCATTCTGAGACGCTATGCGGAATATATGACATCTTCAACCGACGGGAAAAAGCGAAATCTAATCCTAGCTGTTGAAGAACCAGAGCTCTACATGCACCCGCAAGCTCAGCGTACTATTCGGAGAGTCTTTCGCAAGATAGCTGAAGGTGGTGACCAAGTATTTTTCTCGACTCACTCATCGTTGCTTGTTGATGTGGCATATTTCGATGAAATCATTCGAATGGAAAGTAGATTTGAGAATGACAACGGGAAAAGGACAATTGTGAGCATGGCCTGGCAATTGCCTATGGCAAGGATGATAGGTGACATTGAAGCACGCTTTCCCAATTTGAAAGGCAAAGTCAAACCAGAATCTATGCGTGATCTGTATTCCCATGTCTATAATCCGCGGCGCAACGAAGGCTTCTTTGCCTCCAAGATTATCCTTGTCGAAGGCCTTACTGAGGAATACAGTCTTCCAATCTACGCCGATGTGCTCCCGAACTGCGCTTTTGATCCACAAGGCATCAGCGTCGTTGAATGTGGTGGAAAGGGTTCGATTGACAGACTTTTTAGGATATTCAACGAACTTCACATCCCATGTTACATGCTCTTCGATTATGATAGCGGAAACTCGGATATGAAAATCATCAATAAATCTAAAGAATTATTAGCTTTGGCAGGCGAACAACATGATGTGCCTCAATCTCTCTTCGTTGCTGATTGCATAGCTTGTTTTTTCCAAAAATGGGAAACCGACCTAAAGGATGAAATTCCGGACGCCGATACCCTGGCCGAAGAAGCGAGAAAGGAACTTGGGCTAAGCGATGATAGCGGCAAACCGCTTATTGCTCGTTATATCGCTCGCAAACTTACCGAACGTAATCCACCTGTTGTCCCCCCTAGTCTCAAGAGGATAATCGAAAAGGCCGTGGCTGTGGAATGGAAACATAGTTGCCTCAAGACTTAGCCTACCTGTTGCTAGTGAAAAGGGATGACCACATAAGCGCCTTGTCGGTACCTTAGTCGTGTAAATTTCCATTCAAATGGTCGAGCCACTTCTTGGTATCGCTCCTGAAAGCGAAGGAGACGATCCTGTACCTCAGAAAGAGAGGTGAAGTCACAAGGGGTAAGCACCTTTCGCTGCACTATGGAAAAATATATTTC
>DYET01000056.1 GCA_020725625.1 Desulfovirgula sp. | reverse complement strand
TAGGGGGGATGCCCAAAATTTATGAAATACTACGAAATCAAGAGTTTTTTAGCCGGACAAATGTCCTAAATGTAATTTCTTAAAACCTGTATATATGTGGATGGCGTCTCTCAGAAATTCCGCCGTACCCGGCTGCTTTTCATCATAGTGCGCCTTTGAAGCATGGGGACGTTCTTTTTGCTTCCGAATGCTGCAGGCCCTGGTAAAAAGCACGTCGGAAAACCTTGAGAAATTTGACCGTGAGAATGCGGCGAGAATCTGCGGCCGGGCCAGGGAAACCAGCGGTGTTGGCGGCGCTGACCCGCCTGACCCTCGAGGAACCCGCTTCCGAAGATGCCGGGGGGCGCTCTCACCCAGGAGCCCGATCTCATTAGATTCCGAGGATCTGAATCTCCTGACGGAGTAAAAATCAATTACGCCTTCACGGCTCTCGATGCGGTTCAGAGAATAAAAACTTTCAACCGGGTCAACCCCCTTGGAAAAGCGAAAAGAACGTCCCCTTGCTTACCCCGCAGGGCACATTACTCTACCCTGTCGTTTTCATCCTGGAAGGCAGGTGTGCAACCGACCCGATCCCGGCAAATAAAGCCACCCGCAACATCACCCAGCTGTTCATCGGTCAACTCGTCAAGATTTACCGGCAGCACCAGATAAACCACCTCTGTTGATTCTTCAACCACTTTGACCTCGACATCTTCAGGAAGCTGAACGCCCAATTGTCCAATGGCTTCTTTTGGATTCTCGACCAATGCTTTCTTGAATTCCCGGTCTACTTGCGCTTTCCTGATAATCTGTTCCTTCAGCTCTTTGCGGATCATGGTTTTTTTTTCGTTTCCACTCATTTTATTTGCCTCCCTGTTCTTAAATCCGGCCCGGCTGGACCATCCCGGACCGCTTTGGCTTACCGTGTGTTAATACGTTGCAGCCGGTTTTTCATTACCCGGACAACAGTGACCGTTGCCGCCGCTTCCACTATTCCCGCGCAAGATGCGTCTTTAAGAAGTTATTGATCTTTGGCCACGAGTCCGTGGACGCCGCGGCGTTTCCCTTGGGCGTGCCGCCGAGGTCTTCAATGAAATCTCCCGGCAGGACCAGCCAGTTTACGGTGGCGGGGGAATAAGGCGTGCTGATCTGGTGGCCGGCATCCCGGTAATGGAGACGCTGATCCGCAAACGGGCGCCTCCTTTCCCCAAGCCGCTCCATGATCATTTCCGACATTTTGCCCGCCGGCCATACCCCGTCAAGGCCGCCCGAAACCAGCAAAACCGGCCCGTTAATCTGCTCCACCCTGATGGTTGCCTTTTCCACGGCCTCCCTGTTCTGCAGCGCATATTCATACATGGGGGCGGTGGGCCAGGGTTCTTTTTTCGCCACCGCCGCGAAATAGCTCTCCGCCAGCTCCCGGGTGAAGGAAACGGGCACGAAGGGAACCGGTTCCCCTTTAAATGACCAGGATGATTTGTGATTTCTCCCCGTATCTTCGCTAATCCCTTCGAATGCCACCGCGCTGGGGGACTTGGCCACCACGGCCTTGATCTGCGGATAACGGGAAGCGGCCAGCAGGGCCAGTTCCGCTCCCTTGGAAGCGCCCCATACGCCGATGGCGTTTTTGTCCACTGCTGGGTGGGCCTCCAGCCACCCGACGGCCCTCCCAACGGTCTCCAGGGGGATGTTCACCAGGGTATCCGGGAGCCCTTCCATCCCGAAATAGGCCAGGGCGAGGGTGACGTAGCCGTGGGAGGCGTATATCGCCGCGGCGGGTTCGTAAGCCCCGCCCTCCGATCCGCCCAGCACGATAATGGCCGGACGCTTGCCTTCTCCGGCAGGAATGAAAAGCGTCCCCACCACCCCGGATTCACGCACTTCCACCCTTTTGACCCCGGGCAGCAGGTAAAGCCTTTCCACCTCCCGGGAAAGGATTCTCTCGCCTTCAACCTCCACGGAGACGGTAATCTTTTGCGGTTCCAGGCTTTTGGCGAACGCTCCCGCCGGCTTCCCGCCGGCAACCGGGCGCAGGGACCAGAAAAGACCGGCCGGGTCGGCGCCCTCATAGGTGCCGGAAACCGGCGCCTGAACGCCGGGGTCCACCTCCCCGTTGCGGTCCGCGTGGAAAACGGCGTGGGATTCCCATTTAATCCCCTTATTGTCCTGCTGTTCCGCCACAAGAGTCACCGGCGCCCCGGGGACCAG
>DYET01000055.1 GCA_020725625.1 Desulfovirgula sp. | reverse complement strand
CAGGGGGTCGATGACGTTGGCCACACCGGTTTCATATGCCAGTATCTGCTGGGTGCGCAGGGCGATCTGGACCGCCTTCTCGGTCGGCAATGCCAGAACCTCGTCCATGGAGTTGGTGTGCAGGGACTGGGTGCCCCCCAGCACCGCCGCCAGAGCTTCGTAGGCGGTGCGCACGATGTTGTTTTCCGGCTGCTGGGCGGTGAGGCTGCAGCCAGCGGTCTGGGTGTGGAAGCGCAGCATCCACGACCTGGGGTTCCTGGCCCCGTACTTTTCCTTCATGCGCCTGGCCCAGATGCGCCTGGCCGCCCGGTACTTGGCTATTTCCTCGAAAAAGTCGATGTGGGCGTTGAAGAAGAAGGACAGCCTGGGGGCGAAATCGTCGACGTCAAGGCCGGCGGCTATCCCCGCTTCGACGTAGGCGAACCCGTCCGCCAGGGTGAAGGCCAGTTCCTGGACGGCGGTTGATCCGGCCTCCCTGATATGGTAACCGCTGATGCTGACGGTGTTCCACCTGGGAACGTGCCTGGAGGCATATGCGAATATGTCGGTAATCAGCCGCATTGACGGCTCGGGGGGGAATATCCATGACTTCTGGGCGATATACTCCTTGAGGATGTCATTCTGAATGGTCCCGGTAAGCTTTTCCGAGGGAACGCCCTGCTTTTCACCGGTGGCTATGTACATGCACCAGAGTATGGAGGCCGGGGCGTTGATGGTCATGGAGGTGCTTACCCGGTCGAGGGGTATGCCGTCAAAAAGGGTTTCCATGTCCTGCAGGGAGTCGATGGCCACGCCCACCCGGCCGACTTCGCCGAAGGCCCGGGGGTGGTCGCTGTCGTAGCCCATGATGGTGGGCATGTCGAAGGCCACGGACAGCCCGGTCTGGCCCTTGGCCAGCAAGTACTTGTACCTTTCGTTGGATTCCCTGGCCGTGGCGAACCCGGCGAACTGGCGCATGGTCCAGAGCCTGCCGCGGTACATGTTGCCCTGGACCCCCCGGGTGAAGGGATACTCTCCCGGCATGCCGAGGTCTCTGGTGTAGTCGAATCCGTCGATGTCTTCCGGCGTGTAGAGGTCTTTCACAGGCATCGAGGAAACCGTTTCAAAGACAAAGTCGCGGTCCTGCATCTTTTTTCTTGATTCAAGCCACGCTTCCCTGGCCTTGCGGATTTCGTCCATTTTTTCGCTCATTTGGTCACGCCTCCTCCTCAAAGCGAACTAATACTCTATTCCCTCGCGGGCCTCCACTCCCTGGTAAAAAGGGTGTTTGACCAGGGTCATCTCGGTGACCAGGTCGGCCGCCTCAATCACTTTTTCGTGGGCGTTCCTGCCGGTAAGCACCAGTTCCACGTGGGGAGGCCTGCTTTCGATCAGCTTCATGACCTGGTCCAGGCTGACCAGGTTGTAATCGAGGGCCACGTTGATCTCGTCCAGGATGACCAGGTCGTAGTCCCCGCCGGCAACTACCTGCATGGCCCGGTTAACGGCCTTCTGGGCCTCCGCAACGTCTTCCGGCGAGGGGTTTTCCCTGTTCACGAAGGTTTCCAGCCCGTACTGCTCAATGGTCAGACCGGGCAGGTACTTTTTGGCTGCGGACAACTCCCCGTAGTTTTTGCAGCCCTTCATGAACATCAGCATGAATACTTTGTGCCCGTGACCTATGGCCCTCACGGCAAGCCCCAGCGAGGCGGTGGTTTTGCCCTTGCCGTTGCCGGTATAAATCTGCATGCATCCTATTCTTGACTTATCCACGTTAAAACCTCTTTCCTTTAAAGTTAATCATTCCTTCATCAGGTTCTTGGCGATAACCAGGCGCTGGATCTGGTTGGTTCCCTCGTAGATCTGGGTCACCTTGGCGTCCCGCATCATTCTCTCCACCGGGTAATCCTTGCAGTAGCCGTAGCCCCCCAGGATCTGCACGGCGTTGGTGGTGACCTCCATGGCGGTGTCGGTGGCGTACATCTTGGCCATGGAGGCTTCCTTGGCGTGGGGCAGCCCCATGTCCTTCAGCCTGGCCGCCCGGTAAACCAGCGCTCTGGCCGCGTCTATACGGGTGGCCATGTCGGCCAGCATGAAACCCACGGCCTGCTGCTCAATAATCGGCCTGCCGAACTGCTTTCTCTGCCTGGCGTATTCCAGCGCCACGTCGAAGGCCCCCTGGGCGATGCCCAGGCCCTGGGCGCCGATGCCTATGCGGCCCCCGTCCAGAAGGGCCATGGCTACCCGAAAGCCGTCTCCCTCCATCCCGAGGACGTTTTCCCTGGGTACCCTGGCGTTTTCAAAGATCAGTTCGGTAGTGTGGTCCGCGTGCAGGCCCATCTTTTCCTCCCTCTTGCCGATGTAAAATCCCGGGGTATCCTTTTCCACTATAAGGCAGGTAATCCCCTGATAGCCCTTGCTGCCGGGTTCGGTCCGCACAAAGGTGATGTAAACTCCGGCCGCCCCTCCGTTGCTTATAAATATCTTGCTCCCGTTGACGACGTAGTGAGCCCCATCCAGCCTGGCGCTGGTGGTCAGGCTGGCCGCGTCCGACCCGGCGCCGGGCTCGGTGAGGGCGAAGGCCCCGATGATTTCACCTGACGCCAGCCTGGGGATGTATTTTTTCTTCTGTTCCTCGGTTCCGAAA
Organism: Desulfovirgula sp.; assembly: GCA_020725625.1. Taxonomy (GTDB): domain Bacteria; phylum Bacillota; class Desulfotomaculia; order Desulfotomaculales; family Desulfocucumaceae; genus JAILZP01. The sequence goes on along the minus strand of DYET01000055.1, from coordinate 613 downwards.
AGCAGTATCGGCATGGTGCCCACCGAGGTGTGCACGGCCAGGATTACACCCGTGGAGGCGCAGGCCCGGGATATTTCCTCGATGGTAATGATGTAGGAAAGAAAATCGCACCCGGCGCCGCCCCATTCCTCCGGGATGGGCACTCCCATCAGGCCCAGTTCGGACATTTTTTTAATGTTCTCCCACGGGTATTCGTGGGTCCTGTCGTAGTAAGCCGCCCGGGGGGCGATTTCGTTTTGCACCAGCCTGCGGACCATGTCCCGCATCAGTTTCTGGTCTTCCGTAAGGTGAAGAGGCATGACTTTCCTCCTTATACTGCATTTCTTTGGGGTCGGGAGTCGGAATTCAGACCCTCATGCCGCTATAAGCGGCACCACGAACAATGAAAATTCTGGGCCGGGGGTGGATTAAAGCCTCGCTGCTCAATCCTCCGGCTGAACCGGCTCTAAGCTCGTCGCTTACGGTCTGCCGGCCGCCTCCGTACGTGCGTCCATGCACACTTAAGCTGCGGCTGCATCCTGCAGCCCGCTCGGCATCCCGTACGCTCCGTCGCAAAGAGCCGGATAATCAGCCTCCGGAACATCCGCTCGGCTTTGGAATCCACCCCCTACGT
>DYET01000054.1 GCA_020725625.1 Desulfovirgula sp. | reverse complement strand
TTTATTAACCCCAGTATTTACCATTATGCTAGGGCTCTTTGGTATGCCCAAATTTGAATATCCCCATATACTATTACAGTTTTCTTTTGCTTAATGGACACTTGTCAGCAATTCCTGCTTTGTTTTCCGAGAGACTACATAGGAAAAACCGGGCTAAAAATTATTACCTGCCATCACACACTTAATCGCACCCCTCCAGGCTTTTGGCCGCCCGGTGCCACTTTCCGTTAAGGTCGTAATAAAAGGCTCCTCCCTGGGAGCACCTGGAAACCTCCAGGCTCAACAAATCGGTTCCCGGGTATAACTCGTCCATAAAGTCCATCATCAGGGTTTTTATGCGGCCCTCCGTTCTCACTATGACCGACGGGTACAGGGGATCGCTCCTGTTCTCCCTGACGCTAACGGAACTGATTTGCAATTTGCCCCCGGCGCTGGGATCCATCTCCCGGGGCTTGTTCAAATAAAAAAACATCTCGGCCGCCGCCACCGCGTCGGACCCGCCGTCCTCGTACTTCACCCACCTGTCCAGTATTACCGGCGTCCCCCTGCAACCGCAGGAGCAGCAGTACCTCCTGTATCCCTTCCTGTCTATCAGGTCGTCCTCCCTGCCCACCACTTCAAAGGGGTCCCCGCATTTCCTGCAGCACGGCCTGCAGCCGTCCCTGCCGTCATCGCAGCAATCATGGTTCCGGCCGGGATCAATTTTAATTCTGACGTACCTCTTGGCGCTGTATGCCGCTGCTGTTGCCGCGGCCTCGCTGGCGGTCTTCAGCTTCTCGCCGGCCACCACGTACCGGCCGAAATCGACAGCCACCGCCGCCACCATGAAGGCCACAGTGAACACCACGGCGAACATGGGCAGGATGCTGCCTCTCTGGTCATTCAATAACCGGCGCACCAAACACCCCTCCTCACTTGTTGAAGTCCCACCAGCCGAAACTGGCCCTGGCCGTCAGTTCGACGTCTGTTAAAGGGACCCGGTTCAAAAGTTTTGGGAAGGTCCTGTAAAAGGGTTGTGAGGTGTACCTCGCGGTGCAGGTTACTATGGCCCTGTTAGTGGAGCTGTCCCTCTCAAACCACACCTCCATCCTTTCCGGGTCAAGCCCCCAGAGCCAGGCCGCCTCTGCGGCCTTCTGCCGGCCGGCGCTTTCGCTCCCCGTTATGCACGCTTCCCTGGCCGCTTCCCTGGCCACCTTCTGAATGCTGTAATAGTCTGAAAAGAATAAAGAAAAAGTGACGGCGGCCAAGAATAGAAATACAAGCATTATGGAGGCAGAAACAAACTCCAGCAAAATCGACCCTCTCCGGTTTTTCAGCAAGTCAGTTGAATTTATCCCGGCTGTCCGCTCTGAACCTGTACTCACGGACCGTCACCGCCTCCTTCCGGATGTGTACCCTGCCGTTTATGGCAGACCTGCCCAAAGGGTCGATCAGTTTTTGAAACCCCGGAAACAGGGATTCCATCTCGGCCTCCGCCACGCCATAACCGTCGTCCTGAACGCTGAAAACCTCGGCATTCTTGACCGGACAAGCTATGAGGGTCTTTCTCATGTACTTCAAGGCCACCTCTCTGGACTCCGCCATGTTTCCGGTTGTTGCCGCGTTGACGGCAGCAAGCCTGGCCGCCTGCTTCACCTGGGATGTGTTGTACATCCAAAGTCCTGTCACAACCAGGCACATGACCAGGCCGATGAACATGATGCCGCAGATGGCGAACTCCAGCGTTATCGAACCCCTGCTGTCCGTCCGTAAACCATTCACCAAAACCCACCCCTGAAAAAAGGAAGCCCCTGGCTGGTACCAGGGTTTATCGTTTTAATTAATTCAATAGCTCAACATGAATTTTACTGTCTGTTTTCATTACCTCCTTGGCAACCGTTACGGTGACAACATCCCTGTTGTCCTCCGGGTAAGCGTCGTCGCTTCCCTCCGGCCAGGCTTCGGCCTCTATGGTGTACGAACCCGGCACCCCTTCAAAAATATAGGGTATCGTTCTCGGCTCCCGGCCCAGGGTGAATCTTTCGGGGTACTGCCCGTCCAGGTCGGTTACTGTCAGGGATACTTCTATATCCCCCGGAATGTCGTCTTTCCTTGTAAGCCTAACGTTGTAGCCGACCGTGGCGAAGCCCTCGTCCACTGCCGTAAAAACATTCTCATCGGGAAGTATTTCAACCTTTATGTCGTACTGGCCCTCCAGGACCACTTCCACGGTCTTGGCATTGTCAATACTGGTGATCTCCGACCATTCCATGTAACCCCATGCTTCTGACGGGAGTACCTGTAAAACGGTGTTGACGGCGGCTCCCAAAGATATCTTTCCACCGCCGGCCGGAGCGGTCCACTCGAAGGGGACTTCCATTCTATTCTCCACTGTTCCGTCCAGGACCTGATACTGAAATACGTTGTTCAATCCCTCCAGGGGCTGGAAATCTTTAACTGGCACCAACTGGCCGTTTATGGCAATTCCGAAAGGCACCATGTAGTCCTGGGAAAGCTTTTTCTCTAAGCCCAAGCTCTCAAACAGCTGTCCGGTCACCGGGTCAGAAAGGAAGGACGCATCAGGAACGGCATTTAATACTGCCTTGCCGGTGTAGGTCTCTCCAGGTCTGGCTTTGTCCGTGCCGGGATCTATGCTCTCCATGATGAAATTGGGCAGCACGTCCCACCGTATGAATATGGGGTCGTACCATATCCCCCCCAGGTCGTGGCGGTAGTGCCAGTGCCTTACCGCCCCGGCCAGGCCGGGTTGAGGTTCGGCCATGACCAGGAAGTAATCTTTTAAAGTGTCCTTGTTGAAATTTCCCCTGAAGGCCGGGTTGCCGGCAAAGCCGTTCCCCGGACCGGGATAGCCGACGCGATCGTGGTAATTCAAAAGGGTTTTGACTATTGCCCCCCAGGAGTAGCCGGAGATGGTGTTTGAGTTTCGATAAGAACATAGTCCTCTATCCCACGGGTGTTCAATCATATCCCTCCTGGCCGGGGCCACGTGGTTGGGCGCGTCGTCGGGGAAGTAATCGCTGGCCAAAGGGTCTCCATCTGGTGTAAGGCCCAAGTAGCGAGGCTCCTGTCCGCCGGGGTGCCCCAGGTCGATGCCGTTGGCCTCCTGCCAGGAGGTGGTCACCCCGTCGGCCTCGGTTTTCCAGTCGTTGTCGGGCACGTCTGTGGGCAGCCCGTACACCAGCATGTCCCGGTCGAGGCGTGCCTTTAAGGTAACAGGCTTGCCTCCGATTACACCACTGCGTTCAGCAGGCAGTCCGGTTATCTGGAGGATGCGCTGGATTTTCTCACTGTTCGCTTCCGCCGGGGAAAGATAAAACCCTGCGAGCAGGGTCGTAATAACAGCCAGGGTCAGCATTCTTTTATGCACTTCGGGTCCCTCCTCAGTTCTTCGAGATGTGGGCGCTCACGAAGGCGTTGCCTGCGGAGACGATGAGCACTTTATATCCGTCAAGATAGAATGTCTTGTTCGGAAGGCGTTCCCATTGAACCCAAACCTCCCTGGTCTTTTCCGCCACCTGCCGGGCGTGATCCATGATCTCTTTCACCTTATCCGGCTGGTCCGGGAACTTCCAGCTCAGCACCTTTTCGATGGGTGACAGGTCAATTTCCACGTTCCGGATGGCCGAGTTGATCAGGTCCCAGGATATCTGAACACCGATATGGCCAGTTTCGGGAGTGTGGCTTAAAACAAAATAGCTATACTCTCTTTCACGCATAGTCTTTTCCCTGGGGGGGAAATATGCCCAACTGGAACCGTTGGGTTTCATCGCCACCCCGAACATCTGCTCAAGCTGCCTGGCTATTTCAGGCTTGCCGTCCCCAGAAGGCTTCTCCTGAGGCTGCTGCACCCCGTTCAGATAATCCACCGCCGCGCTCACGTCCGGCTTCGGCCGCCCCGCAGGCCAGCAGACCACCGTCTGGGTGGCCCCGTCCCAGCCCACCTCATACCCAAGCCCCTCGGCAACGTACCGGGCCGGGAGGAACGTCCGGTCATTGGTCAGCACCGGGGCCGCATCGATGTCTTTTGCCTGGCCGTTGCTGATTACCCGGGGTTTGCCAATGGTCATCTGAAGGGTGGCCTTCCCTCGCATGGTGGCCGTCCGGGTATCGTTGTCCCAGGTGATCTTGCTGTCCTCAAGGCCCAGGGCGTTGCCCAGGAAACGCACCGGAACGAAGGTGCGGCCCTCCCGGATGAACGGGGCCACGTCCAGCTTTACCCCGGGAGTCTGGCCGTTGACCACATAGTAAGGAACACCGATTTTGAACACCACTGATTTTACCAGCCTTTGGTTTTCGTACACGTCAACCTGCTCGGCGCGGGCCGGGAGGATGTGCTTCAGGTTTATCACGAACAAGGCCAAGGCGATGGTAAAAGCTATAAATAAAAGAAATCTTTTTTGCATTGAATCGATCAGCTCCTGTCTGAAAAATATTATACACTGGTGATCAAAGAACAAATGTTTAAGGCTACTTAGTTATACCATATTTTTCAAACAACTCAAAACCATCAAGTTTATATATCATCCAAACTGAAAAAACGCCCCTGCCAACACAGCAGCCGGCCCCAGCACGGCACCGTATGGCGCCTCCCCGCCGGGCAGCTTGCCGAAGGCGACCATGACCCCGGACTTTATCTGCCCCGTTTTATGCCAGGTGGAGGCAAAGCCCCAAGCCATCAAGACGAACCCTGCCAGCAAGGACCCCAGGATCACCGGCTCCATGCCCAGGAAAAGCGACAGCGCCACGGCCAACTTCAGGTCACCCCCGCCCATTTTCCCCGACAGGAAGAAAAAGAGGTAGATGACAAAAATGACTAAAGCGCCGTAAAGGTGGTGGTACTGCGCCGTTACTGCGCTGTATATCAATCCGACGACCACCGCCGGGTAGGTGTGCCGGTTGTAAATGGTCATTGATTTAATATCTGTCCACGCGCATATGGCGGTCAATGCCCCGGCAAGGGCTATGTTCACATGTGAAATCAATTGACCTTCACCTCCCAGACCTCACAATCACCAAAACATCACCGGGACGGATCCCATTTTTCACAGTCCCTCCGGGAAGCTCCACCGCCTTTAAGGCTCCCTTCACCACCGGGCTTATCCTGAAGGGTGGCATTTCTGCAATAACAAGCAAAACCCGCCCGTCCTGGTCGAGAAAGACAACATCAATACTTAACCTCATAAAAAAAGTGTGTACGCTTTTACAAGGCTTCAGAACCAAGGCGGACCTTTCGGGCATGGACTTTTTGCCGATCAACCCGACCAGGCGGCCTAAAAAACTGCCTGCCTTTTCGACCCGGCCAGCGACAATCTCCCCGGTTCTCAAATTGACCAGTTGCATATTGACCCCCATAAAAAGAAAAAAGCCTTGACAGTATACCGGCAAGGCTTTCCAGGATACATCATCGTTGTTAAGGTTTACTGTAAAGCCTCGTTAACTCGGTCAACCTTGGCGCTGATTCTGGTCCCCAGCAAATTGAAAGCTACAATTGCGGCCACGGCCACCAGTGCTATGATCAGCCCGTACTCGGCCATGCCCTGCCCCCGCTGGTCGGTATGGAGTTTTTCAATCTGTCCGCACAGATTTTTAAACATTCTTTTTCACCTCCCGTTCTCTGAAAAAACTAATAATGTCTACAATCACCTTCTTTCCGGTTTAACCGCCGAATATCATCAGCAGGTTCCATAAGATTGGGAACCCCAACAATAAGAAAAGGGGCAGCAGCACAAAGGCGATAATGGGAAACAGCAGCTTGATGGTAAGCTCCCCGGCCACCTTTTGGGTTTCCTGCTTCCTCCTGGTCAATATCTTCTCGGCGTGGTGCTTGACCACCGGTCCCAGGGGGCTGCCGTACCTCATGGCCTGCTGGATCTTGCTCACCAGTCCCGTAAGCTCGGGTATGCTGCAGCGCAGGGCCATTTTGTTCAGGGCTAATGCCCGGCTGTCCCCTGTGGCCATGTCCGTCAGGGCTCGGTTAATTTCCCCGGCCAGTTCGCCTTTCATAGTCCTGGCCACTTCCTCCATGGCCGCAAGCAGATCCGCCCCCTTAAGGGCGTTGCCCAGGAGCATGCAGAAGTCCGGTATGTCCTTTTTCATTGCTTCCACCCGGGCCTTGACCTTTTTGTTCAGCCACGTCCCGGGGGCCAGATAGAGAATTACCGCAATCAAAATGCCCCAGTAAATATCGACCAGCCCCAGGAGGGCCGGAGGGATAAACACTGCAGCGCTGGCAATGGAGAGGGCGAACTGTAAACCCGCGAAATACTCCGGCTGGATGTCCAGGGCGGCCTGAGTGATCTTCCTTTGGAGCATCGTCCTGTTTACTTCGCTGCCCACTCTTTTGCCGGTTTTCTGGAGTATCTCGTCGGCCTTTCCCTTCAGTTCCACCCCGCCGGGAAGTTTGAGCTTATTCCCGGCAAACAGCAAAAGGACCGCGGCGGCGGCCAAGACCCCCGCCAGGACGGCGGCATCGGTCCCCTGCAACAAACCGTAAAGATTTTCCACCCGTTTACACCCCCTGCCCCAGGATGTTTTTGATCATCCTGCGGGTAACAACGTTGCCGAGGATGATCCACGCCGTGGCCACCGTAAATACTAAGGCCCCTTCGACGGTGTTGAACAATGGATCGGCGAACCCGGGGGCCATCACCCTTGCAAAGCCCACGAACAGAAACGGGAGGGCGGTCAGCACCTTAAGGGTCATCATGTTCTGGGCCACTGCGGCCGATACTATGCTGCGGAAACTCTCCTTGTCCTCGTATGACTCCATGGCGTGCCGGCATATTTCCCCCAGGTCGCAGCCAACACGGCTGTAAAGGCTCATGCCGACGGACAGGACCTTCAGATCCTCCCAGCCGGTTTCCTTTCTAACAGCCTCCAATGCCTGGACCAGGGTATCGCCCGTCCTGACGCGGCGCAGCACCTCGTAGAAGACGTCCCGGGCCGGCCTGGGCATGTTCGGTACGGCGTCCTCCAAAGCCTGGTAGGGATTCAGCCCCCCGTACATGGCGCTCTCCAGCTGGCCCAGCACGTCTACGAACTGGCTCTTCAAAAGCTCCATCCTGTCATCTTCCTGTTTTTTCTTCCACCACTTCAGGACGAAGGTACCGGAAAACAGCCCCGCCAATGCGAAGTACCAGGTGCCCGTTACAGCCAGGGCTATTCCCCCCAGGACAATACCGCCCGCAATGACGATTAATTTGTCCTGCGTCGATTTTCCATGCCCCTTGCGGGTCTCGATCACCTCGTCCTTAAGCCTCACCGACCGGACCTGAAGCCTTATCTTGTGCCCGGTGAGCATCCAGAATACGCCCAGGGCCATCAGGAAGGCGGCCAGTATGATCAGGCCCGACAATCAACCCAGCCCCCTTCCTCGATAAAAGCCTCCCGGCGCTGGAATTTTTCGGCCACCCAGTCGAAGGTGTCGGTCTTTGGGTTGTATTGCCACAGAGTGTTCAATTTCACGTTTAGTACGCCTTCGCTGCGTTCCACCCCCGCCACCTCGCAGATGTGGTCCAGCCGCCGCCTTCCTGTGCGGTCTTTGAGGACATGGATGAAGATGTCTACCGCGTCGGCAGCCTGCTCCACGATCCCGTCGTAAGGTATTTCCATCTTAGCCATCTGCACCATATTGACGAGCCTCCTGGTGCAATGCCGGGCCGAGTTGGCATGGGCGGTGGTAAGTGACCCCTTGTGGCCGGTGTTCATGGCCTGGAGCATGTCGAAGGTCTCCCCGGCCCGGCATTCGCCCACGATGATCCTTTTCGGGGCCATGCGCAGGGCGTCCACGACCAGGTCCCGCTGGGTGATCTCTATCCTGTTGTCGGCTGTGGCCGGTTTCGCTTCCAGGCTCCTGACGTTGGTGTGCTGAAGCTGCAATTCCGCCGGGTCTTCGATGGTAATGATGCTCTCCTCCTCAGGGATGAAGGAAGCTACGCAGTTCAAAACCGTGGTCTTCCCGGAGCTGGTGCCGCCGCTGATCACTATGTTCTGCTTGGAAACGACGCCGGCTTTCAGGAAGTCTACAACCTGCAGCGACATCACGTTCCTCTTGATCAGGTTGTCCACCGTCATGTCCTTCCGGAACCGGCGGATGGTGAACATGGCGCCGTGCACCGCCACCGGCGGAATATGGGCAATCATCCTGGAGCCGTCGATGAGCCGGGCGTTTACCTTGGGGTTGGCCATGTCTATCTTCCTGCCGGTGGGCGCCAGCATCCTTTCCAGTACGTCCCGGATGTGTTCCTCGCTCCTGAACCTGACCCCCTCGGCTATCCTCTCGATGCCGTGTTTTTCAATCCGTACGATGTCCCTGCTGGCCTTGATTTCTGTCACTTCCGGGTCGTAAAAGAAGGGCTCAATGGGGCCGTACCCCAAAAGGTCGTTGCCCAGCTCCTCCACCAACACCTGGGCCGCCGACTCGCCAAGGGGCAAGCCCTTCTCCAAAAGCCCCCTCATTACGATGCTTTTCAGCTTGGACCGGACAATGGGGTCCCGGCTCCTGGTCCTCTCCTCGGGCCTTAAGATGTTGCTCAGGGCCGTCTGCACGTAGGCCCGGATCTCCTTGTACTTTTCTTCGGTCAGCCCGGGTATAGTGGCGCTTATTTCCGAAGCATAGGGGTCACTTCGTTCCCCCGCTCCGGTGTCCTCTATGTAATACCCGCCGCATTTCTGTGCCAGTTTCCTTATTAGCTCCTGGTCCAATAAACGCTCACCACCTCATTTAAGGAATCCTGTCGGCCAGCGCCTGTATTGCCTTCGCGAACTCGTCCCTTTGCCTCGTGTAAACGACCAGCTGCCGCCGGTTGTTGGCCTCGGCCACCCCGATGGAATAAGGCAGGATGCCGACAATATTAACCCCTAGCTTACTTTCCAAATCGACCGGGCGGATGCCGCCGGGTATTCCGGCCTGGTTCAATACCGCGTGTACTCTCTCCTGGCAGCCCAGCCTGAGCATGAAGCCGTTGTTTTCCTGCAGCAGGTCGATGCTCGTGCGGTCGGGCCTGAAAACAGTAAGTATCACGTCCGCCACCAGGGAGGCCGCCCAGGTGTTGTTGTTGATTCCGACCGGGGGGCAGTCGAGAATGATATAGTCATAGCTCTCCTTCAGGAGGGTGAGCACCTTTAAAACGAGGGCCGGGGTGACCTTCTCCACCTGGTCGCAGTGGATTACCCCCGGCACCACCATGATCCCGGACGAGTGATTTATAAGGCCCCTGGCGATATCCTTGGGGCCGTATATGTCTTCCCAGTCCAGTATGTTCACGAGGCACTCCCCTGCGGGAAACCCCATCCTGCTCCTGACCGCCCCGTACCCGTCGAGGTCGATCAGGACCACTCTTTCGGGGTTGGACAGGGCCAGCAGTCCGGCCAGGTTGACGGCTACCGTGGTGGCCCCGTCGCCCCCGACCGCGCCCTGGACCACAATAATCTTCCCGTACCCCGCCAGGGCCCCGGGGCTGACCGGGAGGTTGAACATCCTTGATGCCTCGGACTTGATCTCTTCCTTCGGCTGTGCCTCGCCCCGGCTGGCTTTCCAGAGGACAAACTCCTCCCCGGCTTGGGGGAGGGGATTCTTTTTTTTAAAAAGATTTTTCAGCACCTTACTGCACCCCCCTGGCGGGAAGGAGCGAAAAAGAGAATTTCTTCCCCCGCACTATCCCCTCGGCCACCTTTTTGGCTTCTTCAGGGGTGACGGCGATGACGTAGGCGCCTTTAGTGGCCGGGGCCGACGCCGCCAGGGAATTGTCCTTTCCGGCCGCCACCGGCGGAACCTTGATCACCACCGCTTCCCTGGCAACGCACTCCACCGCGGAGGCGTCCTTGCCTATCGTGATCTCGGTGAACACGTTAACCCTGTCGCCAGCCGTTATGCCCCTCATGCCGGTTGAGGTTTCCGCCGGCAGGTCTATTGCCTCCCTGCCCGGGGCCAGGAAACTGAGGACTGCCTTAAGGCTGCCCGTGTCTGCGGCGATATGCCCCCTGCGAATCACTTCGCCGGGGAAGACCGTCCCGGAGACCACAGTTTTGCCCGTGACATTCTGTAGCGATTTCTCGGCGTCCCTAGGGACCACCGACTCGGGGTAATCCCTCAATGTTACGTTCTGTGGTCCCAACACGCTGCCGATGGGGAGTTTTTCCGCGGCCACCACCACCTTGACGCTGGGGGTGTTTATCCTGACGTAGTACCAGACCATCCCTCCGGCTGCGGAGGCCAGCAGTAAAGCTATCAGAATGTGTGACATCTTCTTTATTTTTGACATAGGCCACCTCAATTCCAGATGAACTCACCATCGTTGTATTTTTTAAGTGCCACCGCGAGGGCGTCGGCGGGGCTGTTCCTGATCACTACCTTGGGCCTCAGGCCCTCGGGAATGACCTGGTGAACACCCCTGAGGTCAATACCGGTAACCACGTTTTGCTTTCCTTCGGCAAAATTTCTGAGCCACAGCGTGGATATCCGCAGTTCCACCGGGTCACTGCCGGGAAGAATGACCAGAACAACGGCCCGGCCGTGGTGGGCGGCCCTGTGCGCCTCCCAGATATCCCCGGCGAAGTCGACCACCGTGTAAGTGGCTTTTTTTCTTGCCTTTTTAACCACTGCCCACAGTTCGTTTTGACCCTGGACCGGCAGGTCCTTGGACGGGTCAACAGCGTAAATTGCCAGGTTATCCTTGACTATAGGACACCTGGAACCCGGCACCCGCCAGTCGGACATCATCAGGTCTTCATCCGGCACGTCGAGCCATACCGCGCCGGTGCTGTTTTTCGACGCCCCCACGTATGCCACCTCACTGCCATCAACGTCGCCGAACAATTTTACCGCCTGGGCGGCCAGCCTCCCGGCCAGGTTGGGCCGCCAGGGCGACACCACGGCGAGGATCCCGCCCGGCACAATGCTGGTGGGATCCCGCGGACAGGCCGCCGGCGCCACGGAGGGCGCCTCTTCCTCGAGGGGCAGCCCCTCTTTTGCCCTGATTTTCGATTTGAACCTTCCGGCAGCCGCCGTGGACCCTGTTTTGCCCCCCTTTGCCTTCTCCACCGGCCTTTTCAATGTCCCGCGCAAGATGCCGGCACCCTGAAGCAGGGAATTAATTGTTTTCCTTACTTCGCCGCTAAAAGCGGGGGCCGCTTCCTCCTCCGGCCCGGGCCGGCCGGAATTACGCAAGTCCCTGATTATGCCGGAAAGGACATAGACCAGTTCGTCACCGGAGATATACCCTCCCCTTTCACAGGAGATAATATGCCGCACTCCGGCCCCGGCGGCCCGGTCCGCCATTTCCTTCCCCGGCTCATCCAGTTCGCCCACGATAAACAGCACTGCCGGCACGGATCCGGCGGCCCAAGCCGCCAGTTCGCCGGCGCCCGGCACTCCCCCGGCGGCACTGTGGCGCATAATGACCAGGATATCCGGGCTGAGTTCAGCCGTTCTTCGCTTAATGTCCTCCGGATCGGAAAGGGACGCGATGACGTCCATCTGGTCGGAAAAATTTTCTTTAACCCATTCCTCTATCCGGACGTCCCCCACCCCCAGGACGGCCGACAGTCTGCCTGCCCCCGCCCGCCCGGGAGCAGGCGGCGCCTGTTGAAAACAGGATTGATCGCACCCGGCCGCAGCACTCCGCCCGCCCGCAGCGGAGGACCCGGCGATGTTCGAAGCCGGGCTCCTTCCCGGCTTCAGGCCCTTGAGCGCCTTTTTCAAGAAAGGCTTGGGGCTGTGTTCCCCCTTCTCATCCGTGTACTTGATTTCCCCCGGGGTGCTGTCCGGAACCTGACCGGTACGGAAATCCTTAAAGTCTGCGATGGACATCGGGTTGTTAATCCAGTCCAGCAGGGTCGACTCGTCAAACCGCGAGGTCTGGCGAATGTCGTAAATGCCGAGGGAGATGATGTTGTGAATGAGCTGAGGGGGGTTTTGGCTGGGCAGGAGGAGCAAAATCCTGCTTTGAGGGGCGGCCATTCTTATTTCTTTAAGCTTTACCAGCATGGACCGGTTACGGTTGATTACCCCCCCGGTGGTACCCGCGGCCTGGGCCTGCCCGTTAATGATAAACAGGTCCGGATTTAAGGGCTTTTTGTTCAGGGCCACCACGGCGGCATCCATGGTATACTCATGGCCGACCACCTCAAAGCCGTTTTTTTCCATCACCGAGGCTATGCCGCCGTGCAGTTCGGCCCCTGCTACAAGGTAAACTTTCAACCGCCGGCCTCCTCCCTTCCCGGAAAAGTTCGGTACATCGCCAAGGGATCGTGAAAATTGGTCTCCCCAATGCCCGACCTGATCTCAAAATGCAGGTGATTCCCGGTGGACATCCCCGTTGAGCCGGCCTTTCCGATTTGTTCCCCCCGCCTGACCTCCTGTCCCGGTTTGACCGCGAAGGCCATCAGGTGGGCGTAAAGGGTCCTGTACCGGCCGTGGCTGACAATCACCGTTTTGCCGTATCCCTCCACCCAGCCCGCCAGGATGACCTCCCCGTCCCAGGCTGAAAAAACCGGGGCTCCTCCCGGAACGGCTATATCGATACCCTTGTGAAATGTGAGACCTCCAAGGACGGGATGCATTCTCCAGCCGTACCCCGAAGTTACCGTGACGTGCCGGCCCGCAGGCCAATGGTACCTTGCCGGGGGGCTTTCCGGAAAATGCGTGCCGTTCTCGGTATCGAGGAATAACTCGGTGATGTTCCCGGAAATCAGGGCGATGTTGTATTTAAATTCCTCGTCGTAATTCATGGCCAGGTTGACGACCAGCTCCAGGTCGCTTTTCCTGGCCAGCTGATGTTCGGCCAGCAGGCGGCGCAGTTTTTCAAAATACGGGCCCTGCTGCCTGCAGCCCTTGAACAGGGGATAAACCGCCTCTTCAACAAAGCCGGAACCGGGGTCCCTGTAATAATACCGCCCTGTATCCCAGTGGTAGGTGATTTTTTCCGCCTCATAGGATTTCACCTCCGCCAGAAGCCTGATCCTGTGCCTGTAGGTTACGGTCCGCTTCTCAGGCCGACCGCCGCCGGCAGGCCCCGAATGTTCCGTCCATGAGCAGTGATAGTACAGTTCAAAGTCCCGCCACCTCAGATCAGGTTCAAGTTTCCTGAAATGTCCCCCGGGATCCGGCCTCCGGCCCGGCAGCCCCGTTATCACCGGGTCTCCCAGCACCCTGTCCACGGCGGCCAGCAGGGCCCAGCCGGCGCCGTGCTGCCTCACCTGGGACCTTTCCGAGGGAATCCCGCTGTCCTTTTCGTAAAAGCGGCCCCAGACTTCTTTTACCGTTGCGTCTTTCCGGGAGGCGTTGCCCTCCCGGTTGTGGACCCGGGAGCGTTCCAGGTCCTCCTGGTCCTGGAACCGGTTCAGCCAGTCCCGCTCAAGTTCCTGGTACTCCTGCAGCAGCCTTTGGTCGTCGGACAGCTTCCAGTCGTCCCGCTGCCCGGTGGTGAATATGGCCGCCACACTGCCGTGCGCGCCGGTTCCGGCCGCCCGGACATCATGTACAATGTATCGTGGAAGTAAAAAAAGGGCACTGTAGATGAAAAAGAACAGGGCCATCATGATCAGCACCGGGGCTGACAGGGACAGAAGCCAGAGAACCACCTTTCTGACCGGCGCCGCCAACAACCTGTGAACCAATCCCTTTACCCGCAAGCCTTGGCCGCCCCTTTCCCGCTTTTCGTGCCGGTTTCCATTCGCCGGCCTGGTTGCTACCTCCAGGCAGGACCGTCAATGCCGCCAAACCCCCCCGTATACCGGGATTTTTGTATCTGCTGGAACATCTTTCTGAAGTGCTGCACCTGCCGTGCCTTTTCAAACTCCCTGCTTAAACCGGCGGCCTGTCCGGCACCCGCCGGCTGTTGCCGGTGTTCTTCCTGCAACCTGGCGGATTCGGTCACCCAATCCAGCCTCTCCACTGCCCCGGGGGCAATCAGGGGGGATACGGCCCGGGCCGCCCTTGATGCCGAGGCTGCAGCGGCGGCAGCGGCATTTCCAAGGGGGTTGTCGCCCAGCACCCTGGCGGCCAGGCTGGCCGTTACGCCGGGATCCATCAGCATGGCACTGTCCGCAATGCCGGTGGCCCCTTTCAAACCCTTCCCCCTCACTTCCGAGATAAATTTTCCGATGCTGGATCCGGATCTGTTAAGGGTGGTTGACACGGCCCTCCCGGCGCCCAGCCCGTACTCCAGCCCGGGAAGGGAATCACCGGATGCGGCCCCCGAAACAATGCCGCCCGCAAGGGCCAGGGAACCGGCAATGCCGGCGCCGGCAGCGCCCCTGGCCAGCGATCCCGCTATTCCCGGGGCCGCTCTCCCCAGGACGGCGGCCGGTCCCCCGCCAGCCCGGGAGGCTGCCGGTCCCCCCGACGGAAACAGGCCCTGTTCTCCCGGAGCGCCGGCCCGTCCGCCCGCCGGAGCGGCCCCCCGGCCTTCCCGGCCGCCGCCCAGCATGCTGCCCATGGAAAAAACCGCCCCCATGCCCAGGGCCGAACCGATTCCGGCGGTTAAGCCGGAATCCGCCAAACCCAGCACCCCCCTGGCCAGGCTGTTGATGGTCGGCAGGCACAAAAGGCATACCAGGGTGACCCAGAAACCGCCGCCGTTTAAAAAATGGATAAAGAAGGACAGCCCAACCGCCGCTCCGGCCGGCATGAAAACATAGGAGGCAAACTCCCTGATCCATACCGCCAGGGTGTTCCTGCGCCCGGGGAAGATGGCGTTGACCAGGACTACGGGCAGGATCCCCACGAGAATGGCGATGAAGACCTTGCGCACGGCAAATTGAAAGTTAAGCACCCCGATGGACAGGCAGCCTATCAAAGCCATCAGTGCAGCGCCGAGGGAACGGGTTTCCTTGTTGTAAACGGTGTGCAGGAACGACTGGTGAACTTCCTCCGCCACGATACTGTGGCAGACCGCCACCACGGCCCTGTTCACGTCAAAAAAGAATCCCAGGAGGTAGGGCCCCAGCCTGACCAGAACGGCGCATAAAATAATGCCAGCTATGTATCCCCTGGCTGTAATCCCGGCCCGGTAATCCGCAGATTTGAAAAGCAGCAGCAGGCCGGCCACGGCGACACCCGCCGCCATGAACACCGGCAGGGCCTGCCTGGAGCTGTTGTAGAAGTCGGCGATTACCCCGAACTCCTCCCGGGTGTAGATATTCCAGACAAGGTGATCCCCTTGCGGAGGCGGCTTCTCTTCAATCCCGTAAGAATCATCAAGGTTGACGCCGAATACCAGTTCCAGGGGATCGTACAGGCCAATCACCTCAACCAGCCAGTTCGGCAGGGCCATAACCAGGTCGGCGGCCAGTCTTTCCGGGTAATCCGTCGTTTTGTCGTACCTTTTCTGCCTTTCACTCCGGGCGTTCTGGAGTTTCTCCCCTCCCCCGCGTCCTGTTCCGGGCTGATCGCTAATTTGTCCGGCCCCGGTTTCATTCCCCACTTCCCCGCCCAGTGGAACAACCGGCTTGTTTCTCGTCTCAGCGACCCCGATTATCCCCCCGTTGACCCGGTAAAAATAAGTATGACCCGGCTTGACGTCCTGGTCGTAAAACTCCGCCACCGCCCTCCCGGGGTTCACCCGGTGGACAAATGACAGTGGATACAGTTCCGATCCCCCTATTTTCAGCATTGTTTCACCGGGATATACCCTCTCGTTAATATTAAAATGCCAGTGATTGGTTCCCTTTATCTCCCATTTTTCCAACGTATATTCTGTAACGCCATTCTGGGAGTCCCAGGAAACCTTTACCACATTGTTCTCAGGCAGCAGCGAAACACGGAGGTGCATTACCGGCATGCCGGGCCGGGCCCACGCCGGATTAAAACATGCCGCCGTTAAAAAAAAGGTTGCAAACAAAGCCAGTCTCTTAATTGTCACCGGCCCCGGCCCCCTTTAATATCTCCACCACGTCATTGGGATCGCTGGTGAACATCATATACTCACCGGGCGTATGGGTTATGTTGATGAGGGCGGAATCGTTGTCCACTTTGATAATCCCCTGCCCCTTCTTGAAAAGCAGGGTACAGGCCGCCTCCCCCTCACTGAGGTTGAATTTTTCCTGGACAGCCTCGATGTCCACGCTGTCCTGCTTCAGGAGAATCTTGGTGGTGGAGTTCTTCAGCACCCCCAGTCCCTGTTCCACCCGCAGGAAAACCTCAAACCCCTGGGTGGCACTGCACATGGAAATATTTCTTTTCCTGGACCGGCGGAAGGCATTCTCCAGCCATCCCGCCAGTTCGGGAACACTTCTGTCCATGATCAGCTGCGTCTCGTCGGTGACAATCATTTTCGGAACCAGCCGGTCGCCGCCGAATATTTCCCAGCACCACTTGGTAGCTATGAAAAGCCCCAGCGGCCGTAATATTTCCTCGTCGAGATCGGCCACGCAGATGGTGAAGGCCTGGCACTTCGTGATATCGACGTTTGACTGGCAGTCAAAGATGGAGTTTGACCTCGACCCCCCATGCCTGGTAAAAGTTCTTAATATCTCCGCGGCCTTCGCCAGATCGGGATCATCCTTCATCAAACCGTAAAGGTCCGAGAGCACGGGCATGGTTTTTTTCCGCCGCTCCAGGCAAAAGTCCCGGCCGCCCGGCTGAACCGGATCATAGAGGTCGTCGGGGTCTTCGGTAATCCCCCTGTCGCTGTACAGTTTCTTTATCAGGTCTTCGATTTTTATCTTCACGTTGCCGGCCAGGATTTCGTCCCTGTTGTCATATCCCCTGATCATCCTGAAAACCACCGCCCGTACGGCCTTCACCGTTTCTTCCAGGTTCACCCTGGCCCGGCCGTCTTCATCCTCCTGTTCGTACAGGTCAAACATGTTGATCCGGTGGCGGCTGTATGGCGACAGCTCGATATGGGGAAAGCCCAGGGCGCACATCAAATTGCGGTACTCCTTCTCGGGCGCCGGATCTATTATGGCCACCCGTACGTCCTTGGGCCCGGACTGGGTCGATATGGGAGTAACCAGCAGCCTGGCCACCATCAGTTTGATTAAAAAGCTTTTTCCGAAGCCCGACCTGCCGAAGATGACGATGTTGTAATTGCCGTTGCTGTAATGCCAGGGGTTGAAAAAAACCAGCTTGCCCAGGTTGTCCTCGCCGATTACAATTCCGTTTTTGTGACGGATGCCGCCCAGCCCGAAGGGAAACCAGTCGGCCAGGTTTGACGCCTCGGCGTTCCGGAAGGGATAGGACAACCTCCCGGGATCCAGCGGCGTCATGTTCAACAATGCCGTCAGCTGGTTTCCGTCGGCCGGGCGCAGCACTATTCCCTTGCCGGCGAAGCTTTTAACCAGCACGTTGCAGAACCGCTTGAAGACCTCAAAGTCCCTGGCCGACGCCAGCACCTGGATGGCGGTGTTCATAACGGTTTCATCACCGGACACCAGGTTAGCGTGCTGACGCTGCAAATCCTGAATCTCCCTGACTATTCTCTGTTTTCTGGCCGGATTCGGCTCCTCCTTAAAGGCCACCTCCTTCTGGGCTATTTTCTGCTCCAGGTTCCACATGGTCCGCTCACTGTCCGTGGGAATGACGTGAACCGCGACATCGCAGTCGGCCTCCCCGAAATCCCCGGCATAAAGACCGCTCAGCATTCCCGCGTGGGTGTAGCCGGTGGTCAGGGCGGCGTAAAAACTGCGAAAGTACCTGACCATTTCGGCGGTGCCACCCACTTCCACGTAATACTCCCCGGATCTCTGCCCCAGCATGTTTTTATCCGGGGGGATGATTTCCCTTACTATCGAGGGGGCTATGAAGTCCTTTAGATTGGCCGCCCCCAGCACAATGTCCGGCTGATCCTTGCCCGGGGGTCCTTTGTCAGGCGATTTATCCCGTACTCTTTTTTTCAATTTCCAAAAAGTCATATTTCTGACCCTCCAAAAAAATTTCAGGTGTTTCCGAGGCCATGAAGAGGGAAAACATGTCCTCCCGGTCGGCGTCGGAAATTCTGCAGTAAGGGGAAAGGTCGCGGCTGAACGTGCTGTAAATCATATCCAGCACCTCCTGTTTGTTCAGCTGCCTGGAGACTATGTCCATGCCCTCCAGGGCGGACCTCACCACCCCGCATACGACATTCAGTTCGTCCACCGCCATTTCCCGCAATTCCTTTTCCGGAATGCCCGACTTCTGAAGCCCGCTAAGGAATGAGACGGCATTGTTCAACAGGGGATTCGCCGTTTTCACCCCGCTTTCGATGCCCCTTGAGATGGCGTCGATTTTCAGGATTATATAACATCGGCGGTCCCTGTTCTGCATATTTTCGGACTTCATCTCCAGCCAGCGGGAGAGATCGTAACCGTAATCCCTGAGCAGCGGCGTCTTCCGGCCGGAGCATTTTTTTATAGCGGCCAGGTATTCCCGCAGGTCGAGGAAGCGTGTTTCAATCTTCAGCGTGTAGGGAATATTGATCGACTGGACCAGGTTTCTGAAGCCCAGCCACAGACCCTGCCGCTCCTTGAAGGATTTCAGACTTTCATTGACGGGCTCCACCTCGATAACCAGCCTGAACCGCAGGCCCGGCAGCTCGATAAGGCCGTCGGGGTATATCTCCCTATAATCCAGCAGGTCCTGGCTGGTGTTGATTCTCTTGGCTTTTTTCACGCCCCGCAACAGCAAATAAAGGCCAGCAGCCACCGCCGCAAAAAACAAGAGGTCGGCCATCCCAACGTTACTCCTCTCTCCGGTATAAAAAAACCCTTTTCCTGAGCCTTGCGGACAGACGGTCGTACAGGCTGGCGGCCATTACCCGGCCGGTGACGCCGTCTTCGAAAAAAACGAGGGCCGCCGTTATATACAAGGGAATACCCTGGTGGATATGCCTGAGGAAAAAGTTGTCCACGGGCAGGGGCGGAACCACCCCGGCCAGCTCATAACTCAGCTTGCCCCCCGCCAGGACCGCCAGCAGTTGGGTCAGGGTCAAGCCGAAAATAAACTTCTCGGGACCGGTTTTTCGCACAAGCGGATGCCTGTCCCCGTACAATTCAGACCACCCCTTAATTGTGTTTTCAATAAAAAAACCCGGCCTTTACAACCGGGTAGTCCTGGCAAAGCAATTATATCTCTCGGTCATTTTAATATCTCGGCGATGTCCACCCCGACCAGGTTCAATACAAAAGCCACTATGGCCTCGGCCTTGTAGACCAGTATCGCCGAGATGGCGGCGCTTATTCCGCCCCCTTTGATGAGTTCGACCTTCCTGGGATCTCTTAGTCCCCCTCCGGCGGCCTGAAGGCCCATAAAAATCACCGCCACCGCAAAAAAGGTGATGAACAGGGCCCTTACCGCATTGACTATACCGCCCCCTATTTTGCTGACTTCATTTTTTAGGGCATCTTTACTTTGTTTTTCCACCGCCTTCGAAAGGTCGTCGTTGGCAACCTTGCCCGAGAATTGCTGGGCCGGGCTGTTGTCAGGGGATCCGTAAACCGGTGCGGAAGCGGATAGGACGATAAAGGCCAACAGGACGGCAAATACGTGAAATTGCCTTTTTTTCATTTTATCTCACCTGCCGTTTCTTTGATGGACTTCCGATTCGAACAGGATTTTTTGAATGGCGGCAAATTGATGTTTGTTGAGGATAAAAATCGACCTGCCGTTTTCGGGAACCATATCCTCCTTCAGATGCAGTATTTCCCTCCTGTATCTGTCCGCCTTGAGACGGTCTTTCTCACCGGCAAGCCTTTTTTCAAGGCGGTCGATTTCCGTGCCGATCCCGGGATATCTGTACGTATAGAACGGTTTCAGCATGAATTTTTTCAAAAACCAGCCGCATTCCGCTTGCTGAGCCCTGGTCAGCGCCACTGGGAAAAACCCGTTTCTCCCTTCCTCGACAACGGGCCTGCCCAAATTCGGGCTGTTATGACGGAAGTAGGCAGTCCCGTAATACATAATCCGGCGGTATCTTGATTTGTCCCGTCCGATCTTTTCCCGCCGCTTAAAGGCCGACTGCCGGCCGCCGGCCGAACCCTCCCTGACAACCCTGATCCAGTTGGGGTCACTTAATTTTTTTAAAAGCCGGTCTTTTTCGGTAGGGCCATAGGGGTTGATCTTCAGGTGCTTGATGAACAAAAAAAGCTCGTTGAAGGAAGCAATCCCGGAGCTTTCTATCTCGGCCATCCGCTGAACCGGGATGCCGGTTTCCCGGCACAGCCGATCAGCGGACAGGTTCAGTCTTTCCATGGCAGACCTGATTATTGAGAATTTTATTCTAACGTACGTATTGCCGGTATCTATTTTTGTGATACAATTATCGTCGTAATAGTTGTTATTTTGACATATTTTTCTTTCGACGCGCTTTTGCGCTTTTCTAATTGATTGAATGCTCTTTCCCGTCAATTTTGAAATCCCCCTGACGGAGACGCCCCTGTTCAGCTGCTCCATGACAAAAAGCTCCGGTGCCGTGAGATTAATTATACCGTTGTTTTCCACCAGTTCCCTGATAAAATCATAATTACAGGAGTTCGTGCCACCCGCCCCGGGACCGCAATGGGCAGGCTCCGCCCCTGTCGCCGGGAAGACATTTTTATTGGCGAATTCCCTGGATTTCGACCTTATGGCCGAATAAACCTGCCTTACCTGTTTTTCGGGTACGGAAAGGATTTGAGCTATCTCCCTGGTGGTATAACGCCGGGAAAGGCTGTAAACCATGCGCTGTTGTCTACTGAGCAGAAATAGGGGTACCTCTGGCAGGGGTTGCCGGTGCCTTCCCAAAATATCACCCCTTTCCAGAATATTCATGTTTAAGAAACATTTTACCTGTATACATATAGTTAGTCAACAGGATTATAAAATATTTTAAACACGGTATACCCGGCTGCAACATTATATTTGCATCACTGGCGTGAAACGCTTTCCGACAGTCTTCAGGCTTGGGGTTTGATGCGATGAGTTTTTTAAGCGGCGCCGAAATTTCCCGCAAAAGAAAGTGGATGCGGCTGTCCCAGAGGAAGGCGGCTGACCTGATCGAAAAGATGTACGGCGTCAAGATCTCCCACTCCTACCTCTCACTCATCGAAAAGGGGCGGGTTGATTCTATCGGTAGCGACTTGAGAGACGCCCTCCTGGACTTTTTTAAGGTCAGCCCGTGCGAAAACGGTTCCACTAAGCAAAATGGCTCGGGAGTTGATCCTTCCGGGACGGTTCACCGCATTCCCCTTTTCGGAAAGGAAGGCGTCCAGGGTTACCTGGACATTGCCGGCCCGGTGCTGGCAGACTTCGCCCTGGCGGCGGCTTCCGACGACCCGGAAAAAGGGATTTTCCGCGGGGATATTCTGGTCTGCAGAAAGACAAAGCCCTCGGAGGGGGATCTGGCGGTGGTCAGAAAAGCCGGGGGTTTTGCGTATATTTTTTATAGCGGCCAGGATCCTGCCGGGATCTGGGGGACGGCCGTGTTGATCCTGAAAAAGTCATTGACTGCCGAACACCATGCCGCTGCGATCGACGCCGCCGCGGCCGGATTAAGCGAAGACCGGCTGGTCGGGGAACTGGCCCGGAGGACCGGCCTGAAGCAGGTTGACATATTCCGCTCGCTGGCCGTGCTGAAAAAATTCTCAAGAGACTAGCGACAGGAGAGGGGCTATGAAGAAATCAATTAATATAAGCGGCAAAACGCGCGGGGACAAAATACTGGAACTGGTGAAGCTGAGGAAAATGACCCTGCCGGAACTGCGCAAGGCGGCCGGGATCTCCAGGGCCACCATGAGCCGCCTGATGAACGACCCGGAAGGATATTTCCCGTCGGAACAAACGATTAAAAAAATCGCGTCCGTCTTGGAAATCAACCCTCTCTACCTGAAAGACGACAACGTGATCGGACCCGGGGAAATATTTCCCTACCTGACAGAGGAAGATATCAAGTTTTTCATGGACTTAAGGAATCTGCCCTTTATCAAGCTGACCAGGGAGATGGCCGAAAAGGGGGTTAGCCCGGAGGACATGAAAAAACTGGTGGAGATCCTTCTGGCCACCAGGGAGGAGTGAAGTGTTTCATATTTCCAGGGCAAGGCCTTCAAAGGCGGCGGTGCATACTGGGCGATGGTTGTTCCTTTTAATCCATGCCCGGGCTTCCTTTGAAATCCTTCGACTTTTCTTTATCCGCGCCTTGATCCGGGTCATTTTCCAGGCAGCAGGCCAGCACCTTGATAAATTCACCGTCCGGAAGCCCTGTATTGACCAGGAAATCCCTGCCGTTAAAAATATAGCATATGCAACCGTCCAGGTCCCGGACCTTTACCGACAATCGAAACACTCCAATGTCAAATAATGTAATTTATTTGGCTTAGAGTATATCATAATATCCCCAAAGAAAAACCTGTTTTTTCCAAAAAACTACAAATACTGCTTAAAACCTCCCGGAACGTGACCGAATCAGAAACAACCTGAGGCAGCTCTTGCAGCTGCTGTTTTTTTATTTCGGAAAAAGTACGGCGTGGGAAATTTAGGGCAATGCTTATTAAGCAGGGGGTGGTTTCAGTGATAAAACCCGCAGGAAAGTACTTTTTAACGTGGGATGAAGCCTTTCAGTCCGTAACATGTTAATAGTCAACATGTCGTTAATTTTATCGAAAAAAAAGACCTGTTTAAAACAGGCCCGGGTACCGGAACTTGGGGAAAAGAATCAAACGGCATCTTCACCGGTTTCGCCGGTTCTTATCCTGACGGCGTCCTCCACGCTGCTGATGAATATTTTCCCGTCGCCTATCGCCCCGGTCATCGCCGCCTTCCTGACCAGGGCCACCACCCCGGCCGCGTCCCCGTCCCGGACGACCACCTCCACCTTAACCTTGGGAAGGAGGTTTATGTTCAGCTCGGTTCCCCGGTACACCTCCTTGCGGCCTTTCTGCAGTCCGCAGCCCATTACCTGCATCACCGTCATCCCGTGTACGCCGTACTGGTTGAGGGCTTCCTTCACCTCTTCCAGCTTTCCCGGCCGGACTATGCACTCTATTTTTTTCATATGCATCCTTCCTTTCCGTTTGATCCGTATGCCGGCGAGACAGAATTGAGCGTAACCGGCCCCGGCAATATATCCCTGTGCAATAACGACCCCGCCACGATGTCGGGATAGGCGTCCTCCCCGTGTATGGTCAGGTCGAGCCCTATCTCCTCCTCTTCCTCGGTGGCCCTCAGCCTGGTCACCAGGCCCACCGCCTTCAGTATGACCAGGGTGGAGACGGCGGCAAAGGCTATGGTGGCCAGCACGCCGGCGGCCTGTATGCCCAGTTGGGCCGGGTTGCCGAACAGCAGCCCGTCGGCACCGGCTTCATTGATTGCCTTGGAAGCGAAAATACCGGTGGCCAGGGCTCCCCAGGCGCCGCCGAAGCCGTGCACCCCGAAGGCGTCCAGGGAATCGTCGTAGCCCAGCTTATTTTTGATTACGCTGACCGCCAGGTAGCACAGCACGCCGCCCACCAGGCCGATGACCACTGCCGACAGGGGCGAGACGAAGCCGGCGGCCGGGGTTATCGCCACCAGGCCGGCCACGGCGCCGCTGGCGGCGCCCAGCACGGTGGGCTTGCCGTGATGAACCCACTCGGCAAATACCCAGGACAGGGCGGCCGCTGCGGCAGACGTGTTGGTAACCACAAAGGCGCTGGCGGCCAGGCCGTTGGCGGCCAGGGCGCTGCCGGCGTTGAAGCCGAACCAGCCGAACCACAGCAGGGCCGCTCCCAAAACGGTGAAGGGAAGCTGGTGCGGGATCATGGGATCGGACCCGTAACCCTTGCGCCTGCCCAGCACCAGGGCGGCCACCAGGCCGGAAACACCGGAGCTTATATGCACCACGGTGCCGCCGGCGAAATCAAGGGCACCCAGTTCCCTAATCCACCCGCCGACACCCCAGACCCAGTGGGCCAGGGGGTCGTAGACAAGGGTGGTCCACAGCAGGATGAAGCCTAAAAAGGCCGGAAAGCGCATTCTTTCGGCCACCGAACCGGTTATCAGGGCCGCCGTGATGATGGCGAACATCAGCTGGAAGACCATGAAAACCAGGTGGGGAATGGTGGCCGCGTAATCGGCGTTGGGAATCTGGCCCACCCCGTTCAGCCCCAGCCAGCTCAAGGACCCCACCAGGTGGTTGAGGTCCGGGCCGAAGGCCAGGGAATAACCGAAAAGCACCCACTGTACGGATACCAGGCAGATGACGATAAAGCTCTGCATGATGGTGCTCAGCACATTCTTCTTTCTCACCATGCCGCCGTAAAAAAAGGCCAGTCCGGGGGTCATAATCATTACCAGGGCTGCAGAGAATAGGATGAAGGTGGTGTCCCCGGTGTCTATTTTCGCTTCCTCCCCGGCCCAAGCCGCCCCGGGCGCGCAGGCCAGCAGGAGAGGCAATAAAAACTTGAGTTTTGCTGAAAAACGCGGCATAATATTTCCTCCTTTACGATTATTGAATATTCCACTTGTTAAACCCATTTAAAACGGGCGCCCTGATTTAAATGGATAACATAATGGCCATATAAAGTGAAATATGAGCATATAAACACAAATAGGTGCTACTTAACCAGGCATAGCACCATTGCAGTGATACAACATTGTATAAAATATATTAAACCTTAATGTAATGAAGACATGCAGTCTTAACAAGGCAATAATAAACTAAAAACCCGACACCCCTTCTATCTCGGGATGTCGGGCAACAACGCCCTTGAAACTCAACAACGAGCGAACTATTTACTTCTTAGGCAGTAGCATACTACATTCCTCCTGGAAGGTCAAGTGTTTTTTTAAAATTTGTTATCGGTCTGTGATAATGTCACCCTGTAAGCGGTCTGAGAAAATGTCACCCCCTT
>DYET01000004.1 GCA_020725625.1 Desulfovirgula sp. | reverse complement strand
TTCATACTGTTATTTTCTCATACTCGGAAGGAGGGTGACATTTTCTCAGACCGCTTACAGGGTGACATTATCACAGACCGGTGACAACCAGGCAAAATACTTTTGACTAATGCCTGCCCATTATGTATAATAGACTTGCTGTCAAAAAAAGCTTCCTTATCAAGCGGGTGTAGCTCAATGGTAGAGCACCGGCCTTCCAAGCCGGGTACGTGGGTTCGATTCCCATCACCCGCTCCATTCTTTTATTGGCAAGGCTTTCGGGGATCAGGGAAGAGTGCTGAAATGGGCCGGGTCCGGTGCTCCTGGCGAAACCCGGACAGGAGTACCGGCCTGGAGACACAATAGCCCGATTTCGATATGCCTCACCTGGTTGAAAGACCCTATTCCGCAGGCTGTCAGGACAGAAGCGGAGGAGGGTTTTCTTATCTCCAGGCCTGGCGGCCATATGGGAGGCGCACCGGTACTGGACATATAGTTTGTTTGAATAAGGACCAGTGATCCCTGCCCAAAGGCGATGTCGTTACAAAACATCATTAATTAACCGTCGCATCAGGGCCTTATATTTTTATTAGTATTAGTGTTCATATTTTGTTTTAATGGTAGGAGTGGCCGGTGATTTATGTTATTGTGATATTGCAAGGCTTAACATATGGAGGGAAGCCATGAGTACGGGCAGCAGGATTTCAGCGGTTGATTCCGACATTATCGAAGAATTGACCAGGCAGAACAACCGGCTGGCTATTATTCACCAGATTGCCAAGAGCATCAACGTGGAAATGTCCTACGAGGAGATCATCGACCAGGTGGCCACCCCGTTGAGAAGTGTGCTGTCCTATGACCTGCTGAGTTTTTGCCTGCTGGAAAACAGCCAGTTGATTATCAAGTCCGGCGTTCCCAGGGAACAGAAGCTCCTGGGGGTGGGCCGGGTGCTGGTGAAGAACAATTCGGCGCCCTGGAAGGCCATCGAGGAAAAGCGCTGCTTTTTGAGGCAGGACATCTGGAACGACACCCACAAGTACCAGGAGGACGACGACCTGCGGGAGATTGGCATCAAGTCGGCCATCATGGCCCCGCTGTGGGTGAAAAACGAGGTCATAGGCACCCTCAACTTCGGCAGCAAGATGACCTTTGCCTACTCGGAAAAGGACTTTTTGTTCGTTCAGCAACTGGCTGACCAGCTGGCCGTGTGCATAAACAACTCGCGCCTGTTCAGCGAGGTTTCCAAGAGCAAGAGGGAGTGGGAGGAGACCTTCAAGGCGGTTCCGGACAGGCTTTTTCTCATTGACCACTCTTATAGCGTGCTGCGCTGCAACAACCAGGAAAACATTCTTCTCAGGGAAGGCGGCGAAAGCAACAAGTGCTACCACCTGTTCGCCTGCTGCGGGGACCAGTGCCAGCTCTGCCCGGCCAGGGAGGCCTTCCAGACCGGGAAGCCCGTTGTCCGGGAGGTCACCCGGCCCCAGACCAACACCATTTTTAACATTTCGGCCTACCCGGTCTACAATGAGAAAAACGAGCTGTACGGCATGGTGGTATACGTGAACGACATAACCGCCAAGAGAAGGATGGAGGCACAGCTGTTCCAGTCGGCCAAGCTGGCGGCCATCGGGGAAATGGCGGCCGGGGTGGCCCACGAGCTGAACAGCCCCCTGACCGCCATAATCGGGAACGCCAGCCTGATTTTAAGGAAAACACCCCCGGGAGACAGGCGCCGCAAGCTCCTGGAAGATATCAAAAACTGCGGGCAGAGGAGCAAAAGGATCATCCAGAACCTGCTCACCTTTTCCAG
The DNA here is from genome assembly GCA_020725625.1 of Desulfovirgula sp. Taxonomy (GTDB): domain Bacteria; phylum Bacillota; class Desulfotomaculia; order Desulfotomaculales; family Desulfocucumaceae; genus JAILZP01. The sequence goes on along the minus strand of DYET01000004.1, from coordinate 2,448 downwards.
GCAGGACAGCTATATCTTTGAGCCGGTGTCTATAAACGACGTTGTTCAAAGCAGCCTCTACCTGGTTTCCTACCAGATAGAGAAAAACAATATTTCCATAGTAAAGGATTTGTCGCACGGCCTCCCCGCGGTCATGGGCAACAAGCAGCAGCTGGAGCAGGTGATCATAAACTTCCTGCTCAACGCCCGGGACGCCCTGGAAGGCGTGCCGGAAGGCCGGATTAAGATCAGCACCCGGCTGAAAGAGGACGAGGAGAGCGGGGACGCGGTAATCGTGGTCAAGGTGGCGGACAACGGCCAGGGGATACCGCAGGGCATCGTCAGCCAGATATTCAACCCGTTCTTTACCACCAAGGAGAAAGCCAGGGGCACCGGGCTGGGCCTCTCGGTGAGCCTGGGCATAGCCCAGACCCACGGGGGCAAAATAGAGGTGCGGAGCGAAATTGGCAGGGGTAGCGTGTTCTCCCTGATCATCCCGGTTTAAACTGAAATAAAAGATGGGGGCAAGGGGCAGTGAACAAACCCGAAATACTGGTTATAGACGATGAGGTGGAGGTCGGCACGTTTTTTCAGTACTACCTCGAGGAAGAAAAGAATTATCCCGTGGCCGTGGCCAATTCGGGCAGGGAGGCCAGGGAACTGTTGGGATCAAGGTCCTTCGACCTTGCCCTGGTGGATTTGAAGCTCCCCGACACCGACGGAATTTCACTGCTCAGGGAAATCAAGGAAAACAACCCCGGCTGCGAAGTGATCATCATGACCGGGTACAGCACCATTAAGTCCGCCGTCGAGGCCATGAAACTGGGCGCCTTCGATTATATCGACAAGCCCTTTGACGAGCTCGAGGAACTGGATGAACTGCTGGACCGGGCCCTGCAGTCCGTAAAAAACAAGCACCGGTACATCAATGAAGAGCTGGACAGGCTGACTTCCGAATTCGGCATCGTGATGGCGGAAAACAGCCCCATGAAGGATTTGCTGATCCTTTGCAAAAAGGTGGCCACCAGGAAAATTTCGGTGTTGATCGAGGGCGAAACCGGCACCGGCAAGGAGGTGCTGGCCAGGTTCATCCACGCCAACAGTCCCCGGGCCGGGCACCCATTCATCGGCGTGAACTGCGGCGCCCTTACCGAGACCTTGCTGGAAAGCGAGCTTTTCGGCCATGAAAAGGGGGCTTTCACCGGCGCCCAGGGGATGAGGCCGGGCATCTTTGAGGTGGCGCACCATGGAACGCTCTTCCTGGATGAAATCGGGGAAGCCACCCCTTCCATCCAGGTAAAGCTGCTCCGGGTCCTGGAGACCGGTGAGTTTTTCAGGGTGGGCGGGTCAAGGCCCATCAAGACCGACGTCAGGGTTCTGGCGGCCACCAACACAAGCCTGCGGGAAGCGGTGAAGGACAAGCTGTTCAGGGAGGACCTGCTTTACCGCCTGGACGTGGTCTGCCTGTGCATCCCGCCGCTGCGCCAGAGGCCAATGGACATAATGCCCCTGGCCGGTTATTTTATTGAAAAAAACCTGCCGGAGGGGGAAAAGCACCTGAAAGTGGCGTTCAGCCCGGAGGCCGTCGAAATTCTGCAAAAATATGACTGGCCCGGCAATGTCAGGGAGTTGTCCAATGTGGTGGCCAGGGCCATGGCCTTCCGGGAGGGAGAGACAATGGGCCCCGAGTGCCTTCCCAGGTACCTGGCGGCAGGCAGGGGGAGCTTTCCGGACCGGGGCCCGGGCACGCCGCCGGAAATGGAAGAGGCCGTCCGGGATTGGGCCCGCCGGCTGACTGAGGCTGTTTTGAGCAGGAAAAACATCGACCTGGACGCATTTTCCAGGGCTTTGAAAAGGGAAGTGGACGGAATGATCCGGGGGATAATTGATCACACCCTGGAAAAAACCGGCTTCAGCCAGGCCGGGGCGGCAAAACTGCTTAATATAAGCCCCAGGACCCTGCGCTACCTGCGAAATGAAAGGGGCAAATAAACTCCAAAAGAGCGGTTGCTTCTGAATTCTGAGTTCTGAGTTCTATTTTGAGGGTAAATGGTTATGGCCTGAAGCCTGAAGGCTTGCTTGAAACGGCGGGCTGCCGAAAATTCGGCAGCCCGCCGTAATTTTGGCGGCGGCGGGGAGGCGGTGGTCCCGGGCAATTCCGGCCGGGGAGCGGGGGAGTTGTTGGACAATTCAGTAAAGGCGGGCGTTTTTGCCTCATTTTTAATTCATTTTATTTACCTTTATTTTATTTACCTTTGAGGCGGTATTAAATTTGCTTATGGTTATAGCGGCCAATCATTTGGGGATCCGGGAGGTGATGGGAGATCAGAGAAGGGGTCAAACCGGGTTTTAGTTCAGGGTATAAATCTTTCAACACTAGTACTACAGCGTAACTTAAAAATAACAATGGACAAAACTAAATTCCAATGATACAATTGCTAAAAGGGGTTCGGTGACGCAAGTAAATTA
>DYET01000053.1 GCA_020725625.1 Desulfovirgula sp. | reverse complement strand
CGGGAAGGCCCGCTCGATCAAACGGGGACAATCTCCAACCACCAGGGCACCAGGAGCGCCTGGATTATTATTAAAATTATCTTTAGAATTGTTTCCTTCCATAAAAACCACGACCGCCTTTCCCTTCCAAATCCTCAGAATTTACTTGATGTCCTTCGTGTCCTGGCGGTTTTTTATAGAAAATTGCCTCTGAAAACCTACGGCCTTGTGCCGTAGGATGAAAGAGGCATCGCCCGGTAGGGCGATAAATACTTCACAAACATCTGTTTCCGTGGTATAATATTCCTGTGCTCTTTGACAATCAGTATGGGGTTGCAGCGGGTCAATGGGCCGCTGCGTAAAACTGATTCCCGAAAGAGACTGGTGCTTTGAAGTAAGCACGTATCTACGTAGCCAAATGGCGAAGTAGTAGACGCCCATGGACCGGGCCTTCCCGGCAAATGCCGGGATGTAGCTCACGAGGAAAGCGTAAGACCTGCGCTTTAGCAGGCAGCATTCCGATGACATGAGAAACCTTCGGGACGAAGCCCCCGGGCTTGTCCCGAGGGAGGTTCACCCTCCCTCCGCCGCGGCGAAGACCTCCTGTTCCCCGATCACCACGCCGCCTTTGCGCCGGGCCAGCAGTTTCCCGAAGGGGTCCTGGATGCGCAAAAGGCGCGGGTGGGCGCTGGCGCAGTCGTAGACGACGTAGAGCCAGTAGCGGTCGCGCAGGTTGCAGGCCCTGGCCCATTCGTTCTCCGAAAGTTCTATGTCGCCAATGCCGGCCCGGCCCTTCACCTCGATGGCGCGCTCCTCGCCGCCTGGGTGACGCGACAAAAGATCGAAACCGGGGTAGGCCTCCAGGCCGGCACGTATGGCAAGTTCCGGAGCGGAAACATCCCGGACGGCACAGCCGCGGCTCTCCTCGTAGCCCCAGGCCACCCGGACGGCGATCTGCTCGATCTCCCGGTCGTAACGCGCCCTGTCTTCCGGATCAGAAGAGGGCACCACCAAAGCGTGCGCCAGAAACCGGACCTCGCCCGGAACGATCAATTCCGGCTCCCGCCGCAGCACTGCCAGGGACCGCTCGATCCGGCCGGCGAGTTCCCGCTGCTGTTTCTTAACCTTTGCCAGTTCACCCTTAGCCGCCGCATCGCCCGCGTTGGCCCGCTCGGAAAGGCGGGTCCGTTTCAAGGCGAGTTCTGCTTCCCGGTAGGCGTAACCCCGGCGGATAAACTCCTCCCGCCCGGGCAAGGCAGCGAGCAGTGCCTGCCTGCGGGCATCGGCAAGTGGTCCGGCAATCCGCTCCACAACGAAGTTCTTCACCTGCTCGCAGGCAGCGGCGATGGTGGAAACAAGAGGGATGGCCGCCGCGGGGATTGTTGGCGCGCCGCGCAGCAACATGAGGAGCTCCACCGGGCACTCCTCGATCTTTCCGGTCTCATCCTGCCGCAGCGCCACCAAACGCGACTCCACCAGTTCTTCCCGGCCAAAAACCCCGGGCAGCGCCGGATCAGCCCGCCGCATAACCCTGACCAGTACCACATGGAAGAGATAGGGGCGCTCCGCATAAGGATCAACAAAAACGCCGCCCCGCAGCGCCCACGCCGCGAACCGGCCGCGCACCAGAGAACAGTAACGGTCAAAGAGCAACTCGCCGGGGTGCAGGAAGATCGCCTGCTCGCCCTCTGGCGGCTTATAAACGGTCAACCGCTCCCACCTGGCGGGGTCGTAACTTTCCAGGACGGGCCATAAGGGGTCGAGCGCCCCCGGCTTAAGGGGCCTGAAGGAGAAATAGCCCTCCGGATCGCCGTCAATGCCGATATCTAAAAGCGGTGCCGATTTCTCGAT
>DYET01000052.1 GCA_020725625.1 Desulfovirgula sp. | reverse complement strand
GGTTGGAGCCGCGAAACCCCTGCGCGTCCAGGGGGCATACCTGTCGGACCAGGAAGTGGAAGCCCTGGTAACTTATTTAAAAGAACAGGCCCAGCCCGTATACGACGAACAGGTACTCACCGCGCCTCCAGCCGGAGGCAGCCGGGACGATGCCGAAGGAGACCACGACGACCTGCTGCCCCAGGCCGTAAAAATATTTATCGAAAGCGGAACGGCCTCCATCTCGCTGCTCCAGCGCAGGCTTCACATCGGGTACGCCAGGGCCGCCAGGCTGGTGGATATAATGGAAAGGCGGGGGATCGTGGGAGGTTTCGAGGGCAGCAAGCCGCGCAGCATTAAAATGACCCTGGAGCAGTTTCAGCAGACCTTCGGGGAGCAGGCCTAACCGGTGTTACCAGTGAGAGCCCCCGTCCCGGCCGGGTATTTGCCTCTTCCCTAACCGGTCAAAATATGCGATAATAAGCATGTAACCGGGTTAAGACAACAAAAATGGTTAAACGGGAGGCTTGAGAATGGAAACAACCTTCGATTTTACCTTATTTTTCTGGGTGTTTTTTGTCTGCATGCTAATCGGGCTGTTTTCAGCCATTTACAAAAAGCCCGTTGAAAAGGTGATGAAAGCCGTCGAGGAAAGCGCCAGCGGGCATGCAGCCCCGTACATCTGATCAGGCAGGCTGCCTGTGCCTGCTTTTTAATGCGTGTTGAAACCGGTGGGTTTTTTCCCTTAGTTTTGCCGTACACAAGCTTCATTTTAAGGCATCTGGAAGTTTTTTTATTTCAGGAGGTTTGCCATTTCCCTCTTTTTTTTAAAGGTTTAAGCCCGCCACGACTCTTTCAAAGCCAAGGGGGTGGACAGTATCAGAAAGCTATTCCTGCTGGCGGTCCTGATGGCCGCTACGGTAACCTACGGCTGTTACTCGCCAAAGGCCGCCGCCCCGCCGAGCCCCGCCCCCGCCGCCAAGGCCGGGATCCAAAAGGAGACCTTCGATGTGGCCCTCTATTACGTTAAAACAAAGGATAACGACACCTACCTGGTCAGGGAAATCCACCGGGTTCCCTATACTGAGGACGGGCCCCGGGCGGCGATAAACGAACTGATCAAGTCCGATCCCAAAACCGAGGGTGCGGCCAGAACCCTGCCGCCGGACACCCGCCTGCTGGGCATTAGTGTCAAAGACGGCCTGGCCACAGTAAATTTCTCCAAAGAAGTATTGTCGGCCAACGTGGGGTCTGCCGGGGAGGCCCTGGGAATCCAAAGCATAGTCAACACTCTCACCGAGTTTCCCCAGATCCGGGAAGTTTCCTTTCAGGTGGAAGGCAAGGTTGACGGCCGGACCCGTGAGTGGTGGGGGCACGTGGGGCTGTATGAGCAGCCGTTCAAGCGCAACCTGGACAAGGTCATGGAACCTGCCGTCTGGGTCACCCACCCGGCAGTCGGGCAGGCAGCCGGGGTTCCACTGCTGGTCAAGGGAAGCGCCAGGGCCTTCGAGGGCACGGTGAATGCCCGCCTGCTGGACCCGGCAGGAAAACAGATAGCCGAGGATCGCATCCAGTTTTCCCGGGAGGTCGGCGGCAGGGTGGATTTTGAAATGAAACTGACCTTCACGCCTCCGGGGAAGGGAAGCGGCACCCTAGAGGTATACCGGGTCGGTTCCGGCAGCGACACGCCGGCCGACACGGTGAAAATACCGATTCAGTGGCCTTAGCCCGTAATATACTTGTATCAGGATAGGAGGTATGGGATTTGGTCAGGCCGAAACAGGTTGTGCAGGCAGCCCCTCAGACGAATACCCTGGAGGTAACCGTGGAAAGGGCCAAGAAAGATCTTGTCTGGGTTGCCGTAAGCGTCATCGTGGCCGTGGTGTCCGGGCTGGTAATAGGCAGCTTCTTCGAGTTCTAAACCTGAAAACGTTAAAAAAGCCGCCCTCCGGGCAGCTTTTTTTTAGGTGTCATATGCTTTTCCAAACGAAAAGCAGGCCCCCCCGGCAAGGGGGCTTTTTGTTCCGCACAATGGGGCTCACGGATGCATACTTTAAGATTAAAAAAAGGGAATGATCCCCTTGTCCCTTGAAATCAAGACAGTCAGACATATCCACGACATGGCGGCCTTTGTAGATCTTCCCCTGTCCATTTCCGCCTACGCCCGGCCGCGGTCAGGCCCGCAGCCGGACAGCCTGGCCAACTACGACCCGCAGGTCAACCCGGTCCACAGGCACCTTGAAACAGCTTATTTTTTAGCCCTGAGAGGTAAGGTCCCGGTCGGACGGATTGCGGCCGTCAAGGATTTTCTCAACCCGGACGCCGGGACCGGCTTTTTTGGCTGCTTTGAATCCGAAGACGATGCGGAGGCCGCGTCGGCCCTGGTCGACACGGCCCGCCGCTGGCTGGCCGGCAACGGCTGCCTAAAAATGATCGGCCCCGCCACATTCAACACGAACCAGCAGGTCGGCATCCTCATCGAGGGATATGATGCCGGGCCTCAAATCATGCTCCCATTCAACCCCCCATATTACGGCGGCCTGATGGAAAAATCCGGCCTGGTCAAGCACGCCGACCTGGTCACCTTCAGCTGGTACCCGGCCATGGGCATACCGGAAAAAATAGCCCGGCTGGCAGAAAGGGTGCGCAGCAGGGGAAACTCCGTTTTAAGGACGCTGAACCTTGCCGATATAGTGCAGGACGCCCGCCTGGTCAGGGACATGTTCAACCGCTCAATGTCCGCCAACTGGGGCTACATCCCCCTCACCATCGAAGAGTCGTTGTCGATGATTAGTTTCTGCCGGCAGCACGCCGACCGGGATCTGCTGCTGTCCGTCTGGGTTGAAGGGCGGCCTGCGGGAATACTTCTTTTTTTGCCCACCGCCCTTTCCGGGCCCGGACCTTCCAGGACCGTGAGGGCAGCCGTCCTCGGGGTGGTCCCCGAGTACCGGCACAGGGGACTGGATTCATATTTGATCGAACGGTCCCTGCAAACCATGTTCCGGAAAGGTTACGGCCAGGCCGACATATCCATGATCCATGAAGAAAACAAGGTGATGATCAGGATTGTCTCCGAGGTGGCGGGGTGCCCGCTGACCAGGCGGTACCGGGTATACGGAACCGGCTGACTTTAGCCGCCCGCAATCTCCACTTCCCGCGGCGATTGCAGGTTGCCTGTATTATATTTTAAGGACAGCCTTGGCGGGACATGATAAACCGTGCCTTATTGTTTGGCCAGCTTTTGGGCTATGTCTTCCCTCAGCTTGAACTTCTGAACCTTGCCCGTTGGCGTGCGGGGCAGTTCTTCGATAATTTCCACCCTCTCCGGCAGCTTGTAGGCGGCAATGTCCTTTTCCTTCAGGAAGGCCACCACTTCTTCCAGGGTTAACCTGTCTCCGGCAACCTTCGGCTGGATGTAAACGCAGGTCCTCTCCCCCAGCCGGTCGTCCGGCATGCCCACAGCAGCTACAAAGAGTACCCTGGGATGCTCCTGGAGTAAGAATTCAACTTCCTCGGCGCTTATATTTTGCCCTCCCCGGATAATCAGGTCTTTCTTCCGCCCGCAGAAGCGGTAGAACCCGTCAAACCCCAGCATCCCCAGGTCGCCGGAGTAAAAATACCCTTCCCGGTCAAAGGCCTTCTCGTTTAAGTCCGGGCGCTTATGGTACCCGGGAAAGATGCACGGCCCGCGCATGGCAATTTCTCCCACCCGGCCCGGCGGCAGGGGATTGCCCTCTTCGTCCACAATTTTCATGTCGTAACTGGGCGGATGAGGCCCGATGGAGTCGGCCAGGTGCTCCTTTTGGTCCCACCTGGTGCCGCAGAAAGTACCCTCGTTGGCACCCCACCCGTTCACTACCCCTACGCCTATCTTCATGTAATGTTCAATCATTATGCTGGGAGCCGGGGCGCCGCCGGCAACCACCCGCACCAGCGAACTCAAATCGGTCACGGCCATGGCCGGGGAGTTGAGCATCGATATGTGCATGGCCGGCACCCCCATGAAGTGAGTGGCCCGGTGGGCCTCGATGGTCCTTACGCACTCCTCGGGGTTGAAACTCTCCAGCATTACCATCTTCTGTCCCAGCAACAGCGCACCGTAGAGCCCACAGCCCAGGCCGAAGAGATTGGGCAGGGGAAGCGGGGTGACCAGGACGTCGTCGCTGCTGTTTCTGCCCCAGGCGTCGTGGGGAACCACCCTGGCAAAGGCGATCCAGTTGTTGTGCGTACGGGGCACCCCCTTTATCTGGGCCTCGGTGCCTGAGGTCAAACACATGGTAACCACGTCGTTGGCGTCCGGCCTGAACTTTTCCGCATATTCGGGCGGGTATTTTTCCTCGACGGGCACTTCCATCATTCTCGCCAGGGAAACCGTGCCCTCCGGCACCTCCTCCTTGCCGTAAACAATGAGATGCCTCAATTGGGGGTGTTTATTCTGTAAATTTTGAAACATCACCAGATAGTTGTGTTTATTATACTCCCAAGGAATTACCGCTGCTACGGCGTCGGAAAGGCCGAGGATATAGTCCAGTTCGTGCCTGCGGAAGGGCATTACCACGGGCACGGTAACCGCCCCCAGCCTGGCAAGGGCATAGTGGACCAGAACAAACTCTATGGAGTTGGGAATCTGGGTGATCACAAACTGATCTTTTTTTATGCCCAGTTCAGACAGGGCTATAGTCAGGCGACGGACCATCCTCCAGACCTCGGCCCAGGTTATGCTTTTCTGAGCGTCCACATAGGCCACTTTGTCGGGGAATTTAGCCGCATTGTCATCTATATAATCGACCAGCGTTTTCTTCCCCCACCAGCCCCTCTGTTCGTATTGTTCAATTATTTCCCTGCTGTAGGGTATCACCGAGAACCCTCCCTTCTTCTATTGCTCTCCGGCACAGATAGTCTTGTAATATACTCCTCTTCGTCCCAGGCGGCCAGGCCGCCGGTGTACATCCAGCCCTTGTGAAAACGTTTCCGGCTGACACTATTTACCCCCCCTAGGTACCCGGCACCAAACTTACGCAAGCGGCACCAGCAAATTATCAAAACTCGGGCCGGGGGTGGATTAAAGCCTTGCTGCTCGCTTCGGGCGACTGGAAGGCATAAATTACTATACGATAAAAAAAGCCCCGCCGGCCGGCGGGGTGCTGAGAGAGATTTAGGAGGCTGGTTTACTGCCTGTATGCAGCATTAATATTATAACCGCGGCGAATTTTTTTATCCCTCCGGCGGGCCGGGTAATTCGGCTAGAAAAACCCCACCCTTACAAAACTAAATACGGCATATTAAGGAAACCCGGAAAGGAGGATTTTATGATCAGGGTGGCAAATTACTAATCAGTCCAATACCTTTCGCGGGTGGCAGAAAAATGATAGATTATTTAATCTGCGGGGGACAACTGGTTACCTCCAGCGGAACTGTGCCCAATTCAGGGCTTCTGGTAACCCGGGGGAAACTCGCCATACCGGGTGCCCTAAGGCCCGAGAACCTCTACACCGGGCTTTCCTGCTCCATTGGGCGGCCAAAACCGGGGAGCCCGCCCCCTGTTTTGACCAAGCCCCCGAGCGACCAGAAGGATTGCTGCTGCAGCGGCCCGTGCGATCAGGAATGCGTCAAGATTGACGCCGAAGGCCTGTACATCGCCCCGGGCTTTATCGACATGCATGTTCACGGGGGAAACGGGTATGACATACTGGAAGGTTCGGCCAGGGCCATCAGGGAGATGGCTGCTTTCCACGCCAGGGGCGGGACGACGTCCTTCCTGGCCACCGTGGTCCCCGCCCCCAGAAACCTGTTTGAAAAAACCCTGTCTACGATAAACGCCCTTACCCTTAGAAACACCGAAGGATCTCAACTCCTGGGAGCGCACCTGGAAGGCCCGTACCTCAACCCACGGCGGTCGGGCGCCATCAACCCGGCCTACCTTAAGGATGTCAACCTGGAAGAGATGTTTTACCTGGTGTCCCTCTGCGAGGGAACTTTAAAAATGGTTACCGTGGCCCCGGAGCTCCCCGGCTGCATCGATCTCATAAAAATGCTGGTCCAGGAGGGCATTGTGGTTGCCGCCGGGCACTCCGAGGCCCCTTATGAAATCGCGATCTCGGCCTTTAGGGCGGGAATACGGCACGCAGTCCACCTTTTTAACGCCTCCGCCCCCCTCCACCACCGGGAGCCCGGACTGGTGGGAGCGGTCCTGGCATGCAGGGAAATCAGCGCCGAGATCATTGCCGACGGGCACCACCTCCACCCTTCAATGTTGAAGCTGCTGCATTCGGTCAAGGGGAGAAGGGGGCTGACCCTGGCCACGGACGCCATTTCTGCCGCCGGCATGCCGGACGGAGAGTACGTTTTCAACGATCGAAATATTTCGATGGTCAACAGGAAAATTACCCTACCCGACAACTCAATGGCAGGCAGCGCCCTGACCATGATCGAAGCGGTCAGAAACATGATCAAACTGGCGGGCATACCCCTTCACGAGGCCATCCGGATGGCCAGCCTGAACCCCGCCCGGGTTCTGGGAATCGAAAATACCAAGGGGGCCCTGGCCCCGGGAATGGACGCCGACCTCGTTCTGCTGGACGGGGACCTTAACGTCAAGCTGACCATGGTTGGCGGCGAAATCGTGTACAGTAACCTGGAACCGGGAGCCAGGAACAGGAATTGTTAATCAATCATGCCTTCGCACCGGATTCGCGGAGGCTTGATTGACTGCCGCCGGCCGCCTGCCCGGAGCCGTAAACCCGGCACTAGCCGAGAAGGCGCTTTAACATCACCTCGTTGGCCGCATTTTCCAGGCAGTCGTCCAGTGGTTTTAGGAAAGCGTCCCGGTGTTTTCTCTGCAGCGCCCTTAAGATAAGGTAGTCAGTGATAAACGGGTTCTTGGGCAAAAGGGGCCCGTGGAGGTAAGAACAAAGAACGTTTTTATAGCGCGCCCCTTCCCTGCCGTCCTCCCCGTTGTTGCCGTGCCCCGCCAGGACATTCCCCAGAGGTTCAAGATTCCCCAGGTAGGTGCGGCCGGAATGGTTTTCAAAACCGGTTATTCTCCGCCTCGCACCTCCCAGTTCAACCTCCACCGCCACGTTCCCGATGAGCCTGTTCCGCCCGCCTTCCGTGTAGAGATCCAGTATGCCGAGTCCGGGTATGACCTCGCCGGTAAGGGTACGGTAGTATTTCCCCAGCAGCTGGTAGCCCCCGCAGATGGCCAGCACCACCAGGCCGTCCTCTATGGCCTCCCTCAAGTCCCCGGTCCTTTCCATAAGGTCGGCGGCCATCAGGTTCTGCTCCCGGTCGGATCCGCCGCCCAGGAAAACAAAATCCATCTGCGAGAAGTCAACCTTCTCGCCGATACTTACAGGGTGGACCTCTACCCGGATACCCCTCCACTGGCAGCGCCTTCTGAAGGCCATAATGTTGCCCCTGTCTCCGTAAAGGTTCAACAGGTCAGGATACATGTGGCAGACGTTCAGCCCGGCCTCGATCTCTCTGGGCATACCCGCTCAAAATCCTTTCCACCGGCCACAGGGCGGTGTATGTGGCCAGAATGTACGATTTGGACGCCTCGCCGTCCAGAACCTTTTTAACCGCCTCTTTATAGTTGTTGACTACCGCCAGCTTCGCCTGAGGAAGTCCGGCGTACTTGAGCCTCAGAGCCATTTCCTCGGCCCTTTGCCCCGAGCAGACAAAAACCCTGAACTTTTCCTGGAAATCCTCCAGCAACTCGAAGTCGACATCCCACAGCCAGGAAATGTCCCTGCCGTCGGCGTCGTTGTCGTTGATGGCGATCATCACGTCCATCTGGGTGTCCGCTACCCCCACCAGGGCGCCGATCCCCTCGTTGAAACCGGTGGGGTTCTTCACCAGTTGGAGAAAAACCGGTTTTTCCCCGTAGAGGAACCTCTCCATCCTGCCCGTGGCCGGCGTGTACTCCAGCAGGAGATCGGCCGTCCGCCGGGGGTCGGCCCCCAGAAGAAGGGCAGTGGAGTATGCCGCCAGGGCATTGTACAGGTTGTACAGCCCGAACACGGGGATGTTGAGCGTAACGGCCGATCCCTGCCGGAACCTGACCCGGCAGGAGGTGGAGGTCCCTTCAAACCTCGGTGACACTCCCTCCACATCCGGGTCCGGGCGGGAAAAACCGCAGTTCCCACACCGGTAATCGCCAAGTTGGCTGTACTGGTAGTACCGGTAGGCCAGCTCCCGGCCGCAGTACGGGCAGAATTTGGCCTCCCGGACGGCGGAACCCCGGGTCCGGATGCCGTCATGTTCGGCCACGCCGTAAAATAACGACTGCAGGCCGGTGCTTCTGCCCAGCTGGGCCACCAGCGGGTCATCGGCGTTCAGAATCAGCCTGGTCCTTTCCATTCCTTTAAGGGCGTCCCGGACCAGGGAAACGGTTCTGTCCAACTCCCCGTACCTGTCCAATTGGTCGCGGAAAAAGTTGGTCACGATCACGAACCGGGGTCTTAGCTGGGCCGCGACCAGGGGAAAAGCAGCCTCGTCAACCTCCAGGCAGGCAAAATCGAAGTGCCGCCTGCCCAGCACATCCATCTCCCTGCCGAAGACCGAGGCCAGACCGGAGAGGAGGTTGGCCCCTTCCCGGTTAATCAGCACTTTATACCCGCTACCTTCCAAAATCCCGGCAACCATGTTGTTGGTGGTGGTCTTGCCGTTTGTCCCGGTGACCAGGATAATCCCCTGCTTCACCCGAGAAGCCCCCTCCCTGATTAAATCAGGGTAAATTTTAAGGGCGATCCTGCCCGGCAACGACGACCCCTTGCCCTTGCCCAGCAGCCTGATTAAAAAAGTCAGTACCCGCGTTACGACAAGGGCAAGAAACATCCTTAATTTACTCAACAGAACTCCTCCGAAGACAGAAGCCAGAATTCAGAACCCAAAAGTCAGAAGTCAGAATTTAAACGCAAGAAAAGAATGGGCTGTTTTTATTCTGAATTCTGTGTTCCGACTCCTGTATTCTTAAATATTATATCCATTTTGTCCCAGCGGCAACTGTGACGCTACCTGACCCCGGCCACCACAAAGTTGGAGGTATACACGGTTCTGCCGTATCCCGCCCCCCCGCCGTCCTGCCCGTCGTCCAAGGTACAGGTGAACATCCAGTGCCCCCTCTCAGGGAAGGTGAAGGAAACCTCCCCGTCTTTGCTAGTTCTACCCCGCCAGGGGTATTCCGTACCGGAAAAAAGATGGCAGGCAGCCTTCAGATCCGCGCCGGGAAGGGGCCGGCCATTGTAAAAAACCTTTATCACTATGCTGTCCCCCCGGCGGTACTCCCCGAACTCCCGGCTGAATACATCCAGGCCGAACGCGCTTACGCTCTCAAGCCTGCCCCGGATGTGGTGCCCCACCGGAACCGGGATCCTGGCCCTCTGGAAAAACCTGGCCGATTCAACCGCACCGGGACAGCTGTCCCGGGGTCCCCGGGTCCACTCTCCGCCGGGAAGCCTGCAGTATATCCCGGCCTTGTTCTCCAGTACGAGGTTGTACAATCCCTCCCCGCCGGAAAAAAAGGCCACTTTGTAAAGGTTTCCCTCACCCCGGGCTATGTCCGCCTCCAGCACGGCCCCCCCGGGATCCAGGGCATAGGCGTTCCAACCCCCGGTGTCAGCCTCGCCATCCCGCCTCATCATGCACCCCCAAAGGGCCCTGGCCCGCACCACACTTCCCGCGTGGTAGTGCAGGCTTTCGGGTTCAATCCAGACCGAGTAACCTCTTACCACTTCGGGAGAGACATTGTCCATAATCTCAAACATCCCTTCTTATTCCGGCTTTCCGTTGTTTATCAGTTTTCTAATTATATCCACCGCCTGGTCGACGGTCAAGGGCAGAGGCTTAACATTAAGTTCGGGCACACAGGAAAATACCTTGCTGACCACCGGAAACCTCAGTTGGGCCTCCTCCATCAGCCCGGGGTCCTGCAGCAGCTCCCGTCCGCCCTGGGCCAGGGTTTTCCCATCCTTGACGATAATCACCCGGTCGGCCCATTCTGCAGCGAAGTCCACGTCGTGGGTGGCGATGACAATGGTCCGACCCCCGGTGTGTAACCGGTTGAGTATCTCCGCCAGAGTGTCCTTGCCCCTGGGATCGAGAAAGGCCATGGGCTCGTCCAGCACGATAATCTCTGGAAGCATGGCCAGGATGCCGGCGATGGCCACCCTTTTTTTCTGGCCGTAGCTAAGGTGGTAGGGCGGCCTCTGGCGGTAATCCTGCATCCCCACCGCCTCAAGGGCGTCCCCCACCCTCCTCTCGATTTCCCGGCGGTCCAGGCCCATGTTCTGGGGACCGAAGGCCACATCCTCCCAGACCGTGGACGAAAAAACCTGGTCGTCGGGGTCCTGGAAGACGAGGCCCACCCTCGACCGCACCCACTTTTCTGATTTGCTGTTGACTTCCCGTCCCAATACGGTCACCCTTCCCCTGCGGGGCAGGTTGATGCCGTTGAAATGCAGGAGAAGGGTGGATTTTCCGGCCCCGTTCGGTCCCAGGAGGGCCACCTTCTCCCCCGCCTCGATGCAAAGTGAGAGGCCCCTCAGGGCCTCGGTGCCGTCTTTATATGTATAATAAACGTTATCGACTTCAATAATGGCCACTATTATTCCCCCGACCTGTTCGGCCCAGGCTGAAGAAGCCTGCGGCCTCCAATTTTGATCACACAGTCCACGGAGCGCCCCAATTGCTAACATCTGCAGGGTTACCGGGCGGCCCCGCTTTCAAAAATCCTCAAGCCGACCGCTGCAGCCAGGATGGCTACCCCCCAGCAAAGGTCCCCCCACCTGATTCCGCGCGCCCGGCCCCCTGCGCCAGCCTCCGCTGAATAACCCCTGGACAGCATGGCACAGTATATCCTTTCTCCCCTGTCCCATGACCTGATAAACAGCACTCCCACCATCTGCCCCAGCGTCCTGAAAACGGCCCTGTTCAGGAGGGTGCCGCCGGACTCAAAACACCTCGACCTGCGGGCCAGCCTCATCCGGTCAACTTCCCCGGCCAGGACAAACAAGTACCTGACCGTAAATTCCAGCACCTGCACGAAAACCCCCGGGATTTTCAGCTCCCTGAACGCCCTCATCAATTCCGAAAAAGGCGTGGTGGCGGTAAGGGCGTTTACCGCCAGAACGGCTGTCAGTATCCTCAGGGAAAGAACCGCGGCCCGGTCCAACCCTTGTTCCGTGGCAGCCAGGGCGAGAGGCCCCAGCTTGATGCCAAAAAGCGCCTGGCCCGGAACCGCGAAGGGAATAACGGCCAGCATGACCCCTGCAAAGGGCAGCACCAGGGCCACCCTGCGCAGCAGGCAGCCCGGGCCCAGGCCGGAAAAAAGGGACAGGACGGTTATAATCAGGGCCGCAACCAGCAGAAAGGGCACCGAGGTCAGGGAAGAAACCACCGCCACGAAGCCGAACAAGGACACCACCTTGATCCTGGGGTCAATCCTGTAAAGGAAGATGCCGGTTCTTGCGCAGGCAGGCCCGAACATTTTCATCAGCCTCACAATTCCGGAAAAAAGTAAGCCACAAAAGTCCAGACGACATAACCGCCTACGGCGGATCCAGACCTTCATGGCCATTCCTTCCACTTACATTTTTGGCTGCTACCGGTAACAGGACCTCCGTGGTCCCGCTGCTTATTTGATTATATCTTTTTCCAAGCGCCCGATCAACATAAAATTTATTCGCTGCCTTTTTCGGCGAAGCGGGAAGCAGGAAGGACAACATGCTCCAGGAGGACGACCAGAATCATCCCGGCTATAAAACCGTTCCCCAAAATGTACCTGACCGCCACCGGCAATTCACGGAAGGCATCCGGGGGCAGGAACATCAGCCCGGCGCCGAACAGTACAGACACCCCCACCACGAAAAAGTCCCTGCTGTCAAGTTTCAACCGGAGGTAGTCCCTGATCCCGAAGCCGAACATCTGGGCGAAGGAGGCCAGCAGCACCGAGTAACCCACAGGGGCCGGGATTGATGAGAGGAATACTCCCACCGGAGGCGCCAGTCCCAACAGCATCATGGCCAGGGTAAAAATTATGAAGGGCAGCCTGGAAGCCACCCCGGTCAGGCCGACCATCCCCGCCCCTGCCGAATAGGGAACAAATCCGACCGTGGCGCCGGCCCCGGCCATAATATCGGCCAGCCCGGTAAAAATCACGCCGCGGTTATAGGTGCGCCCCGGCAGCTCCCTGCCGATGGTCTTTTCCATGGCCAGTATGCTGGCCACCAGGTTGCTCAGGACCAACAGGCCGGTCATTACCGAGGTAAAGATAATCCCGGAATCAAGTGTCGGCATCCCCCAGGCAAAAATCCCGGGCAGCCTGATAATCTCCACCCCCGTCCAGCCGCCGGGGCCGGAAAGGCCCAAGGGAATCGAAGCCAGCCAGCCCGCCAGGATGCCCGCCAGGATGGCCACGCTGCGCAGAAAACCTCTGCCTTTTAGGCTTACCCAGAAGACCACCAGCACCACCAGGGCTGAAACCGCCATCGACTTGAAATTTACCGGGGCACCCGAACCGGCGCCCAGCATTCCCCCGACGAAGGTCCCGGACAGCTGCAGGCCCAGTAAAATTAGCACTGAACCGGTTACGGCGGGGGTAAACAACTTTAAGGCTATGCCGATCAACCCGCTGGCCCCCACCAAAACCAGGACCAGTCCAGCCGCGATAAGGCCGGCCTCCAGGTCGGTCCGCAGTTGCGCCAGCGGCTTTCCCATCCCCGGAGCCAGTACGGCAAGGGTCATGAAGACGCCCCACCACATCCCGGCCGGACCCTCCATGATGGGCAGCCGGTGCCCGAACAGCACCTGGAGCAGTGACGCCAAGGCCGAAAAAAACAACAGCCGCTGGGCCAGGTCGGCTATCCCGGCCTGATCCAGGCCCAGGGCCGTGCCCAGCACCAGGGGCAGCGCAGCCAAGTTGGTCAGGGTAAAAATAAGCCACTGGGCGCTGTACGCCAGCGTCCTTCTGAATGGGGGCCTGTCTTCAAGATCGTAAACAATCCTTGCCTGGGAACCGTTCGGGGACAACGCACCATCTCCCGCCTGAGACTGCGTCCCGGGGTTCGCACCGGGGAAATGTCTTATTTATATTCTCCCGGAACAATGATAAAACCTTCACCGAAGGAACTCTTGTTTTCCATGTTGAAATCCGCCTTATTGCCGGTCCACCAGAGGCATTACAGGAGCATAACGGCGGCTCACTTCCTTCACGGTTATCCGCCCCCGTTTACGGCCGGCTTAAGCCGCCACCCCCCTCTCTTCCCTGATCGGTCCCCCTCGCGGCTGGGGGCCGTTGGCCGTGTTCCTTGCCGCCCGGATCCCGGGGCATCCCCGTCTGCTGCAGTCCGCTTTTTTCCAGGCCCCTGCCCCGAGCCTCGCTTTCTTTAGTGTCTTTTTTGTCTTCAGTGTTTTTTTTGTCTTCCCTTATGTCTTTTATATCTTTTTCATCTTTTTTTTCCTCTACCGCCTTCCCTACTCCCTCCTGACCTTCCCCGGGCTGCCCGGCCGGCCCCGGGGCCGATCCTGCCGGGTTGCTGTCCCGGCCCTGGTCCCGGCCGGTTTCCACCACAACCCGGTCATGTTCCCGGCCGTCCCCGGCGCGGGTCCCGTCCCGGCGCGGCCCGGAATCGGTCCCACGGCCGCCGGCATTCACTTCCAGAACGTCCCCCAACTTGATTTTAATCTCTCTTTCTATCGAAACCAGGTTCTTTTTCTTTAATGCCTCGGGTTCCACGGAAACCCCCTTCCTGGCAGCATCCAGGTATAGCATGTACCGGCCGGTCGGAATCCCGGCTCTGACGGCCTTTTCCCGAATTTCCGCCGAGGCGTGACCCACCAGCACCCTGGCTCCGATCCCCCGGGACTTCAAGGAACCCTCAACCGTGTTCCTGATCAGCAGGTCAAGCCCGGAGGGGTCGGCCAGATTATCTGCCGGGGTTACGGTGGATACCACAACGCCGTCCTCAAATACGATCATGTTTTTGTTCACGGCGGCTGTGATTACCCGGTCTACGGCGCCTTCCAGGGGCAACCCGACCAGTTTGAGCCCGGCCGCCAGTTCTTCCCCGCCGCTGTCCAGCGGCCTGACCCCGCGAACCACGTTTTTCCCGTCCAGCGCCAGCTCAATTGCAGGATTGATTTCAAGGCTGACGTAGGCCGCCACCGCCGGCGGCAACAGTACCTTCCAAAGGGCGGTGGCAGCCAGCAAAAGGATCAGGCTGGCGGCCAGCAGGGCCAGCCTGCTATACCCGCGGCGGCCCTCCGGCAGCGTGATTTCCTGCCCCGGCCTGAAGTCCCCCCTCATCTTAACCCTGAGGAACTGGCCCTCGGGGGTCATCACCGTGCAGACACCTTTTTTTACCTCAAGAATAATGGCCCGCCCTGCCATCTGGTCCATTCTCCTTCTCCGGCGGTTTAATGAAAGAGCAAAGGTAAAGGAAATCCTCACAGAAATGCCAGATCAGCGAGGTGGCTATGATGTACTTGCGCCCCCGCTCGATGGTCTTGACATGGACCCCGCACCGCTTCGACAGGGCCGCCACCGGCAGCTTCCCGGTGGTCATCAACTGGTCGAACAGCTCCCGGTTCCCGGCCAGGTGCCTGGCGATACTCAGCAGATTGGACCTGGTGTCCCTGTGCTTTGGGGAGGCCCTTACCAGATCGTCGAAGGATATCCCGAATTGAGCGATAATCTTCCGGAATTCCGCCATTTCCTCCTCCCTTTCCCTGGCCGCTTCCTGATCCAGATACCGGTCCCAGGCCCGGGAAATCTCAACAGCCGACGATTCGCGGCTGCCGTCATCCAGCGACCCCCCGCCGTGATCGATATGGCGGCGCTGCCTCCGGAGGAAGTCAGTAATCCTGCTTTTTATAGTCAGCCTTGCGAAGGCCGGAAAAGGAACCCCGCGTTTCTCGTCGTAACGGTCGATGGCCTCGTTGAATGCTTCCAGGCTAATGCTCAGCTCATCGTCCCTGCCCCATTCCAGGGTTCTGCCGCACACCCTGGCAGCCACCCGGGCAATAAAATGAAGGTGTGCCTCGATCAATTCCTCCCTTGTCCGGCCGTCCCCGCTCCGGATCAAATCCAGTTTTTCCTGCACGTCGATTACCGGAAGCACCCTTCAACTACCTCCCGGCCTAATACGGCTACCCGATGCCCCGGTTCTAATATTAAATACGGCGGCCGAAGATTCTTTGGGGGCTATTAAAAAAAACCAGGGCTTTCCTCCCTGAATTCTACATGATTACCATTTATCCTTCCTTTTTCTGCTTTTTACCACATATTACAGCAGGCTAAACCGGCCGCAGTTTCCCTCCCGCCCGGCCATTTAAGAACCAGGTTTGGCGGTGCAGTCGGCAGACTCCTCTTCGGCACCCCGCACGGTTCTACCTATGCCGCAACTACTGCACTCTCCGCTGACCGGACGGCAGGGTTCGGCGTGGATCAGTACATTGATGCCCGGCAGTCTCTCCCGGACGTCTCTTTCAATACTGTCGCAGATTTCGTGAGTCAACGAAATTACCTGGTCCCTGGGGACCACCAGGTGCAGGTCGACGTAGCGGTCCGGCCCCGACCGCCGGGTGCGCAGGGCGTGGTACTGCACGTACCTTCCCCCGTGGCTGGCAAGGACTTCCCTGATCGCTTCCTCCTCTTCCCGGGAAAGTCTGACATCCACTATCCCGCCGGCCGACTTTTTCAGGTGGCCGTATCCCTCCCTGAACAGGATCAGGGTAACCGCCACGGCCATGAGAGGATCGATGACCGTCCACCCGGTGTATTTAACGGCGGCCATTCCCAAACAGACGGCCGCAGAGGCTCCGCCGTTGATCCTGGCGTGCTTCAAGTCGGCCAGAAACGCTTCGGAGGCGGTCCTCCGGTAAGCACCGGCCAGCATGGCCGAAACCAAAAAACTGATCAGGGCCGATACGCCGGCGGCGGCCATCCCCAGGTCGATTAGGCGAACCTCAGTGCCGCCCCGGAAAATCCCCGGCAGGGCCTTGAACAGGATAAGCGCAGCGGCCAGGAGCATAAACAGGGCCTCGGCCACGGCGGCGACATTTTCATATTTACCGTGGCCGTACCGGTGGTCCTCGTCAGCCGGCTTTGCTGCCTGGTTGACTGAAAAATAGGAAAGCCCGCCGGCCATCGCGTCCAGGCCGGAATGAATCCCGCTGGCAAAAACGCTGGCCGATCCCGTGGCGGCGCCGGCCACCAGTTTGCCCGCTGTCAGGGCGAGGCTCGCTATAATCGATACTCCGGCGGTATTTACCCTTTGCCTCACAACAATTCATCCCTTTTCCGCCAATTCCTCCTGGGCCGGGTTGCTGCCGTCAAGTCCTTCCGGAAACGGTGAAGGATCTGTTTTGCGCTGAGTATAACACGTGGTTTCATCCAGATCAACAGTGAAAAAGATACTGCCCGCAGCCGGCAATCAGCCGTTGTCCCCCCCGGTGTGCTGGATGCCGATGTCGATGATCTCCCCCGGGGCGTCCTCGTCGTTAATGCTTTTAAAGCTTTGGTAAATAACGCCGTCGTCGCCGACTTCGTAGGGGATGCCGTCCACGTCTTCCAGCACACCCCTGCGGTCTTCCTCCACCGGTTCCCCGGACCCGTAATAAGACCCGGCTTCGGACCAGACGGCATTTTCATTCCAGCGGGCCACCTGCTGAAAGGAGTCCTCCCAGTCGAATTCCACGTTATCTATTTCGTCGTCAAAGGGCCGTGCATAGACATCCTCCAGCACCTCCTCCTCCACCGGCCGCTTACCGGCCCTGGGGATTTGTTCGTCTGCCCTCTTGCAGCGGATGCAGAGCGTTGCGTAGGGAACGGCCTGAAGCCTTTGGGGCGGTATTTCCCGGCCACACAGGTCGCATTGGCCGTACGTTCCGTTTTCCAGCTTCCGCAAGGCGTCTTCAACGGCGCCGATCATCATCATGGCGTTTTCCCGCAGGGCAAAGTCCTTGCTCCGTTCAAATACCTCGCTGCCCACATCCCCCGGGTGATTGTCGTAAAGGGAGAGCTCACTTATGGACGATCCCAGGGACTCGTGAAGTCCTCCCTGGTCTATTCCCTCAATCCTTTCCAGCAGCCGCTTTTTTTCATTCAGCAGCATCTGCTTCAGCGAACGCCTCATTTCCGGCGTAATCATCCTATGACCTCCGGTTTAATTTGTTCTAATAACCCCTGATTTTAAGCTGTTGCTGGACTATTTCAACAATGTCGGCGATAAAGCCCCCGATTACCGGCAGGTTCAGGTCAACCAGCCTTTGCAGGAAGATTACGATAACCGCTCCCAGAACGGCGAACCCCACTGCTATTCCCAGACCCCTGGCGATACCGGACACGAAATTAATCCACAGGAGCCGCCAGGGACTGTGCAGCAGGTCCACGTACTCGGCCAGCTTCATCTTTTCGATGTTGAGGGACAACTCCGCAACCTTCCGCTGCAGCTTCTCCACCGCGTCTTCAAGGCTGTTCCCCCGCACCGGACTACCTCCTCCGGTTAGTTTTTCACCTCTAATATAATATTAGCCATAAAAACAGTGATTCCCGTACCCCTTGCTGTTAAAAACAAACCGCCGGGTTCTCCCG
Source organism: Desulfovirgula sp. (assembly GCA_020725625.1). Classification (GTDB taxonomy): domain Bacteria; phylum Bacillota; class Desulfotomaculia; order Desulfotomaculales; family Desulfocucumaceae; genus JAILZP01. The sequence continues at coordinate 68,040 of DYET01000052.1, read as the reverse complement.
GCGGCCTGGCATTCCGGATTCTATTCCGGTGGATGTTTGTACTTTTGGGCAATTCATGCCCTGGCGGGCTGCCTTCTGTTTCTTTTCTCCATCAGCCTCAGGTCCACCCAGACGGGGCTGGCGTTGAATATCGAGGAGTATGCTCCGCTGGCCACCCCGATGAGCATGGCCAGGACAAAGTTCTTGATGGTGGAACCCCCCAAGACATAGAGGGCCAGCAGCACGAACATGACCGTCAGCACCGTGTTTATCGACCGGGCCAGGGTTTGCCAGATACTCAGGTTGACCAGGTCCTCCAGGGACTGCCCCTTCTTCTGGGCGCGCAGGTTTTCCCTGATCCGGTCGAAGATGACAATGGTATCGTTGATGGAATAACCGATTATGGTCAGGATGGCGGCTATAAAAGCGCTGTCCACCTCGATGCGGAACAGGGAGAAAAACCCGATCACCACCAGGCTGTCGTGCAGCAGGGCGATAATGGCGGCGATGCCCTGCTTGAACTCAAACCTGATGGTAATGTAGATGACCATCAGCACCGAGGCGATGGACAGCGCCCCCAGGGCTTTCCAGAACAGTTCGGTGCTGATGATGGGGTCCACGTACTCGTTTCTCAACAACTCCGCCTTGCCGATCCTGCCGGCAAAGGAATCCATCAGCTTCCTGCTGTCCTCCTGGGTCAGCTTGGTGGTCCGGATCAAAAAGTCCCGGTCGCCGCTCTGCTGGATCCGGCCGGCCTCAAGGCCCTGGTCCCTGACCACCGCCCTTACCTGTTCAACCTGGACAGTCTTGTCGAACCGCACCTCCATGATACTGCCGCTGGTGAAGTCGATGCCCAGATTTAGCCCCCGGAAGGCAAGGGAAATAAGGCCCGGCAAAACAATCAGCATGGACAGCAGGTAAAATATTCTTCTGTGTCTGATAAAGTGAAACATCCTTATCCCCCCTACGCCCCGAAATACCTTGGATTTTTGACCAAGTTGGTGGCCGCCACCAGGTGCAGCAGCCAGCGGGTCATGGTTATGGCGGTGAACATGCTGGCCCCGATACCGATAATCAGGGTGACGGCAAAACCCTTGACATTGCTGGGAGCCAGGAATAACAACACCAGTGCCGCCAGGACGGTGGTCGTGTTGGCGTCAAACACGGCCACAAAGCCCCGCTTGAAACCCGCGTCTATGGCCGCCCGGAGGCTTCTGCCCCCGCGCAGTTCCTCCTTGATGCGCTCGAATATGATCACGTTGGCGTCCACTGCGATCCCCAGCGACAGCAGAAAGCCGGCGATACCCGGCAAGGTCATGGTCACATGAAATCCCGAAAATACCCAAAGTACAATAATCGTATATATAACCAGGGCAAAATTGGCCAGCAGGCCGGGCAGCCGGTAGTACATCAGCATGAACACCAGTATGGCCGTGATTCCAACCACGCCGGCGTGCTGGGACTTGGCCAGGGAGTCGGCTCCAAGGGCGGGACCGATAGTTCTTTTCTCCACCACTTCCACCTTCACCGGCAGGGCGCCCGACCGGAGGAGGACGGCGATGCGGTGGGCCTCCTCAAGGGACTGGTAGCCCGTGATGCGGGCCTTGCCGTTGGTTATCGGCTCCTGCACCGTGGGGGATTGCAATGTGATTCCGTCCAGCACAATTTCGATTTGTCTTCCCACGTTGGCCGTGGTCGCCTGGGCAAACTTCCTTGCCCCTTCTTCATTAAATGTGAGGTTTACTTCCACCGCCCCTGATGTGGGGTCCTTGGACTCCAGGGCATCTTTAAGGTCCTTCCCGGTAACCACGGTCTGGCCGGAGGGGTCCTTGAATTCCAGGAAGGCCGTCTTTACCATCGTGTTAACCGCGTTTTCGGGATCTTTAATGCCGGCCAGCTCGATGATCAGCCTGCGGTCGCCCTGCTGCTGGATGACCGGCTCGGCCACGTGGAACTGGTCGACCCTGTTCTGAATGACAGCCCTCAACTGCCTCATGGCCTCTTTGGTTACCTTCACCTCGGGGGTATCCTTGGCCTCCACCACCACGTGTACGCCTCCCTGGAGGTCGAGCCCCAGGTTGATGCCCTTCATCAAAGGCAGGTATTTCTTGGTGTACTGGTTGTTTTCAAACACCGGTGAGACGGTTATTACCGCCGCCAGGGCCACCGCGGCCACGATCAGCACCAGGGTGACAACCTTACTCCACCTCATATTAGCTCTCTCCCCCCTACCATACAGGTTTGTTACAACAGCTTGGATCCGTTTATAATCAATTCGAAATTGCAGTTTAAAAAGCCCGCGGCGCGGCGGCACAGCATCATCCTGGTCAGAAAGATTTCAAAGTATTCCATGACCGGGCAAATCTCGATGTCTATGGTCAGGTCCATGGTGATTGTTCTGTTCTCCGGGTCCACCAGGACTGACGAATTCTCGGCGGCGTAGTTGACCCGGTCGTGGATGTCAAAGGTGGCGAAATCTGGATTGCGCACCCTCGAACGGTGCACGTCGGACTTGTCGGCCAAAATCAGGGCGGCGGCCACGGGGTTGACCGGCTGGCCGTACTGCTCCTCGTGATTGGCGATGGCCGACAGCAAAACCGCCACCTCGTCAGGATCCATCCCCAAACCCATGAAAATGGGGTAGACGATTACAGCCCCTGTAATCCCGTGGTCGTTCCTGCTCACCACGTTGCCGATGTCGTGCAGATAGCCGGCGATGGCGGCAAGCTCGGCCTCCCTGCGGGAATACCCCAGTCTTTCCAGGATTTTTCGGGCGATATTGCTGACCAGGTTGACGTGGCGGTAGCTGTGATCGGTAAAGCCCATGGTTCCCAGGTACTGGTTTCCCTTCCTGATAAAGCTGTCCACCACCGGGTTGTTCTTGATGTCTTCTAAGGTTATCATGTTATCTCCCTGGTATATTTAACCTCACCGCGGTTAAAATGGAAAATTATCCCTTGCGGAGAAAGAGAGTAGACTTCCTGCCTACTCTCCATGGTGCTTAGCGGAGACCGGTCTATTCAGCATTCAAGGCCGACGGCCTTATCGGCGCCCGGCCCGGTTAATCCTTTTCTTCTTCATCGGGTGCGGATTCCCGCACTTGGCCGATAGCTGTCTTAAGGACCTCGACACGCACGTTGTCAGCCACCCGCACTATGAAGGTGTCTTCCTTTACCTTCACAACGGTTCCGTATAAACCGCCGGCAGTGACCACTTTGTCGTTTACCTTGATGTTCCTGATCATTTCCTGGTGTTTTTTCTGTCGCTGCTGCTGAGGCCTGATCATCAGGAAATATAGAAGGCCGAAAAGCAATACAATGTAAATTATGGTTCCGTACTGCTCCATTACTCTTACCCAACCTCCTTTCCACAAAGTCTTTTATTCTTCGGAGTTTGGTCAATTCCCTCTATTTTTTTTGTAAAATATCAATTCATCCTGAACCTGCTTAAAAATTCCTTTTTATAGGCCGAAAACCTTCCCTCGCCAATGGCCACCCTGATATTATGCATCAGGTTGAGGACAAAGTAAAGGTTGTGTATTGTGGTGAGTCTCACCCCGAGTATTTCGTCGGCCTTGATCAGGTGCCTTATATAGGCCCGGGTGTAGTTCCGGCAGGTATAGCAGCCGCAGTCGGCATCCAGGGGACCGTAATCCCTGGCATATTCCGCGTTCCTGACCACCAGCCTGCCGTCGCGGGTGAAGACGGTACCGTTGCGGGCGATCCTGGTGGGCAGCACGCAGTCGAACATGTCCACCCCCCGGGCCACCCCTTCCAGCAGGCAGTCCGGCGACCCCACACCCATCAGGTAGCGGGGCCTGTCGGCCGGAATCAGGGGAACGGTATACTCCAGGACCTCGTACATCAAATCTTTCGGCTCCCCCACGCTCAAACCCCCGATGCCGTAGCCGGGGAAGTCCAGGTCCACCAGTTCGGAGCAGCTTCTCTCCCGCAAATCCCTGAACACGCTCCCCTGAATAATTCCGAACAGGGCCTGATCCTCCCTTTGCCGGGCCCTCTTGGATCTTTCGGCCCAGCGTGTGGTCCGCCCCACCGATTCCCGGGCGTAATCGTAGGTACAGGGATAAGGTGTGCACTCGTCAAAGGCCATGGCTATGTCCGATCCCAGGGCCTCCTGGATACTCACCGCCTTTTCGGGGCTGAGGTAGTGCTCCGACCCGTCGATGTGGGAACGGAACCAGACTCCCTCCTCCTCAATTTTTCGCAGCGGCCCAAGGCTGAACACCTGGAAGCCCCCGCTGTCGGTGAGGATGGGGCCCTTCCAGTTCATGAAGCGGTGCAGGCCGCCTGCTCCGGCGATAATCCCGTGCCCCGGCCTCAGGTACAGGTGGTAGGTATTGCTCAGAATAAGCCTGCCGCCCATGTCCCATACCTCTTCCGGGGTCATGGCCTTAACCGTGGCCTGGGTTCCGACCGGCATAAAAATCGGGGTTTCCACAACACCGTGAGGTGTTTTCAGTTCCCCCCTCCTGGCCATGGTCTCTTTGTCCCTCTCAAGCTCTCTAAATAATATCGCCATTGCTATGCCTCAAAACATTAATTAAGAGCAAAATCATACTCTCATCTAAAATGAATTCTGACCCAAAGTAATACCATACATAATGTTATGCAGTAGACAGGAAACAGTATCCAGAATATATTTTGCAATTCTTCCGTACTCTGTTTCACTATCTAATTTTTCTCCTGTCTCCTGTAGTCTCCTGTCTCCTGACCCTATAGCAACGCCTCAGAGTATCAGCATCGCGTCTCCAAAGCTAAAGAACCGGTACCTTCTTTCCACCGCCTCGCGGTACGCCCTTAAAATCTTTTCCCGGCCGGCGAAGGCGCTGACCATCATGATCAGGGTCGATCTGGGCAGGTGAAAATTGGTTACCAGGCCCTCCACAACCTTGAATTTATATCCGGGGTAGATAAAAATGCCGGTGTACCCCGCGCCGGCGCCAACCTGGCCCTGCTCGTCAGCAACGGTTTCCAGGCAGCGCACGGTGGTTGTTCCCACCGCAATGACCCTTCTGTCCGGGCTCCGGGCCGCCTCGTTAATGACCCCGGCGGTCTCCGGAGAGATTTCATAGTACTCCTCGTGCATGTGGTGGCTTTCCACTTCCGGGACCGTCACCGGCCTGAAGGTACCCAGGCCCACGTGGAGCAGCACCGCCACCACCCTGACACCAGCACCCCTTATTCTATCCAGCAGTTCGCCGGTAAAGTGAAGCCCTGCGGTCGGCGCTGCCACCGATCCCTCCCGGTCGGCGTACACAGTCTGGTACCGCCGCGGGTCGGCCGGGTATTTCTTGATGTAGGGCGGCAGGGGCATCATGCCCACCCTGTACAGCGCCTCCTCAAAGGACCCGGGGCATTCAAACCGGATCAGGCGGCCTCCCACCTCGGTGCTGTCAAGAATCGTACCTTTCAGGGTGCCCTTTCCAAAATCCAGGCTGGTTCCGGGCCTCGCCCGGCGCCCGGGTCTGACCAGGGCTTCCCAGAGAAGGTCCTCTTTTTTTTTCAGCAGGAGGACCTCTACCTCTCCCCCGGTGCCCTCCTTGACGCCCATCAGCCTCGCCGGTATCACCCTGGTGTTGTTGACGACCAGAACGTCCCCCGGACTGAGGTATTCCACAATATCCCTGAACTTTCTGTGTTCAAAGGATTCGTTCTCCCTGCGGACCACCATCAGCCTCGACTCATCCCTGCACGCAAGAGGATCCTGGGCGATCAGGTGATCGGGGAGGTCGTAATCGAATTCGCTTACCTTCAAACAGATCACCCGAAATCTAAAGATGGAAAAAGGGGCCCGGGAAACCGGCGGCAGTCATTTTTCGCTTAACTGCCTGATTTCGATATTACTATAATAGTATTTCAAAATATCCTGGTAATTATAACCTTTGTTGGCCATGCCGAGGGACCCGTACTGGGACATGCCAAGCCCGTGGCCGAAGCCCGATCCCTTTATCCTGACCTCTTTCAACCTGCCGTCGGGCCCCTTGGTTTTGGTCAGTTCAAAAAAGGCGCTCTTTAGGCCCAAGGCCGCGCGAACCCTGTCGGCGTTGGAGAGCTCCACCGAAAGGGGTTTTCCCGCGGCGTCCTGACCGGTAATCCTGATTTTTTTGACCCTCGCCCCGGAAGAGGTCTTTTCCAGGACCTCGATATCGTCCACCCTGGCGAAAACCCTTTCGGGATCACCTTCCCTGTTGTAGAGGTCCCGTCTATCCTTCAACTGGTTGACCAGTTGTTCCTGGCTGTAAACCACCAGCCAGTTATAGTGCTTGTCATTGTTGTCGTACGGGTCCGGCTTGGCCTTGAGGAAGTCCACGGCCTCCCGCCACACATCCTGGGAATATTCAATAAAGCCGCCGCTGCTGCTGTGAAAGTAAGCGCTCACGGGCTTGTCCCGGCAGTACAGAACCTGGCCCCTGGTTTCATCGACGGCCCTGCTGGAGTTTGGATGCTCGGCATTGAAGCCTCCGTACACCTGGTTCAGCTGCGTAGACAGGAGGTCGAAACCGTATTCCTTATAAGTCCCCAGCATGGCCAGGGCATAGCTCCGGGCGGCCACCGCCTGGGCCTTCTGGGCCTCCGCGGGCCAGTCGGCCGGCATCTCCCTGGGAACTACTCCGTACAGGTACTCCTCCAGGGGGAGTTCATTGATCACCGTGATCCCCTTTCCCTGGACCCTGAACTCCACGTCCCCGCGGTAATTCTGAAGGCGACTGCTGATCATCAAGGTGACCAGATTCAGTTCCCCGCCCCACTGGATCGCCGCCGTACCCGAATCACTGATTACGTTTATCCTGTCTGCCCCCTCTGCCAGGAACGAAACCCGGCCCCCGTCGGTCACCACCGGGAGGCGTTCATCAGCCGCCAAACTTTTTTGGGCGCCGCTTCCTCCCAGGACCGACACCGTCGGCCTGGCCTGCCGCAAGATAACGGAATTTCCGTAAAATCCGGCCGGCTGCCCGTTCTTATAGAGCTGGATCCTGCCTCCGGCCAGGGCGGCCTGCCAGCGCTCGCCGGGCAGCACGTGGCCGTAAAACTCCCCGCCCGGACCCAGCAGCCGGTACTTGCCCCGGACGTTGAAATCCTGCGCCTGCACATCCTGAACCAGTCCCACCCGGACCGTTTTCGGGGCCGCACTGGCCCGGCTTTCGGCCCCCGGGAAATGCGCCGCAAACAAAAAGACAGGTAAAAACAAAAGGATTGTCTGCCATAATCTGGATCTGCAGTCTGTACCCATGATGACCTCCGGCAGCAATTTTTTCGCATATCTTCGACAGAATGCAAGGATTTTCCTGCCGGAAATCAAAAACGCCGGAGGAGCCGTTACCCGTGAGCCGGCGAAATCACCTCCGGAAAATCACATTCAGGATCAGGGTCAGGATAATGCTCAGGATTATCGAGGATACAAGGGGGAAATAAAAGGTGAAATTACCCCTCTGGATGAATATGTCGCCGGGCAGGCGGCCCAGGTTGAACAGCTTGCCGGCGGCTATCATCAATATGCCGAAAACGACCAGAAAAATCCCCAACAGGAGAATCAATTTGCCCGCTGAAAAAAACGATCCGTTCAAGACCCAACCCTCCCGTCCCTGGGCCGGTAGTACCTTTCCTTTTCACTGAAGATGCAGCCGCAGTACTTCTGCCTGTACATGCCTAGTTCCCTGGACCGGGCCACCGCCTCCCGGTACCCGGGACGGAAATCCCGGTAAAGAAACTCTATGCCTGTTTCCCGGGCCGCAGCCTCGCCTGCCTCCCTGACCAGCCCGTGCTTCTGGTGGGGACTTACCAGCAGGGTGGTTGAAAAAGCATCGAAATTGTTCTCCCGGGCGGCGGCGGCGGCACGGTGCAGCCTCATCCGGTAGCAAAAGGCGCACCTGTCACCCTCTTGGCTGATCGCGCCCCGGATAAATTCCTCAAGCAGGTAGCCGTCGTCAAATATCATTTCCAGCCCTATATCCGCCGCATACCGGGCCATTGTCTCCCTTCTGGCCCTCCATTCGGTGAAAGGGTGGATATTCGGGTTGAAAAAAAAGCCGGCCACCTCCACCTCTTTTTGCAGCACCTCCACCGGGTAAATGGAGCAGGGGCCGCAGCACGTATGAATTAAAACCTTCATTTTCCGGGCCGGAAGTACCTCCTTGCACTTTTTAACTGTTGACTTTCGAATTTCCTTACCGCAGCGGCAGGGTTCCCTGATCCGCCCCCCCGGCCTTTTCCTCATAATTTATCCCCAGGTGACGGTACGCCGCGGCGGTAGCCACCCGGCCGCGGGGAGTCCGGGCCAGCAGGCCCTTCTGCATCAGATACGGCTCGTAAACGTCTTCAACCGTGTCCGCTTCCTCGCCCACCGCCGCCGCAACGGTATCCAGGCCCACCGGGCCGCCGTTGAATTTCTCTATTATTATACGCAGCAGCCGCCGGTCGATTTCATCCAGTCCCAGGGGGTCAACTTCCATAAACTCCAGGGCCTCGACGGCCACCTCCCGGCTGATCGCCCCGCCGCGCCTGACCTGGGAGTAATCCCGCACCCTTTTCAGGAGCCTGTTGGCCACCCGGGGGGTGCCCCTGGACCTCCTGCTTATTTCGCCCGCCCCCTCCGGATCTATTTCCACCTTGAGGATGGAGGCCGTCCTGGTTATGATGGCCGTCAGGTCGGTTTCGCTGTAATAATCAAGCCTGCTGATGACCCCGAAGCGGTCCCGCAGGGGGGAAGTAACCAGCCCGGCCCTGGTAGTCGCCCCAATCATCGTGAAAGGGGGCAAATCCAGCCTTATGGACCGGGCTCCCGGCCCTTTCCCGATGACGATGTCGATGGCGTGGTCCTCCATGGCCGGGTAAAGTATTTCCTCCACCGGCCTGCTGAGCCGGTGAACCTCGTCGATGAAAAGCACGTCTCCCGGGGACAGGTTGGTCAGAATGGCAGCCAGGTCGCCGGGCCTTTCAATGGCAGGCCCCGAAGTCACCCTTATGCTTACCTGCATCTCGTTGGCAATGATGTTGGCCAGGGTGGTTTTTCCAAGCCCGGGGGGTCCGTAAAGGAGGACGTGGTCCAGGCACTCCCCCCTTTCCCTGGCCGCGCGGATGAATACCCCAATGGTTTCCTTCACCTTTTGCTGCCCGATGTATTCCGACAGCCTGCGGGGCCTTAAGGTTAAATCGGCCTCAAGATCCTCCCGCCGGGCTGCGGCCGAAATTATTCTTTCCCCGGGGTTCCGGTCAATCATTAAACCATCCCCTTACCGCGTTGTGGGAAAGCCGGGGCCGGAGGGGCACAGTCGCGGACCCCGGACCGGCCGGCGCGGGCTGGGATCCCGTGTCCCGACCCCGTTCCCGCTTCCCACCTCTCACTTCCTCTCAGCCAGCTGCCTGAGGGCATAACGCACCATTTCGGCCGGGGGAGCCCCTGGCCCCAGTTCCCGGACAGCTCTGCCCACTGCCAGGGCGGCCTGGGAAGGCCCAAAGCCCAGGGAGACCAGGGCCTCCACCGCATCCCGGCTTTTCCCCTCCTGCCCGCCGGACACCGCCGCAACGGCCGGGTGAATGACTGCCCTCAGCTTGTCCTTCAGTTCAAGGATTACCCTCTGGGCGATTTTTTTGCCTATACCCGGCGCCCTGGACAAAAGGGCAGCGTTTTCTTCCCTCACGGCCGCGGCCAGTCCCCCGGGAGTCATCACCGACAGAAGGCTTAAGGCTCCCCTCGGACCCACCCCGTTCACATTCAGCAGCAGGCGGAAAACCTCAAGGGCCTCCACGGTATCAAAACCGTACAGGCTGACTCCGTCCTCCCGGACCGCCATAAAGGTGTGCAGAACCACCTCGCCCCCGGGGGAGGGCAGCCCGGCCAGCATCGACAAGGGCACCTGAACCAGGTAGCCCACTCCGTTGACATCCACTATGACGTTGTCCCCGTTGACGGCATGCAGGTTGCCCCTTAGAAACGCGATCATCTCCGCAGCGCCTCCGTGCCCGACCATCTGAAGGCGTGGCATATGCCCACCGCCAGGGCATCGGCCACGTCGTCAGGACTGGGATTTTCACTCAGGCAGAGAAGGGTTCTGACCATGAACTGCACCTGCTCCTTGGCCGCCCTCCCCTGGCCCACCACGGCCTGCTTTACCTGCAGGGGCGTGTATTCGAAAACCGGAATGTCCGACCGCACCGCCGCAAGGATGGCCACTCCCCTGGCGTGTCCCACCGCCAGGGCAGTCTTGGCGTTTTTGTTGAAAAACAGCTCTTCAACAGCCAGGTGGTCCGGCCGGTATTTATTTATAATTCCGGTCAAATCCCGGTAGATCAAAGCAAGCCGCCCCGGCAGGCCCATCCCGGAATGGGTCCTGATAGCCCCATAACCATAAACCCGGAAGTTCCCCCCCGAGTAACCGATGACACCGTAGCCGGTGAGCGCGGTGCCTGGATCAATCCCCAGGATAATCAAAATATTTCACTCCAACCAACTGATTTAAAGATACAAGTTAATTCTTGGACCTGCTGCCAATTTCCTTCCGGGGCGAAAAAATCAGCCCCGGCCTTCGAAAATCTTTGCCCACCGGGATTAAATCATTCCCGTCCCCCGTCCGTTACCTCGTCCAGGTTTTCCAGAACGCTGTTGAGGGCGGTCTCGTCAATGAACTCCAGGTCGGACCTCAGGCTGGACTTCTCTTCGGCCGGCAGCCGGTTGAATTCCCGGGACTTTTGCAGTTTCTCCCGCAGGGTCCGGGGAAGGTTTTCCACCTTTTTCTTTTCCTCCACCCTCAGGAGCCTCTGATCGAAGCCCAGCGGGCCTTGGTACACCGCCAGCCTGTCCCTGTAAATGCCCAGGTGCCGGTACAGGCTGTGCTGTCCGCAAAAGCCGTCAACATTTTTCCTCAGCACCACGAGCCTTTCATTTTTTATTTCCACCGACCAGCCGTCTTTTTCGGGATACTTGCGGCGCAGGTCTTCCAGGCCCTTGCCCAGCATCTCTGCCGGAGCCGGGGCCTGGTATACAAGCTCAACGTCCCCGCAAAGGTAGCAGTTCTCTTCCTTCAGTGTGGCCCCCGGGGCAACCACCCCGGCCTTGCCCTGGCCGAAAACGGAAAACAAGGGGCCGGCGAGGGGCCCGGCCATTAAACCAGTGATTAGGAAAACCGCCAGGGCTACGGTCAGCGTAATCGCGGCGGCGGTGATAAACCAGCGGATTCTCCGGAACATCGGATCAACCCCGACTTTTTTGTTTTTTTTATATTTTTTCCAGTCCCGGCACGCCTTAAACGGACCGCCGGCATTTCCGCGAATAATCAAAAAGGGGATTGACTAATCCCCTTGGATCCCAATATGAATTCCTTCCGGCCGGATTTTGAACCCCTCCCTCCTAATCCAATTCGAAATTAGTGTATACTTCCTCCACCTCGTCGAGGTCCTCAAGGCCCTCCAGAAGTCTGGTCATCTGTTCCGCCTGGGTCCCCGAGATTTTTACGGTGGTTTTGGGAACCATTGAAATCCTGGCCTCGGCCGGGGCAATCCCCTTTTTCACCAGATCTTCCCTCACCGCCTCAAAGCTCTCCGGGTCGGTCAGGATCTCAAAGGCGTCCTCCTCGGCCTTGACGTCCTCGGCCCCGGCATCAAGGGCGGCGATTAAAATTTCGTCCTCATCGATCCCGGATTCCCTGTCCACCACAATCAGTCCCTTTTTCTCAAACATCCAGGAAACACAGCCGCTTTCCCCGAGATTACCCCCGTTTTTAGAAAACAGGTGCCTGATCTCTCCGGCTGTACGGTTGCGGTTGTCGGTCATGAGTTCGATCATCACGGCCACGCCGCCGGGGCCGTACCCCTCGTAGACAATCTCCTCGTAGCTGCCGCCCCCGATTTCCCCGGTTCCCTTCATAATGCACCTCTGGATGCTGTCGTTGGGCATGTTGGCCTCCTTGGCCTTGGCTACGGCGTTTTTTAGCCTGAGGTTCTTCTCCGGATCGCCGCCCCCCTGCTTGGCCGCCAGTATGATTTCCTTGCTTATCTGGGTGAATATTCTACCCCGGGCGGCGTCCACCTTGGCCTTTTTCCTTTTTATAGTTGACCACTTGGAGTGCCCCGACATCGTCCTTTCATCTCCTTTAAACCTTTACCGTCATTATTTTAACACAACAAAAAAAGTGCCAAACCGCCGGGCGATAGGTTAGTTTCTCCAGAACCCGGAGGTGAATATAATTACAACGGTATAGATTTCCAGCCTGCCCACCACCATGCACAGGGAAAGCAGTGCCTTGACAGCCAGCGGCAGGGAAGCGTAGTTGGCGGCCGGCCCGACGGCGCCCAGGCCGGGCCCCACGTTGCCCAGAGTGGCCGCCACCGCCGACACGGCGCTGATCAGGTCAACCCCCAGGGAGGTTACAAACAGAACAGCACCTCCCATGATAAGCATATACATAAAGAAGAACGTCTGAACGTTGTCCAGCACCTCCTGGTGCACAATCTCCCTTCCGATGCGGACGGGGATAACTGCCTGGGGATGAAGAAGCTTGACAAACTGGCGTGATATTCCCTTGAACATGATCAGAATCCTGGACACCTTAATCGAACCCCCGGTGGACCCGGCGCACCCACCCACGAACATCAGAAGCAGAAGCAGTGCCCTGCTCATCGACGGCCACTGGTCGAAATCGGCGGTGGCATAGCCGGTGGTGGTCATTATCGAGGTAACCTGGAAAAGGGCCTCCCTGGCAGCCTTTTCGCCGCTGAAGCCGGCGCTGTTTACCAGGTCCAGGGCAACCAGGCAAAAGGAAACAGACAGTATGGCAACATAGAGCCTCACCTCGGGGTCCTTCAGGGCCGGGCGGAAGTTCCCCCGGAGGCTGTAATAGTGCAGGGCAAAGTTGATTCCCGAGATGATCATGAAAACGACGATAATAAGTTCGATCAAAAAGCTGTTATAGGCCGCAATACTGGCGTTCTTGCTGGAAAAACCCCCGGTGGCCACGGTCCCGAAGGTGTGAATGAAAGAGTCAAACCAGTTCATCCCGGCCAGCTTGAGCAGCAATATTTCGGCTGCCGTGATGACCAGGTAGATTTTGTAAAGCTCCCGGGAAGTCTGGGCTATCCTGGGCAAAACCTTGCTTTTTGTCGGACCCGGCACTTCGGCCTTGAACATCTGGAGGCCGGCAATCTTGAGGGAGGGGATCAGGGCCACGGTGAGTACGATAATTCCCATTCCTCCCAGCCAGTGGGTAAGGCTCCGCCAGAATAAAATCCCCCTGGACAGCACCTCCAGGTCGGTAATGACCGAGGCCCCGGTGGTGGTGAATCCCGACATGGTTTCAAAGTAGGCGTCCACCGGGTTGGGCAGGACGCCTGACAGGATGTAGGGCAGGGAACCGAAGGCGGCCAGCAGCATCCACCCGAAGGTAGCGACGGCAAAGCCCTCCCTGTAGCCGACATTCCCTCCTCCACTCCCCCTGAGGGCCATCAGGCCACCGGCCAGCGCAGTTATGATTATGCTGGCAAGAAAGGCCTGCCACTCACTTTCCCCGTATAAAAGAGCCAGGAAAAGAGAAGGGACCATGGCCGCCGCCTCACAGAGCAGAACCAGTCCCAGTGCTTTTAAAATAAGTTTTTTGTTCAACTGCCTTCCTCCCGGCTGCAAAGCGCCTCCACAGTATGGACCACGTGTCCCAGGGCGAACACCACCAGGCGGTCTAAAGCCCGGATGACCTCGTCGCCCTTGGGTATAATTACCTGGTCCCCCCTGCTGATGGCGCCGATGATCACGCCCTTGGGCAGGCCCGAAGCCCGCAGCGGCCGGCCCACTATGCGGCTGCCCGGCTGAACAATCACCTCTATGACCTCGGCCTGCTCGTTAAGTAACAATACCAGGGAAAGAAGCCTGCCACCCCTGATGAACCTCAGTATTTCGCTGATCGTAATCAGGCGCGGGCTGATCGCGGCGTCCACGCCCAGCCGCTCCACCAGGGGGGCGTAGCTGGGGCGGCTGACCTTGGCGATGACCCTTTTGGCCCCCAGTTGCTTGGCCAGGAGCGCCATCAGGAGGTTTTCCTCGTCAAATCCGGTAACCGCTACAAAGCTGTCGGTCTCGTGGATGCCCTCCCTCTTCAGCAGGTCCACGTCGGTGCCGTCGCCCTTGATAATCAGTACGTCAGTCAGACGGTTGGCCAGTTCATGGCACCTGGCCAGGTTTTGTTCGATTACCTTGACCTTGATCCCCGAACTGCTGAGCTTTTCCGCCAGGTAAAAGCCCGCCCTTCCCCCGCCCATGATCATGACGTTCTGCACCCGCTGGCGCCTTCTCTTGAACTTCGTGCAGACCTTGTTTATCGACTCGGCGTTGCCCAGCACGTAAAGGGTGTCGTTCGGCTTGATGCAGTCCTTGCCGCCGGGGATGATCATCTCTCCCTTGCGGGATATGCCTACGATCAGGCAGGACCTGGGTATCTCTATATCCTGGATTTTCCTGTTGGCAAACTGGGTATTGGTATCTTCCACCGCCAACTCGGCCATCTGCACCCTGCCGTTGGCAAAGTGCTCGGTGTGCACCGCCAGCCGCAGCGTCAAAAGCCTGGCAATTTCCTGGGAGGCGGCGTAATCGGGGTTAATCACCAGGTCGATGCCCAGATCTTCCTTGGATATAATTAAATCCCGGACATAATCCGGGTCCCTGATTCTGGCTATGGTCTTGGCCACGCCCACCCTCTTGGCCGTCATGCAGGCGATCATGTTGATTTCGTCACTGTCGGTCACCGCCACCAGCAGGTCGCTGTCGCTGACGCCTATGTCTTTCAGCAGCTGGGAACTGGATCCGTTCCCCTTGACGGTAAGCACGTCCAGGGTCTCGCTGATTTTGGCCAACTGGGAATCGTCGCGGTCGATGACAATGACGTCGTGTCCTTCCTCGGAAAGCCTGTGGGCAATTTCAATGCCCACCTTGCCGGCCCCGATAATGGTTATTTTCATGTTGTTTAACACTCCAGGCCGAAGCGGATATTGCTTCTCTAGTAAAATTACAACATCGGCGGGAATCTATCAAGTGTTTTTTGGCCTTCACAAAAGAAATCCTCCCCGTCAAAGGGAGGATTTCTTTTTATGTGAGCCCGTAATGACCTGCACTACGGCCACTGCGGATATCTGCACAGCCCACAACGACCTTTCGGCCGTTATAGACCGTTACGACACCCATAATGACCTTTGTTCGACTGTTACGGCTACCTAGGAAGCCTGCAGCAATCTCCCGACTGCTGCAGACCTCATTTTCAAAAGAAATTGAATTTTTCCGGCAACCATAACAGTCTTAGCTCGACCGGTGAATATCCCTTGTGACCCTGCAATAATCTTTCAGACTATTGCAGAGCCTGCTGGAACATCCACCGATCTTCCCGCCGGCCAATACCGAGCCTTTCTGACCCGGTATTGACCTTTGGCCGACCGTTACAGAGCCCTTTTGACCCTGTAACGGTCTGGGCTCGGCCATTACGAACCCTTCGAAGTTTATTATTGACCGAACAAGGTACAAATATTTATTCTTTTGGCAGGAAATAAATTCATTCCTCAACCATAAGCAGAAGCTTTTCGTGGATGTGCAGGTTCAGCTGGCGCATCACGTTTCTCAGCGATTTGGGGTCGGTCAGTGTGAACCCGTCCTCCCAGCGCTCCAGCAGATATAGAATAAACTCCATGAAGCCAGTGGGCAGGGTCAGAGTGTAAAGTTCCCTGTACCTGTTGTTCGCAGGCTGGCAACCCGTTCCCAGAGATTCCTTGTGAGTAAGCTTGAAATTTCCCAGCCGGTGATCTTCCCTGGTCCAGGAAAGGATCCCGTCAATTGTCTGGATCTCTTTTCCACAAGTGTCACAAGTGAAACCCACCAAAAATCCCTCCCTTTTGAATCTGGCCGTATATCTCCAATTATATATTTTTTTAATAACTTTGCCATTACAATTAAAATTCCTTCATTGCATAAATTTTATGTTATACGTCAACCGGTGCCCGGGTTCCGGCCCGGGCCGCGCATGCAGGCCGGGACCCCCGAAAAAAAGATGCACCCGGAGTCTCCTTCCGGGCGCATCTCTTCTTTTTGCAGTCCCGACTACTTGAGCAGGCTCTCCAGCTTCATGGCCAGGCCCATGTCTCCCTTGAGCTTCAGTTTCCCGCTCATAAAGGCCATGGTGCCGTTCAGCTTGCCCTCGATCATGTCCTTGAAATCAGGTGCGGCCATGGAAATCGTAATGCTGGGGTTGTCGGCCGTGCCCTCTGCCACACTGGGGGCCCCGTCGTCAAGCTTGAAGTAAAAGGTCATGGGGTCGTCTCCGCTGATATCAAACTGGAACACTCCGTTTACTCCCTTGTTTTTGGCCGCATTGTTCTGCAGGGTAGTAGTGATTCCCGCTACGACTTCCTTCATGGTGGGCATAAAATTACCTCCTTTTTGATTTCCGCTTTTTGCGGATGTATTTTAGGTGGTAAATATTTTATTGTTAATAATATTACGACGCCCGGGCACGATCTCCTTCAGGCCGCGACAAAATTTCTTGCCTAATTTATCATTCCGAACCAACCAGGACGGGAGTGAAATCCAGGTAGTCCGCGCTGGCCAGCTGAAACCTGATGCCCCAGCAGCAGTCCGGCAGGCGGTAGCGGCAGGCCCGGGCGTGGAGGTGTCCGTAAACCACGGTGTCGACCCCGTACTTCTTGAACAGGTCGATAAACCCGCTGTACTCGTTTTTTTCATTGGTGGGCATAAAATGCATGATTGCAATTATCCTGTCCGCCCGGCCGGCCGCCGATTTGAGCGAGTTCTCCAGCCTGATCAACTCCCGCTGGTAAATTTTCATGTCCTTTTCTTCAAAAAACGTCCCGCCGGGGCAAAGCCAGCCCCTTGACCCGCAGATTGCCAGCCGTCCGAAGAAAACACAGTCATTCTGAATAAGCCTCACGTTGGGGGGCATTTTTCCCCTTACCCTTGAAATGGCCTGCCACCAATAGTCGTGATTGCCCTGAACCGCCACGATGTTCCCGGGAAGCAGGCTGAGGTAACAAATGTCCGGCAGGGCCTCATCAAGCTTCATGGCCCAGGAGATGTCACCGGGCAGTAGCACCAGGTCGCCCGGGCGGACGGTGGCAAGCCAGTTTTCATATATCCGGCGGGCATGGCCGGACCAGGACGGGTCAATCTCGGACATCGGCTTGTATTCCCCGGCAGTCCAGAAAGGGGGGTCGGGGTTCGACCGGAAAGAAAGGTGCAGGTCGCTTATGGCGTATATATTCATGGAAAGAATCCCTTCAAGGTATTATCACCCTCCGGCGGACCTTTTAACGCTTCAAATGCGAACCCGGTAAATTTTTAACACCCTCCGAAAGGAATTATGATCATAGATTAAGAAGTATAATTAAAGGGGGTGAGGTTTTGAATGAATACAAGCTGGTGATTGTGGTTGAAACCAAGGAACACGTATATATCCGGATGTTCGTGAACAACTCCCTGGTCAACCCGGAAGGCCTCATTCGCTTGAAGCATGCCGAACTTGACCAGCTTTTCAGGGATCTGTTCAAGGCTTCAAAGGGCAACTGCATCAGATGCCGCTGCGTCAACCCCTGAGGATTTAATTTAGGATTTCTTTATTAAGGCTTTTATACCTTCCTTCTGAATTAAAAACTCCCGGAAAAGCGGGAGTTTTTTCGGGTCCGGGAGTTTTCGGGCCCCCACTATTTTTTTCAATTCCCCCGGCCTAAACCCCGTGAATCAGGGCCGGCAGGCAGCGGGTGCACACCCACACGCTCTCCCCTTCCTTCCGGCAGGGGATGACCGGGATTTCATCCTCGTCCCGGCCGCAGCGGAAGCACTGCTGGGCAATGTAGGTCCTTGGTCCGGCCCCGAGGTGCCTGTGCACCGCCTCTTCGGAAAATTCATCGGCCTCCCTTTCCTCAATGGACAGGGCTCCCTCGGGGCAGACACCAAGGCAGAACCCGGCGCCGTCACAGAGCTCGTCCCTGATTACTCTTGCCTTTCCATCCCTTATTTCTATGGCTCCCTCGGCGCAGGGGGAAACGCACAGGCCGCAGCCGGTGCATCTGTCTTCGTCTATGCGCACGATTTTGCGCTTTCTCTTCATTGAACAGCCCTCCGTTGTATTGTTCTCAATCTAATTATGGCCCGGAACTGAAATAATATCTGTGACCGGTAATGAAAAAGATGCGTGATTTTGACCACATTGCAGATTTGCAGGCTCCAGTTGACCTGATCCCCAAGAAACCGTTCAATTTTGAGATCCCCCGTCCGGTCTGAAAAAGGCCTGGGCGAATAGAGTCGGGATAACGCCGCTGAGAACAACTGCCGTGACCAGGACCGAGTACTGGGCCTGGTTGATGATGTTGTGGGTCAGGCCGAACATGGCAGAAATGCTGCCGAAGGTAAGGCCGGTGGACATCAGCAGGGTGGTGTACATGGAATTCCTCCTGCCGAACCTGAAAAACACTGTAAGGGGCAGGACCCCGGTGAATTTGGCCGCCACCTTGACCAGGAGGAAGACAAGGATGATCAAAAGACCCATCCAAAGCGCCTTCAGGGATATGAGCAGGCCGGCCTTCAGGAAGAAAAACGGCGTCAGCACGGCAAAGGCGGTGGTCCTCATCCGGTACAGCACATCCTTTTCCCCGGCCAGCAGAGTGGCCAGGGACAGGCCCAGCAGGTAGGCGGGAAGCACGGCTTCGCTGTTGGCTTTTATCGCCAGTCCCCCAAGCAGGAAGAGGATAAAATAAACAAACTTGACTTCAACCTGGCTCACCCGGCCGCCAAGGGATTTTACCAGCGACCCGGCCGCCCTGGGTACCAGGAAGAAGGCTGCCGCCGTGACCGCCATGAATATGTAGAGCCAGTAATTAAAGTGGGCGAATAGGATGCCAAGGGCCAGAACTGTCCCCAGGTCGGTGATAAAACAGGCGGCCAGGATGATCTTCCCCAGCTCTGTGGAGTTAAGACCTGTTTCCACCATTACGGCGTACACGATGGCCACCGAGGTGGTCGACATAGCAATCCCGGCTATTTGGGAAGCCTGCAAATCCCAGCCGGCCACGTAATAAGCGTAGGCAAAACAGGCCAGGTAGGGAAAGAGGAACGACATGGCGCCTATGGAGACGCTTTCCTTGAATTTGGACCTGAGCACCTTCGGGTCCACCTCTGCGCCAGCCAGGAAGGTCAGCAGTATGCTGCCGAAGCCGGCCAGAAAATCGACCCAGGGCGTGGTGTGCAGGCCCAGAAAATTTCCGCCTACAACCCCCACCATGATTTCCACCATGGCCACCGAGATTCCAAGGCGCACCGAAATTACAGACGCCGCCAGGGCCAACCCGACCCAGAAGGCCGCGTCAAGCCAAATGCTCATATAATCTAACCCACCTCCACTGTGAAAAACAAAACTCCCACCATAAAAGGTAGGAGTTATCAGCTCTCTTAAGCGTTAGGCGAACTCCATCGCCCTACCCGCAAAAGGTAGACCCATATTGCCGTGCCGCCGCATCTGCCTGCCAAGTTTAAATATAATGCCGGGGGTGCAACATGTCAACAAAAATATTCATTTGATAACATTATTCTTGTTCATACAGCCAATCAGGCTTTTGGTGTAGCTGTGCGCAGGCGCGGAAGACAGAACCGCCGTGCGCCCCTCCTCCACTATTTCCCCCTTCAGCATCACCGCCATCCTGTCGCTGACCTTCCGGGCCAGGGCGATGTCGTGGGTTATCATCAATATGGCCAGGCCCCTTTTTTCCTGCAGGTTTAGCAGCAGCTTTAGTATTTTGGCCTGCACGCTGGCGTCCAAGGCGGACGTCGGCTCATCGGCTATCAATATTTTTGGATTCAGCACCAGCGCCCTGGCTATGGCCAGCCTTTGCACCTCCCCCCCGCTCAGGTGGTGGGGGTATTTACTTAAAAACTCATCGTCCCCCGGTAATTCAACTTCGTCAAGCACACGCCTGACTGTATCCAGTTTTTTGTCCTCGCATTCATTCCCCCTGACGTCCAGAGGCTCCCTTACCACTTCCAGCACGTTCATCCGGTGGCTTACGGACTCACCGGGGTTCTGGAACACCATCTGCACCTTGCGGTAAAATTCAGCGGGGCGCCTGGCCGCGAGAATTTCCCCCTCCAGCCTGATAACGCCGCTGTCGGGGCTGTGTATTCCGATAATCATCTTGGCCAGCGTAGACTTCCCCGATCCGCTCTCGCCCACCAGGGCCAGAGTCTCACCCTCGTAAAGGGTGAGGTTTACACCCCGCACCGCTTCTATTGATCCAAAAGTCTTGACCAGCCCTTCCACTTCCAAAAGCGGCACAATACCCCCGCGGTGACACGCCACCTGGCGGTCGCCGCTTTCCAACGGCGCCGGCGGTTCAGTGTAACAGACGGATATCTTTTGGGTGCACCTGGGATGAAAAGGGCAGCCCGGAACCCCGCGCGTCATCCTGCCTGGTATCCCCTGCAAGTCCTTGGTTGCCGACATGTCCGGATATGACCTAATCAGGCCCCTGGTATACGGGTGGCGTGGATTTGACAGCACCTCTTCCGTGGGGCCGGCCTCCAGGATTTTGCCCGCGTACATTACGGCCAGCCGACCGCCGACCCTGGCCGCCGTGGAGATGTCGTGGGTGATCACCAGGGTCGCTTTGTCCCTGGTCAACCTTTTTATCAACAGGATGATCTCTTCTTTGGTCAGCACGTCCAGGGAGGCCGTAGGCTCGTCCAGAATGACCACCTCCGGGCCGTTGACCAGGGCCAGAGCAATCAGAACCCTTTGTTTTTGCCCGCCGCTGAGCCGGTGGGGGTGGGCTTCCGACCAGACGCCCTCTATTCCCACGGCATGCAATATTTCGCCGGCCCGTGCCACCGCTTCGGATCTCCTCACGTTCTCGTGCAACAAAATCGCCTCCGCAACCTGGTCCTTCACAGTATACAGCGGGTGCAGGGCATTTTCTGTATTCTGAAACACCATGGACATCAACTTGCCGCGGGATTTTCTCAGGTCCTCCCCGGACATTTTAAAAATATTCCTGTTGTTAATTATGATTTCCCCCGAGCATTGCCCTTCCACCAGCCCCATGACGCAGAGGCCCAGGGTGGTTTTTCCGGCCCCCGACTCGCCGATGACCGAGACCGCCTCTCCCTTGGTCACAGAAATGTCCAGCCCGTTGATAACCGGCACCCCGTTGTATGAAACCTTAAGCCCCCTGATTGTCAGCATGTGCCGCCTCTTTCCTCATTCTCGGGTTCAAAACCGTTTCCAAGGCAAACCCCGTGTATATAAGTCCCGCCATAGTCAGTGAAAGAGCTGATCCGGCAGGTAATAGCCACCATTTCCACACCTCCAGGTATGAAAACCTGAGGGCGTGCTGCATCATCTTACCCCAGCTGCACACCGAGGGATCGGAAACGCCGAGAAACGAGAGTCCCGCTTCCATGAACACCGCCCTGCGGGCGTTTTGTATCAGCACCGCCGTCAGTATCGGCCCCATCTCTGGGATTATGTGCCTTCGCAGCAAATATGCCCGGCCGGCACCGAAAGTCCTGGCCGCATCCACGTGCATTCTTTCCCTGAGGGACAACACCTGGGACCTGACCACCCGCGCCCCCCCCGGCCACATTATGGCCGCCAACATGACGATCATCAGCACCAGGCTTGGACGGACGTAGGCAGCCACCAGTATGACCACCACCAGAGGGGGGATTATGATCAGGGAGTCTACCAGCCTCATCACCAGCCGGTCCAAAGTCCCTCCAGTTATGGCCGCCAGCCCACCCGCCAGCACGCTGAAGGCAACCGACAAAAAAGAAACGCCGAAAGCCACTGCCAAAGACGTGCGGGCCCCGTACACCAGGTGCGACCAGATATCCTGCCCCACGTCGTTGGTACCCAGCCAGAACCTGGCCGAAGGCGGGTGGAATATATGACCCGTGTACTCGCCTGGGCTGAACTTGGCCATGAGGGGAGCGGCGGCGGCGGTTGCGGCCATCAGCAGAATAATCGCCAGCCCCGCCTTTCCGAAACCATTTCTTTTGACCTCTCTCCAGTAATTAACGTGCATATGTCACCCTCGGGTCAATTCTCATATAAAGCAGATCGGCCAACAGGTTGACCGCCAGCACCGTTAAGGTTATGAAAAGCAAAATGCCCTGTAAAAGCGGGTAGTCCCTGGTTAACAGGGAGTTGTAGAGAATCGTGCCCATGCCCGGATAGGAAAAAACCATCTCCACAAACAATGCTCCGGATATCATGTGCGGCAGCTGCAGCCCTGCCGCCGTAACCACTGGCAGCAGGGTGCTTCTCCCTGCATGTCTGTACCTGACAGCGTAATCGGGACAGCCCTTGGCCCTAGCCGTAGTTATGAACGGCTCCCCCAGCGTAATCACCATGGTGTTACGGGCCAGCAGGCAGGTCCCGCCCAGCCTGACCAGCGCCAGCGAGGCCAGGGGCAGCGCCAGGTGGTGCATAACGTCCAGCAGGACCGCCAACCCGCTGTGGGATGCGTACGGGGTCATGCCCCCCGCTATTGGCACCAGCCCCAGCGTGACACCAAACAGCAGCAACAAAAGCATACCCACGAAAAAGTCCGGAAACCCGCTGACCAGCATCATCCCCGCGATTACTAGGTGATCCGGAACCCTGCCGCGTCTGTATCCCGCCTCTATCCCCATGATCAGCCCGGCAGCAGTAGATATGACCACCGCCAGGCCGACTAAAAGCAGTGTCCATGGAAGCCGGCCGAGGATTATATTTATAACCGGTGCGTTGAAATAATAAGAGTGTCCCAGGTCACCCCTGGCCAATGCCGCCGCATATGCCGCAAACTGATCCCCCAGCGGCTTGTCCAGCGAAAATCTCCTGACAATATCCGCCTTAAGTTCAGGGGTCATGGCAATCAATGCCTCATCCCCGTAGATGGCCTGCAGCGGGTCGCCCGGCATAAGCCTGGGCAGTACGAAGTTAAGGGTCAGTATAACCAGCAGAGCAATACCATAGCTAATCGCCGTGTTTTTTTTATCCACTGCGGGACTTCTCCCCAATAAAAAAGCCACTGTTTCCCTTTGCCTTTCCCGGCAAAACGAGGACCTCCGTGGCCGTTTTACATTTCTTTGGTTTTTTAATAATTGTTTGTCAAACGAATACGCCAAAGACCGAATGCCTTCATGGCAAGCTTTTAAATTAAATTATATTTTACATATGGAGAAAAGTCAATTAACTGCTCCGCTTCGGTCCCGCTGAACCCGCCCCGCTATTTAACGAAAGCCATTTTGTTAAGCGGTATGGGCACGCCGTTGGCCACGCCCTGGAAAGTGTAAAAGAGGTCTACCCTGCCGTCATGGGCCCAGTACCAGGTGGGGGAGTACAGGGGCAGAGCGGGCATTTCTTCGGCATAAAGCTCCTGTATTTTTTTCACCAGTTCGGCCCTCTTTTCGCCGTCCATGGCAGCCATCTGCTGATTCAGCAACGCGTTTAGATCTTTGTTGTTCTGATATCTGGCGCTGTTGAAACTTTTGCCCAGGATCATCCTGTTAAGTGTCTCTGGATCACCTCCCATACCGCCGTGACCGGTCAGCGCGATGTCAAATTTCCACTCAGCCACCCTGTTGTCCAGAGTCTTTGACTCGAGCCCGCGCATGTTGACCTTTATGCCCAGTTTTTCCAGATGATTTTTAATCATTTCTCCCTCGCGCTCTCCCGGGGAACCGGGCACCCCGGTCCCTTTGCCGCTGATTAGAAGCTCCACTTCCAGCGCTTGGCCGTTTTTCTCAAAATAATTGCCCTTTTTCTCGTACCCCAACCCCTTGATTAGATCGGCGGCCTTTTCCGGACTGTGCGGATACTTACCGTCCAGCACCGGGTTGTACCACTTGCTGTCTGCCGGCACAAAACCCGGGCTGCCTGGAATCCCATGCCCTCTCAGGCAGGTGTCCACAAGCGCCTTCCGGTCCACGGCATAGGCCAGAGCCTGCCGGAATTCCTTTTTATTAAAGGGTTCCTTCTGGTGGTTGATCATCAGTTTGGCCACCCAGTCGTGTTTGCCCACCAGTATTTTAAACCCTTCCTTTTCCAGTTCCCTGCTCAGCTCGGGAGGCACCTGGGCTGCGCTGGCCTGTTTTTGCCTCAATGCTGCGGCAACCACCTCGGCACCCACTTTAATAAATCTTATCTCCGCCACTTTCGGCCTGCCCTGGTAGTACCGGTCGTTAGCCCTGTACAGGTAAGTACCCTGCTCCTTGTTGTAATCGGCCAGGGTAAAGGGCCCCGTCCCAATCAATGCCTCCTTCTGCTGGTATTGCTGGGGGGACTTCACGTCTCTCCATATGTGCTCCGGCAGGATGGGCAAAGTGCAGCCGATATAGTCCAGAAAAGGCGCGTAAGGCTTGCTAAGGGATATCTTTATCTCGTGATCACTTAACACCTCGGCCTTTTTGACCACACCGGAGTCCACCCCCTGATACGGGTTTTCCTTGGTGTATTCTATGGTAAAGGCGACGTCCCGCGCCGTAAACTTCTTGCCGTCATGCCAGGTGGCGTTTTCCTGAAGCTTGAACGTGTAGGCGTTTTCTTCCCTGTTATACTCCCAGCTTTTGGCCAGTGCCGGAACATACCCTTTGTCGTCCTTCCATACCAGCGTGTCGAATAGAAAGCTCATTCTTATATAACCCGGCCCCCTTGTATAATGAGCGAACGGGGAAGGGAAGCCCCAGTCTCCCGTGGGATCGGCGACGGTATAAACAATTTCTTTTGTCTCCGCCGGCTTGTCCCCACCCTTCTGCTTCCCGCCGCAGCCGGACGCGGCGAGGGCCGGTAATAACAGCAGCATTGTCACGGCCAGCGTCTTTTTTAAGCTCCACTTTGAAAACACGTAAAATACCACCCTTTCTTCTCAATATTAAAACAGCACCAAAAAACAAAACCACGACGGCCATTCCCCCACAATTCACTGCGAGCAATGAGCCTCCGTGGCCTCGTTTCAGCCGATTCATAATCGGGGCCTTTAAGACACGTCCTTCATGGACCGCATTGATTATTGATAAAGTAATTATAAATAATTTTTCATCAGTTTACCACACATATTTTGCGGGACCGCTTAAATCGTCTTGCACATCCCCGGCCCGGGGCCTCCTCCGGCTGGACCGGCCCCCATCAGATTGGCATACCGGACCATTTCCCTTCTCCTGGCCTCCTCCACCTTCTTTTTGCTGAGGGGAAACAGGAGCGGAATGGTCAGGAAGGCCGCCAGGGCGCTTACCAGCAGTGCGTCCCCGATGCCCTGGACCATGGCCTGCTTCTGAACCAGCATGTTGATGTATCCCAGGGCCGTCGAATCGCCGGCGCCTGGGCCGAAGCCTAAATTGGCCAGGTAAGACAGGCGTTTGTATGTCTCCACCGCCGCCGGCGAGGTCCAGTTCACGCCGTCGGCCAGCCGGGCCGCATGGAGGGCCTGCCTGTCCAGCATGATGTAAGTCATGTAGGCGATGCCCAGGGAGGCCGAAATCTGCCGGATCAGGTTGTTTATGGCCGAGGCGCGCCCCACCAGTGCCGGCGGAATGGTGTTCATGCCGGCGGTGGATATGGGCATCATGCAAAGCCCCAGGCCCACCGCCCTCAGCACCAGCAGGACCTGCAGGGCGCGGTAGCCGGTGTCCAGGTTGATAAAGCCCAACATAACGGTAAATGTCCCGGCTATAACCAGCCCCACCAATCCAAGGGGAAGGGCGCCGATCTTGTCGAAAAGCCTGCCGCTCACGGGCATCATGATGCCCGTGGCCAGGGCCATGGGCATGACCAAAAGCCCGGTCTGCATGGGCGTCATCCCCTGCAGGCTCTGGCAGTATATGGGAACCAGAAAAATGGCGGCGAACATGGTGATGGAAGTCATGCAGACGGCGGCGATACTGGCGGTGTAGACCTTGTTGGCAAAAAGCCTGATGTCCAGCATGGGATGCGGGACATGCAGCTCCCAGAGGCAGAAGACCAGCAGGCAGAACCCGGCCAGCACGAACAGGGTGACAATGTACTGGGAGGTCCACCCTTCGTCCTGCCCCCGGCTCAGGGCCAGCAGGAGGCAGAATAGCCCCGCGCAGCACAAAAAGCAGCCCAGAACGTCGAATTTCAGGCTCCCGACAAGAGGCGTCTCTTCAATAAAGAGGTAGGAAAGAATGACCGCTATAATACCGATCGGTATGTTGATGGTAAAAATAAGATGCCAGCTGTAATAGTCCACCAGGTAGCCGCCCAGGGTGGGCCCGACGGCCGGGGCCATGGTGGCGGAAATCCCCCACACGCCCATGGCCATGCCCATCTTTTGCCGGGGGACCATCCTGAATATTATGGACATGCTTAGAGGTATGATCATACCCCCGCCCAGGGCCTGAATCACCCGGAAGGCAATCAGGGAATCGTTGCTCCAGGCCGCCCCGCACAGGGCCGAACCCACCGTAAAGGCCGCCAGGGAGTATATATAGACCCTCTTGTAGCCGAACCTGTCCCCCAGGTAACCCGTTACCGGCACCACAACCCCGGATGTCAAAAGGTAGGCGGTCATCACCCACTGGATTTTATCCGGACTGACGCCAAATATGGCCATCAGCCTGGGCAGGGCGACGTTCACTATGCTGCCGTCCAGGATGGACATAAAGGCCCCCAGCACCAGCACCAGCAACGCCGGCCAGGAAAAGGGACGGTCGCTCATGGAACCAGCCACCTACCTGATGTGAATCTTGACATACGCATTGGTGCCGTGCAAGACTTGGTGGCCCCTGAAATCCTCCACCACCACTTTGACCGGGACCCTTTGCACCACCTTGGTGAAATTGGCCGAGGCGTTGACGGCCGGGAAAAGCGAGAACGTGGACAGGGAAGCCTCGCCGATTTTCTCCACCCGGCCGGCAAACTTCTGCCCCGGTATGGCGTCCACCCAAACGTCCACTTTCTGTCCCGGCCTGACCGCGCCGAGCTTTGTTTCCTCAACGTTCGCGGTTATGTATAGGCTGTACGGGTCCAGCATCATCAGCAGGGGCTGGCCGGGGGTCGCCATTTCCCCGGTGCTTCCGATTTTTTTAATAATCAGCCCGTCGGCCGGAGCCCTCACCACGGTCAGGTCGGGATTGGTTCCCGGCGCCAGCAGGGTATCATCCAGCCTGGCCAGGGCCTGGCCGGCCACCACCCTGTCCCCTTCCTCCACGTTCACACTGATTATCCTGCCGGTAACCTGGGGGCTTATCCTGACCACGGCCCCGTCCACCCTGGCATCCTCTGTTTTGACATAGTAGGTGTTGTTGTACCAGTAATAGAGTGTCACCCCCAGGAGGGAGGCCGCCATCAGAGCCACGACGATGTATATGTTCCTCTTCTGCTTCACGACCGAATCACCTCACTGTTACTGCCATTCCGTCTTCCAGGCCGGTGCTGCTGTACACCACCAGCTCCTGTCCCTCACTGACCCCGCTCACCACCACCGCCAACCTGTCGCTTATCCTTTCCACCTGAACGGGCGACTTGGTTACTTTGCCGCCGCTGTATACGAACACCGAGTAGCCGCCCTTCTCCTCGACCAGCGCCGATTTGGGAATCACGAATCTTTTCGGCGGTTCCCCGCCGGCGTACACCCGGGCGAACATCCCGGGCTTCACCGTGAAACCGGCCTCGGCCACCCGGAATTTTACCTGGTATCCCCTGGCCGCCGGGTCCAGGGTAAAGGATAGGTTTCTGACCTCGGCCTCCAGCATTTTGTCGGCCGAGTCCACCTTCACCGCAACCTTTTGCCCCGGTTTCAGTGAATTTATTTTCTTGTCGTCAACATAGGCCACCACCACGACCCTGGACGGGTTGGCCACAAGCAGGACCGGCCTGGAGGTTGAGCAGACCTCCCCGGGGTTGATGTACCTGGCGGTGACCTCTCCGTCTATGGGAGAGGTGATTACGCCGTTGGCCAGGTTGGCCTCCACGGACTGGAGGACCGCCCTGGCCTGGGCCAGTTTATGCGGGGCCGTCTCTTCGGCCTGGATCTTGGCAAGTTCGTAGGGAACGGCATACCTGTTTTCAAAGTCGGACTTGGGAAGGGCCCCGCTCTGGTATAGGGAAAGCCCCCTCCGGTAGTTTTCGGCTGCCGTTTCTAAATCGATGCGGGCCTTTTTGACCCCGGCCTCGGCGTCCTCCACCGCCGCTCTGTACTGGTCCCGGAGGGCCTCAACTTCGGACATGTCAATTTTCATCAGCACCTGACCGGCCTTGACCCGGCTGCCGACGTCCACGGTAACCTGGGAGACCTTGCCCCCCACTTTCGGATAAATGGTCACCGAATCCAGGGCCTCGATTTTGCCGGTTATGTAATCCGTGCTGACCGGGGCGCTGGCCCGGATCTTTTCAATGGCCACCTCCACCCCGGCCTCCCTGCCGGCGCAGCCCTGAATAAAAAAAAGAGCCGCCATCAACACCGCCGGAACTCTCCTCAGCAACTTCATAACACCCCTCCTGACTGTCTCTATTAATCCACAACCTCTTTAATCAAACCCAGCAACCTGGTGTAAATGTCGTGAAGGGCAGTAAGGTCTTCCTCGGGAAGCCTGCCCAGGAGCCCGTACACTACTTCCCTTCTCTTCCTGGTTGATTCCGCCAGCACTTCCCTGCCGGCGGGGGTCAGCTTCAGCCAGACCAGCCTCCTGTCGTCTTCCGACCTCTTTCTGGAAACATACCCCATTTTTACCAGCCTGTCGGCCATTGAAGTGACGGCACTCAAGGAGACCCCGAGGTAGTCGGCCACCTCGGAAACCGTGGCGGGATTCGATTCGATCCTTTTGAGCATGAAATACTGGGGATGGGTCAACACCTGGTCGGCGTTTTGAAAGATCTTCCCCGAAATACTGCGGGCCACTTCTTGAAAAACCCTGTCCAGATCCTCAAGCCTTTTTTCCTTCATGCCGGAGGCGTTCAAACAACCACTCCCAACCGGATTACCAGTGTGCTTACAGTTCGCCACGTTAAGTCTATGGGCGGCAGACTAATCTGTCAATACAGAATAAAAGCCATCATCACAGGCGGCGGCCTTGTTTCCGGCCGCCGCCAAGGCAGCAAGACCGTCCCGTTAAGGTCCTGCGACGGACTCCCGGCCGGCCCTCCAGGACCGGTACCGGCCCGCAATCCCGCGCCCCAGGTCGTCAAACAGGGTGTACACCACGGGCACCACCACCAGGGTCAGGGCGGTGGAAACAAACAGTCCTCCGATAACCACCGTGGCCATGGGCGCCTGGAGTTGGGTCCCCTCGCCCAGGCCGAGGGCCAGGGGGACAAGGGCGAAGAGTGTGGTCAGGGTGGTCATCAGGATGGGCCTCAGCCTCACCGGGCCTGCCCGCACTACCGCTTCGTCCCTGGCCAGGCCCCGGTTTTTAAGCTGCCTGATGTAGTCCACCAAAACGATGGCGTTGTTCACCACTATTCCGCACATCATGATTATACCGATAAAGGCAGGCACGCTGAAGGACCTGCCGGTTAACAGCAGGCTCAGCACAACCCCGGTGACCGCCACCGGAATGGAAAACATGATCGCGAAGGGGTAGAGAAGCGACTCAAACTGCCCGGCCATAACCATGTACACCAGCAGAATGGCCAGCAGCAGGGCCGGCCCCAGGTCGCCGAAGGACTGGGCCATATCCTGGCTCTGGCCGCCGATGTAGAAGCTGTAGCCCGGCGGCAAGGGTATGGCGTTCAGCTTCCGTTCAATGTCGCTGATCACGCTGGCCAGGTCCCGCCCGGAGTAATCACCGTAAACATAGGCCACCCTTGACTGCTCGGCCCTCTCGACATTGCGCGGGCCCTCTCCCTCCTGCATGTCCACTACCTCTGAAAGGGGCACCCTGGCCCCGTTCTGGGCGATAAAATTCAGCCCTTTCACGGAGTTGACGTCCCTTCTGGTAATGGGGTCCAGGATCAGCCTCACGTCGGTGAGCTTGCCCCCCTGGTCCATGGTGGAGACCACCTGGCCCTCGCCGGCAATCTTGATCACCGAGGCCACCTGGGATGAGGAAATCCCGTAATGGGCCAGCCTGTCCCGGTTGATGTGCATCTGCAGCTCGGGCCTGCCGGTGGCCATGCTGTGGCCCACGTGGTGGGTTCCCGGAACTCCCTCCACCGCTGCTTTCATTTCTTCCGCCAGGTCCCTCAGTACGTTCAGGTCGTTGCCCTTGACGGTTATTTCTATGGCCCTCCCGGTGAAGGCCCTGGTCAGCATGCCCATGCTCGAGCTTTCCGAAATCCTGACGGTGGCCCCGGGTATACCCATGACCTTGCCCCTCATTTCGGCCATCACCTGGTCCGTCGTCCTTTTCCGGTCATCCTTGAGCCTGATGTTCATCCGCCCCTGATCGGTGCTGGTCGATCCAAAGCCCCCTCCTCCCACGATGGTCAGCACCGACTCCACCTCGGGGATGGTCTGCACCTGCCGGCGGATTAGCTCCAGCACCTTGCCCGTTTCTGAAAGGGCCGTGGCCACCGGCATATCCACGTTTATATTAATCTGGCCGGAGTCCTGGGCCGGCATAAACTCGGCGCCGATGAACCGGGTCAGGCCCAGGCTGCCCAGGGTAACCAGGGCCGCGATCACGACGACCCTGGCCCTCCTGCCCAGGGACCACTTGAGAACCCGGCGGTAACCCTCGTCCAGGCTGTTGTACCAGTCCTCGCTCTTGCGGAAAATTTTGTTCCACCAGCTCTTCCCGTCGCTGAGGCTCTCGGCCCGCCGGAGGATCCGGGAGCAGATCAGGGGAACCAGGGTGAGGGCCACGAAAAGGGCGGCCAGCTGGGAAAAAACCACGGTGAGTGCGAACTGCTTGAAGAGCTGCCCGGCCAGACCCTTGATGAACACCATGGGCAGGAAGACCACCGCCACCGTCAGGGCCGCTGCGGTAACGGCCGTCCCCACCTCCCGGGTCCCCTGCTTGGCCGCCTCCTTCGGCGGCAGGCCCTGGTGCCAGTGGCGGTATATGCTCTCCAGGACCACAATGGCGTAGTCCACCATGTGGCCGACGCCCAGGGCCAGGCCGGCCATGGACATCATGTTCAGGGTCATGTTGTTGAAATACATCAGGGAAAAGGCGGTTATAATGGCAAAGGGAATGGTGGTAGCGATAACCACGGTGGTGCGAAGGTTCCTCAGGAACAGAAGAAGCACCAGCACCGCCAGGCTGCCCCCCAGCATGATGCTGCGGTTGATGTCGGTGATGGAGTTGCGGACCGTCTCGGACTGGTCGAATCCCAGGGCGAAATCCAAGTCGCCGGGGAGGTCCCTTTTCAGTTTCTCCATTTCCCGCTTGACCCGGTCGGCCACGTCCACGGTGTTCGACCCGCTCTGCTTGTTGACGAAGAGGGTGATGGCCGGCCTGTCATTGAGCATGGCATAGCTGCTGATCTTGGCAAAGGCGTCTTCCACTTCCGCCAGGTCGCCCAGGCGGACGCTTCCGCCCCCAGGCAACATTACCGGGAGGGCCCTTATGTCCTCCACCGTCTTGTACCTGCCCAGGCCCCTGACCACGTAGTCCTTCTGCCCCCGGGGCAAAACCCCTCCCGATACGTCAACGTTCTCAGACTGCAGGGTCTGCGACACCTGGCTGACGGTCAGCCCATACTGCTGCAGCCTGCCGGGGTCGACCTGGACCTGGATTTCCCGGGTCAGCCCTCCGGAAACGCTCACCCCGGCCACTCCCGGGACCCTCTCCAGGGCGGGCTGGATGTTGTCTTCCACCATCTGCCTTAAAGCGTAGAGGTCCCGCGGCCCCGAAACGGCGATGGACATTATGGGGGACATCGATGTATCGAACTTGTAAACCGCCAGGTTTTCCACCGAGTCGGGAAGCCGGCGCTTGTACATCTCCAGCCTGGCCCTGACGTCGGCCTGGGCGGTATCCATATTGGTTCCCCAGGCGAA
Organism: Desulfovirgula sp.; assembly: GCA_020725625.1. Taxonomy (GTDB): domain Bacteria; phylum Bacillota; class Desulfotomaculia; order Desulfotomaculales; family Desulfocucumaceae; genus JAILZP01. The sequence goes on along the minus strand of DYET01000052.1, from coordinate 36,130 downwards.
CTGCACCCTTACCTGGGAGGAACCCACCCGGCTGTTGGAGGTTATCTTTTCCACGTTGCTGACCGTACCCACGGCCGCCTCGATGACCCGGGTGACGTCCTTTTCCACCTCTTCCGGCCCGGCCCCGGGATAGGAGGCCGACACGGTCAGAGTGGGGTTGGTAATCTCCGGCAGCAGGTCCACCGAAAGGTACCTGAGGGCAGTCAGCCCCAGCACCACCATCCCGATGATGATCATAACCATGGCCACCGGGCGTTCCACCGAGAAGTCGGTGATTTTCATCTGCCGCTACCTCCCCGGGTCCCGGTTCCTTCCGGGGCACCTTTCCCCTTCTCGCCGGCGGGCCTCCCGGAAGCTCCCTCCTGTCCCTTTTCAGTCTCGGGTTTCCCCCCCTGGGAACCGGGCCTGCTGTCCTGGCTCAGCCTAACCGCCATGCCGTCCACCAGCGACTGGTGGCCCACCGTGACCACCTGGTCGCCGGACTTCAGGCCGCCGGTGGTGATCTCGACCTTGCCGCCCTCGGCTATCCCCGTCTCCACCTTGTACTCCTTGGCCTTCCCGTTCTCCACGGCAAACACGAACCTGCCCTCGGGCCGGTTAATCACCGCGTCCACCGGCACCAGGACGGCGTTTTTGCTTTCCCTCACAGCCACCTTGACCCTGGCGAACATGCCCTGCTTGATCAGGCCCTCCGGGTTGGGCAGCTCAATCTCCACCGGGTAGCCCTTGACGGCGGGGTCCACCGCCGGGCTCAGGGCGGCCACTGTCCCGGTGAAAGGCGTGCTTCTGACGTCCGGGATTTCTATTTCCACCGGCTGGCCCTTCGCCAACCGGTTGATTTGCTGGTCACCGACGAAAATTTTGATTTTCACAATACTAATGTTGACTACGCCCACGGCCTGGGTGGAGGTGGTAACGTTCTGCCCGGTTTCCACGTTAACGAAGGAAACCACCCCGTCGATGGGGGATCGCACCGTCGATCCCTCCAGGAGGCTCCGCTGGTAATTGAGAGCGGCCTCGCTCTTGGCCACCGAGGCTTCAAACTCTCCCGACATGGCCTGTTCGTATTTCAAGGCCATTTCGTCGTACTTTTCCCTGGAAAGGGCCCCGGCCTCGTACAGCTTTTTATAGTTGTCCAGGGTTTTCTGAAAATATTCCCTGTTCTTCTGGGCCATTTCCAGCTTGGCCCTGGCCATGGCCAGGTCGGCTTCCTGGGTTCTGACCTGGGCCGACAGCTCCGAGGTGTCCAGCTGGAAGAGGACGTCCCCCCTTCTCACCGGGTCGCCGATGCGGACGGCCACCGAGGCCACCCTCCCGGCCACTTTCGGCGCCATTACTGTGGACTGAAGGGGCTGGACCTGCCCGTTGAAGAATTTAATCTCCCTGATGTCGGCGGTCTCCACCGGAGCAACCTTCACCGCCACCGCGCCGGGACCCCTGGCGCCTCCCCCGCCGGCGGCGCCCTCCTTGCCGCTGCAGCCCGCGGAAACCGCCAGGACGATTAAAAGCGCCGTCAGCAACACTCTTTTTTTTCTCATAACCCGACCCCCGTCGTTACATGTCAAAAATAAATTCCTGCGCAGGGCAGGAATCCCGGAAAACAGAAAAGGACACCAGGGCTTGCGCCCCGGCATCCGTTTTCAAAATTTTTTGTTTCCTCTTGACGTGCTGAAGGCATTGTTAAAGGACCATCCTCTTAATTAAGCACATAAAAGGTTTGCTTAGTTAAGTATCTTAGTAAAGTATATGATTAATCTGGACGGGCTGTCAATACGTAGAAATAAAAAGGTTTTCACCGGAGGAAGGCATGCTAGACTTTTCTGGCGACTCTGGAATAGGGGTGTCCCTTGGCGTCAATCTCCAGCGTGTTGAACCAGCCGAAGGGGGTCCGAACAACGTAGAATCCCCTTCGCGAAAAATTAACATTCGGTCTCCCGGCCGCTGCCTTCCTTAATCCCCGGGTCTCCTGAGACTGCCTCCAGCCCCGGCCCCCTGGTCCGGCGGGTCCGGGGCAGGGCCCTGGGCCAGAGGTTCTTCAAGTCGGCTCCCTGCAGGGCTGAAAGCACCTTCTCCCTCAGGTCCGGATACCTCGACCTGAGCCCGGCCACAAGCTGTTTTACCTCCTCGCGCTTGGTGAAGCCGCTGACCGGGCAGGGGTTTTCAATGACCGGAACCTTTTCCAGGGCGGCCAGTTCCCTTACGGTTTCCTGGCCCAGGTAAACCAGGGGCCTGATCATGTAAAGACCGGTCCTGTCCAGGAAGGTATTGGGGGAAAAGGTCCTGAGCTGGCCGGTATAAAAGAGGCTCATGAAAAACGTGTCCACCACGTCATCCAGGTGGTGGCCCAGAGCCACCTTGTTGCACCCCAGGCCCAGGGCCAGGTCGTTTAGCGCCCCCCGCCTCAGGTTCGAGCAAAGTGCACAGGGATTTTTTTCATCCCTCAGATCGAATACCGTCTGCCCGATGTCGGTGGCCTGGTACCTGAAGGGCACCCCGATCCGGCGGCTGAATTCCGCAAGGGGGGCGATGTCCATGCCGAAACCCAGGTCCAGGAAAATGCCGTATATCTCAAACTCTATGGGGGCCGTCCGCCTCACCGCATCCAGGGCGTAAAGAAGTACGCCGCTGTCCTTGCCCCCGGACAGCCCCACCGCCACCCGGTCGCCTCCGGCGATCATCCCGTAATCAACGATCGCCCTCTTTACCTTGGCCAGGGCCCATTTCCTGAAATCCTTCTTTCCCATCCGTCTACTCCTTAATCCGGGGAGGGCTTTGACTACCAGCCCCGGGGAACCCATGACGGCACCCAGTACCGGGTGATTGCCAGGCGGGTCCAAGAGGCGGGGAAACCTCCTGTCCGCTAAAAGCGCCAGTATTTTCCCAGCCTGGAAACCACCCGGCCAACGACCCGCGCAGTTCCGGACCCGACTTGCACGCAGTCTTCCGCCCGGCCTAAAATTTCTCCCGGAGCCATGAAGGACCGCAGTATCTCCACCGTGCACCGGGCCAGCCCACCCAGGGCATAACCTCCCTCGAGGGTGGCCACCAGCCGGCCGCCGCACACCTGCCGGGCCAATCCGGCCACTACCGCCCCCAGCCGGCCGAAGCCCTCTTCGCTCAAGCCCATCCCGCCGATGGGGTCCCCCCGGTAGGAGTCCTGCCCGGCGGCCACCATGATCATCTCGGGCCGGTACTGGCTGCACACCGGAATCAGAACGCGCCTGAAAACTTCAAGGTAATCCCCGTCCCCGGCCCCCCGGGGCAGGGGCACGTTGATGTTGTATCCCTCACCGGGGCCCTCTCCGATGTCTTCGGGCCACCCGGTCCCCGGGTAACCCAGGGCCCTGTGCACCGAAAAGTAAAGTACGGAGGGGTCCCGGTAGAAAATCCGCTCGATGCCGTTACCATGATGGGCGTCCCAGTCCACCACCAGCACCCTTTGCAGGCCTTTACTCAGGGCGTACCGGGCTGCAACCGCCAGGTTGTTGAAAAAGCAAAAACCCAGTCCCAGGGAGGGCTTGGCATGGTGGCCCGGCGGCCTGACCAGGGCGAAGCAGTTCGCAACCCTGCCTTCCAGGACCCTTTCCACTGCCGTTATGGCGCCTCCGGCGGCCAGCACTGCCACCTCGCAGGTCCGGGAGGACCCTCTGTTCCCTCCCATAAAGGAACCCCCTCCGCGGCGGGAAAAAGCCTCCACCTTCTCAATGTAATGTTTGTCGTGAACCAGCCTCAATTCCCCGGTAGTGGCCGGCCGCGGCTTGAACATTTCGATGCCGCCCATCAGACCCGCCTTCACTATTCCGTCCATGACCGCCCTTAGCCTGTCCGCCCTTTCCACGTGCCCGCCGGTGTCGTGATCCAGGTACGCCTCGTCGTATACCAAACCGGTCGGGGGCATAAAAACCACCCCACTGATCAACACTGCTCAGAAATTAATTTTACAGCCACAGCGGGATTCAGGCAACCCGAACCGGCGCGATCCGGAAAACACGGTCAAACAAAGACATCCCGCAGGACTTGGGGATGTCCTCCAAAGTAGGCCCGCTGACCGGGGTTATCAGGCCCGGATCGCCGTATCATTCCGCGCCGGCGCGGTTACACCGGACATCCGGTGAACATGCGGACCAACTCCGGCCGCCGCCGTCAACCCGAAGTAACGGTGGACGTGGAACCCCGGACCGGCGGGGATACCCGGTCCGGTGACAATCCTGTAGTCGTGGGTATGACCGTCGTTGAAGGTGGTGGTGCCGGCCAGGACATGCGTGTGCGGATCCACCCCGCCGTATGCGCGGCTGGATACACCACGGAAAAAATGAACATGGCCGAAATCAAAAGAAGTTACTCCCAGGTAATCGTGAACGTGTCCGACCGGGCCCGGCCCCGGGCTTGTTCCGTAACCCATGTGCACACCCTCCCTTTTTGATACCATAATATGACACCGAATTTGTATATGTTACCAATTATGCCAAACAGTAACAGTCCGGGCCTGTAATCTAAAAAGCCTCCTCCGGACGGCAGAATCCAGAGTCCGAAATCCAGACTCCCATGCCGGTTTAATACCTGCGGATTTCACCTTGAAGATTTTTAATCAGAGGGTATAATTTTACTTAACTGGTTGGAACACCGGACCTGTTAATCGGCATTGTCTGGGGTGGGGGTTCATGGCGGACAGCAATTTGATCAGGTCCCTGCAAAACATTGTGGGGAAAGAGCACGTGCTGACCGATAAAGAGGATTTAATATGCTATTCCTACGACTCCACGTTCAACAGCTGCCTCCCCGGGGTAGTGGTGATACCCGGCACAACCGAAGAGGTGTCCCGGATCATGTCCCTGGCCAGTAAAGCGGCAGTCCCGGTAATACCCCGGGGCGGCGGCACCAATATATGCGGCGCCTCGGTCCCTGCCAGGGGGGGCATTGTGGTGGCCATGCACCGCTTCAACAGGATTATCGAGATTGACACCGCAAACCTGTGCGCAGTGGTGGAGCCGGGTGTGATTACAGCGGAATTCCAGCGGCGGGTAGAGGAACTGGGGCTGTTTTTCCCTCCCGACCCGCAGGCCCTGAACATGTCGACCCTGGGCGGGAACGTGGCCACCAACGCCGGCGGCCCCAGAGGCTTCAAGTACGGAGTGACCCGTGACTATGTGCTGGGACTGAAAATGGTCCTTCCGGACGGCCGGGTTCTGAAGGTAGGCGGCAAAACCGTCAAAAATGTCACCGGCTATGATTTAACCAAGCTGCTAACAGGATCCGAGGGGACCCTCGGAATTTTTACGGAAATAATTTTCCGCCTTATTCCTCTTCCCGAGGCCAAGCGCACGCTGATGGCTATATTTGACGACATTTTGGACGCCGCCCGGGCTGTCTCCGCCACAATCGCAGCCCGGATTATTCCCACCACCCTGGAATACATGGACAGGGAGGCAATGCGGCTGATCGAGGCCTCCCGGCCCTGCGGGCTTCCCGTGAACTCGGCCGCAGCCATTCTGGTGGAGGTGGACGGCAGCGAAAGCGACGTTCCCGTCCAGATCAAAAAGGTGGAAGAGGTTTGCAGAAAGGAAGGGGCCCGGGAGATAAGGGTGGCCGCCTCCGAGGAAGAGGCAAACCAGATCTGGACCGCCCGGAGGGCCGCGTTCTCCTCTATGGCCCGCAGCGCCCCCACCCTGATTGTAGAAGACGTGACCGTACCGCGAAGCATGCTTCCGGATATGGTCAAAAAGATAGCTGAAATTACGGGGAAATACAGGATCAAGGTGGCCATCCTGGGCCACACGGGGGACGGCAACATGCACCCCATCATACTTACCGATGAGCGCGACAAGAATGAAATGCAGCGGGTGAAGCAGGCCATAGACGAAATGTTCAGGGCCGCCTTGGAGATGGGCGGAACGCTGAGCGGCGAGCACGGGATTGGGCTGGATAAAGTTAAATACATGGAATGGGAGTTGGGGGCAACCGGGGTGGACATAATGCGCCGGATGAAACGGGCCCTTGATCCCGGGGGAATCATGAATCCCGGCAAGGTGCTGCCCCCGGAGGATAACTGAGATGAAGCCCGTCAGCGAATTCATAGATGAAATATACCGATGCATGCGATGCGGGGCCTGCACCTCCGTCTGCCCCGTTTACGCCGTGATCCAGAGGGAGCCGGCCGTGGCCAGGGGCAGGCTTAGACTGATCAGGGAATACCTGGACGGACGCCAGGAACTAACCCCCAAGATGAGGAACTACCTCGACCTCTGCCTGGGGTGCCGTGCGTGCGCAGAGAACTGCCCGCCGGGGGTGAATACCGACAGGATTATCAGGGCCGCCAGGGCCAAATTCGCCGCGAACAAGGGACAACCCCTGGTCCGCCACCTTTTGTTGCGCGGGGTGATGAACAGGCCGGAGCGCTTTTCCAAGGTCCTAAACCAAGTAAAGCTGGTTAGAAACACCGGCCTGTCAAGGCTTCTGCCCCGGACGGTGAACTTAAGGGTTAACATGCTGCCGCCGCTGCCCCGGCAGACGTTCAGGGACCGGCTGGCCGGCCTCAGTTTTAAGCGGGGCGGCAAAAAAGTGGGTTTCTTTCTGAGTTGCATGGACAACAACGTATTTCCCCAAGTGATTGAGGCTTCAATAAAGGTCCTGGAAAAGCACGGATTTGAGGTTGCCATTCCCGGAGACACGGTATGCTGCGGCGTGGCCCACAGGAACTACGGAGACCTGGAAGGCGCCCGGCAGCTGGCTGTACAGAATATCCGGGCATTTGCCAGCCTGCCGGTGGACGTAATATTGACCGACTGCGCCTCCTGCGGTTCCACCCTCCAGGAATACTGGGAATTGTTGGCCGGGGAGCCGGAGGAAGAGGCCGCCGCGGGCTTCGCCCGGAAGGTGACTGATATCAGCCAGTTCCTGGCAGGCGTCTTGGCGCCTGGGGACAATCCCGTGGACGCCGTTGTAACTTACCACGACCCCTGCCATATGTCTAGATACCAGAAGATAAAAGAAGCTCCCCGGAAGCTGCTGACCAACGTTCCAGGGGTAAGGTTCGTGGAGATGGCGGAGGCGGACCGCTGCTGCGGCGGAGGGGGAACCTTCAACATATTTCACTACCAGCTGTCCATGGAAATTCTCAACCGCAAGTTGGACAACGCCGGGCGCACAGGCGCCGGGATACTGTCCACCTCCTGCCCGTCCTGCCGCATCCAGCTGATGCACGGAATCAAAAGGCGCAATCTTTCCATGGAAGTGCTGCATCCCGCGGAGATCCTGGCAAAATCCTACGGGAAGGCACCTTAGTCACCTGACAACGTGTAAAGGGGGAAAAAAAAGATCAAGATCCATCCATAATATATACCCAATGTATACCATCTGATTGAAATGTCCGGGGCCGCCTTCCCCCTCCCGGTCATTTCACGGTCTTCCCTACATGCACCCTTCCCCTACCCCAAAGCAGGCTATTGATCTTTTTTGCCGGGAAAAGTTATAATTAATCAGTGGTACGTACGTCCGGATGCCTTTCCTTGGCAGGCATTTTTTCAGTGAGATCAACGATTCGGGGTGTGGCAGATGAAGATCCTGGTGCTTAATTGCGGAAGTTCATCAGTAAAGTACAAACTCTTTGACATGGACCGCGACCGGGTGCTGGCCCGGGGGATGGCGGACCGGATAGGCATGCCGGGGTCGGTCTTCTTTCACCACGTTCCGGATCGGGGGGACCTCAGCCTGGACATCCCGCTGCCGGATCACTACGAGGCCGTGAAGGCGATCATCGGCGCCCTGACCGGCGGGGATTTAGCGGTGATAGCCGGAACGGGGGAAATCCAGGCCGTCGGCCACCGGGTGGTGCACGGCGGAGAGTACTTTCAAAGCCCGGTGGCGGTGGACGGCGGCGTGCTGGAAATCCTGAAGGAATGCGGCAAACTGGCCCCCCTGCACAACCCCCCCAATATCATGGGCATCCGGGTCTGTCAAAAGCTTATTTTCCATGCTTTACAGGTGGCCGTTTTCGATACGGCATTTCACCAGACGATGCCGGACCATGCCTACATGTACGCCATACCGTACGAATACTATGAAAAATACCGGGTAAGGAAATACGGCTTCCACGGCACCTCCCACAAATACGTGGCTTCGAGGGCCGCAGAACTGCTGGGGCGCCGGATCGAGGACCTAAAGATGATCACCTGCCACCTTGGAAACGGGTCCAGCCTCTGCGCGGTTGACGGCGGCAAATCCAAAGACACCACCATGGGCCTCACCCCCCTGGCGGGGCTGATGATGGGAACCCGCTGCGGGGACATCGACCCGGCCATTGTCGGCTTCCTGGCCGAAAAAGAGGGTTCCGGCCCGGGCAGGGTACTGGAGGTGCTGAACAAAAAGAGCGGCGCACTGGGGATTTCCGGAATTTCCAGCGACTTCAGAGACCTGGAAGAGGCGGCCCTAAAAGGCCACGCCCGGGCGAACCTGGCCATCGAGATGTTCTCCTACAGGGCGGCCATGGGCATCTGCTCCCTGGTTCCGGCCCTCGGGGGCCTCGATGCCATCGTTTTCACCGCGGGGATCGGCGAAAACTCTCCCGGCGTAAGGTCCCGGATCTGTTCCTACCTAGCCTGTATGGGCGTATTTCTGGACGGGGAAAAGAACGCCGCAAAGGGGGTGGAGGCGGATGTCTCGGCGCCGGGATCGCCGGTGAGGGCACTGGTCATCCCCACCGACGAAGAGAAGATGATTGCCCGGGAGACTAAGACCATAGCGGAAAAAGTACCACGTGTGTATTGACACGGCACATTCTCTGACAGTATAATCCTGATAAGTGGTACGTACGTCATGACGTTGCGAGGTGTGAACCTGTGGGGGAAATCGATCTTAAGAGCCCGATACCGCTCCACGTTCAGTTGAAGGAATTGCTTAAACAGGAGATTTTGAACGGTGATATCAGGCAGAGAGTTCCCAGCGAGAGGGAACTGATGGACAGGTTTTCAGTCAGCAGGTCGACTGTCCGGCAGGCTATTTCAGAGCTTGTTCGCGAGGGCGTCCTGGAAAAAATTCACGGGAAGGGTACTTTTATTTCCCACCGCCCGGTGGAGGAATGGTTGGGAAATATAAGCACCTACAACGAGATTGTCGAAAAAATGGGCATGAAGCCCAGCACACGCCTGTTGTACCAGGGGAGGGAAAAAAATCCGCGGGAAATATCGGACACCCTCGGTGTCGACGAGTTTTACGTCATAGAGAGGCTGCGCTATGCAGACGAGATTCCCATAGCCATTGAAAGGCAGTACTACCCCCTGGAAATAGGACTCAAGCTGGCCGAATTCGACTTAAACACGGCCGTTTTATATGACATCCTGGAGTTGAGCCTGGGCATCACGCTGTGGGAGGCGGAACAGATTATCAGCAGTGCCCTGCCGACCAGGGAGGAGGCTTTGCACCTGGACATCCCCGAGTCGGCCTGTGTGATGGTGGCGGAGCGCATCATCCACGACCCCGAGGGGACTCCGGTTGAATACTTAAGAGGTGTTTTCCGGGCCGACATGTATGCCTTCCGGATTAATCTGGCCAGGAGAAGAGGCTGACATTCTTCCCTCTTCCAGTCGGGGGTGGTCTATGGGGCGTTTCAGGAAAAAAATACGCTTCCAGAAAGAAGCGTGCATAATTAATAGCTATAATATATTTCCACAGACAGATTGTAAAAAAAATGTTCTTAAATGTCAAGGCTTGTGAAAAATATCGCTTGAAGGGGTTGTTTACAGGTGATCGTAGGCATACCCAAGGAGATTAAAAACAGTGAAAACCGGGTTGCATTGACCCCTGCGGGAGCAACGGCCCTGGTCAGGGACGGGCATAAAGTCCTGGTGGAAAGCTCGGCCGGAGAGGGAAGCGGCTTCAGCGACGAGAGTTACTCCGCCGCCGGCGCGGTCATTGCGGGCACCGCCAGGGAAATATACGAAGCCGCCGAGTTGATCGTGAAGGTCAAGGAGCCGCAGCCGTCCGAGTACGACCTGTTCAGGGAGGAACAGATTCTCTTCACCTACCTGCACCTGGCTCCCGAATACGACCTCACCCTGGCCCTGATGAGCAGGAGGGTTGTAGCCATAGCCTATGAGACCGTCCAGTTGCCGGACAGGTCCCTCCCCCTATTGGCACCGATGAGCGAGATAGCGGGAAGAATGTCCGTGCAGGTCGGGGCTCAGCTGCTCACCAAAAAATACGGCGGCAAGGGCGTGATCTTGTCCGGGGTGCCGGGGGTGCTGCCGGCCAGGGTAGTCATCGTCGGCGGCGGGATCGTGGGCACCAACGCCGCCAGAATAGCCCTGGGCATGGGAGCCGAGGTGGTCATCGTGGAGAAGGATCCGGCAAGGCTCAGGGTGCTGGACGAGATGTTCGGTTTCCGCGTCAAGACTTTGATTTCCAACTACTACAACCTGGCCGACGCCGTCAGGGATGCCGACCTGCTGGTGGGGGCGGTGCTGCTGCCGGGAGCCAAGGCCCCTAAGGTGGTAACCGAGGAAATGGTGCGGCAAATGTCCGGGGGTTCGGTTATCGTTGACGTGGCCATCGACCAGGGAGGATGTGTGGAAACCGTCGACCGGATAACCACCCACGAAAATCCCACTTATATCAAGCACGGCGTCGTCCATTACAGTGTGGCCAACATGCCGGGGGCGGTGGCCAGGACTTCGACCCTCGCCCTGACCAACGCCACCCTGCCTTACATCTTAAAAATCGCCGGCAAGGGCTATAAAAAAGCGATCCTGGAGGACGGAGCCCTTGCCCTCGGGGTGAACGTCCTGGACGGGAGGGTTACCTTCAAGGGAGTGGCCGACTCCCTCGGCCTTGAATATACCCCGCTCAACCAGCTGATCAACTAAACACCGGCGAAAAGCGAATTTTAGTTTGTAAAATGGGAGGTCGTTCCGGTGGTTAACAGGGAAAGCGCCGAAGATCTGGTCAGGCTTGACCGGGAGCATGTTTGGCACCACATTGTACAGCACAGGGTTTTTGAGATTCAGGAGCCGTTGGTGATGGTGGAGGGGCAGGGCTGTATCCTGAAAGATATTCGCGGCCGGGAATACCTTGACGCCGTTTCCGGAGGGGTCTGGTGCGTCAGCCTGGGCTACGGCCAGGAATCCATCGCCAGGGCCGTCTACGACCAGTTAAGGGAAATGCCCTACTACGCGATGACCGCCGGTAATGTCCCGTCGATTTTACTGGCGGAAAAACTCACCTCCCTGCTCCCGAACCTGCAGAAGGTGTTCTTTTCCAACAGCGGTTCCGAAGCAAACGAAGCCGCCTTTAAAATGACCAGGCAGTACTTCCGCCTCAAGTACCCCGGCATGGACAAATACAAGATCATATACCGGGAGCGCGATTATCACGGGACCACCATGGCCGCCCTGAGCGCCACCGGCCAGCCGGAGAGAAAGATGGGGTACGAACCCATGGTTCCGGGCTTTCTGGGAATCCCGGCGGCGTACTGCTACCGCTGCAAGTTCGGCAAAACATATCCCTCCTGTGACCTGGAATGCGCCCGGTTCCTTGAAAAGCTGATTTTGGCCGAGGGCGGGGACACGGTGGGGGCGGTCATCCTGGAGCCAATAACCGCGGGCGGGGGCGTCATCATACCGCCGGACGGATATTACGACATCATCCAGGAAACCTGCCGCAAATACGAGGTCCTTCTGATTATGGACGAGGTGGTCAACGGCTTTGGCAGGACGGGGAAAATGTTCGGCCACCAGCACTGGAACGTCGACCCGGACATGGTGACGCTGGCCAAGGGCATAGCCAACTCCTACATGCCCCTCTCGGCCACCATGGTGAAAAAAGAAATATTCGACCGGTTCCTCAACGACCCGGCCGACAAGCTGAAGTACTTCCGACACATCAGCACGTACGGGGGCAACGCCGCGGCATGCGCCGCAGGCCTGGAAAGCATCAGGATCGTGGAAGAACGGGACCTGTGCCGGAGGAGTGCCGAGATGGGCGGCTACCTTCTGGAAAGCCTGAAAGAAGTGCTTTCATCCCACCCGATGGTGGGGGACATACGCGGCCGCGGCCTGTTTGCGGGCATAGAGCTGGTCGAGGACAGGGCCACCAAGGCCCCGGCAAGCGAACAGGTGATCGGAAAGGTGGTCTCAAGCGCGCTGGCCCAGGGGGTTCTGGTGGGCCGGACCAACAGGAGCATGCCCAACGGCAACAACATCATCAACCTGGCCCCCGCCTTCGTGGTAACCAAGGACCAAATCGACAGGATCGTCTCCGCTTTGCGCTGCGCCCTTGAAAGCCTGAATTAATCACCATATATACAACGTCTGGAGGATGGGAATATGGCAAAGGTAAAGATGACACCCAGTGAAGCAATCGTTGAAACCCTGCTGGCGGAAGGGGTCGACCACGTCACGGGGATAGTGGGATCCGCCTTCATGGACATGCTGGACCTGTTCCCGGCGGCAGGAATCAAATTTATTTCGGTCCGGCACGAGCAGAGCGCGGCCCACATGGAGGACGCCTACGCCCGGGTGACGGGGAAATGCGGGGTGGTGACCGGCCAAAACGGCCCCGGGATTACCAATATGGTCACTTCGGTGGCCGCCGCCAACATGGGCCACACCCCCATGGTCATCATATCGCCTTCGGCCGGCACCCCCACCATAGGCTGGGACGGCTTCCAGGAGTGCGACCAGGTGTCGGTATTCAGGGCCATCACCAAGGCAACGGTCAGGGTTCCCCACCCCAAAAGGGCCGCCGACTGCCTGCGGACGGCCTTCAGGATCGCCTACGCCGACCGCGGCCCGGTGCTCTACGACATTCCCCGGGACTACTTTTACGGCGAACTGGAAGACAGGATTCTTGAGCCTCACCAGTACCGCGTGGACAGGCGCGGCTGCGGCTGCACGGAGGACCTGGACAGGGCCGCCCGGATCCTGGCAGGGGCCAAAAGGCCGGTAATAATTTCCGGCAGGGGTGCTGTTGACGCCGACGCCCTAGATGTGGTAAAAGAAATTGCCGAACACCTGACCGCCCCGGTAGCGGTGTCCTACCTTCACAACGATGCCTTTTACGCCGACCACCCCCTTTGGGTGGGTCCCATCGGCTACATGGGATCCAAGGCGGCCATGCATTCACTGGCGGAGGCCGACGTAATCCTGGCCGTCGGAACAAGGCTCTCGGTTTTCGGCACCCTGCCGCAGTATGATATCAACTATTTCCCGGAAGACGCCAAAATAATCCAGATCGACATCAACCCCAGGCACATCGCCCGGACTCACCCCATCGAGGTAGGCATCATCGGCGACGCCAGGGAGGCCGGCGTGGAGATCCTCAAGCGCCTCAAGGCCGGAGACCCGGACCGCAGGCCCGACGGGAACCGCCTGGCCGAGGTGGCGGCCAAAAAACAGAAATGGGAAGAAGAAATAGTCTCCCTGGCCATGGCGGACGGAAATCCCATCAATCCCCGGAGGGCGCTGCTGGAGATGTGCAAGGTTCTTCCGGCCGACGCCATAGTGGCCACCGACATCGGTAACGTGTCCTCCACCGCCAACAGCTACCTTAAATTCACCAAGAGCCGGAAGCACATCGCAGCCCTTACCTTCGGCAATACCGGCTTCGCCTACCCCGCCGCCCTGGGCGCGCAGATGGGCTGCCCGGAAGCGCCTGTACTGGCGATTATCGGTGACGGGGCCTGGGGTATGAGCCTGCACGAGGTAAGCACCGCCGTGGAGCACAACCTGCCGGTAATCGCCTGCGTGTTCAGAAACATGGGCTGGTGCGCAGAGAAAAAGAACCAGGTTGATTTTTACAACAACCGGTTTATCGGCGTCGACATCCCCAACCCCGAAAGCTTTGTGCCGGTGGCCAGGGCCATGGGCGCCGAGGGGGCGAGGATCGACCGGGCGGAGGATGTCGGCGAGGCCGTGCTCGAAGCCATAAAAAGGAGAAAACCTTGCGTTCTCGAGTTCGTGGTGGACGGTACCCAGCTGGCCCCTCCCTTCAGGAGGGACGCCCTGGCCCTGCCCACCCGCTTCCTGCCCAAGTACGCCCACCTGGATCACAGAAACTGGTAGTACATTTTCTCCAATTGGGTAAGGTCCTTCCTTACCCAATTGGGTTAATGGCGATGATACTAAATTTTTATACTGCAACACCTAATAAAATCTGAGGGGTGCAGACCTTGTCCGAGAACGGGAAAAGGAAGGTAAAGGTTTCCGTCAACGGCCTGACCAAGAAGTTCGGAGACCTGCTGGTGCTGGACGACATCTCCTTCACGGTGGCCGAAGGAGAGTTGCTCTGCATCGTGGGTCCCACCGGCTGCGGCAAGACGACCTTTTTAAACCTTTTGTCCAGACTGATCCCACCCACCAGGGGAAACATCATGATTGACGGTGAGGAGGCTGACCCGAAAAAACACAACATATCCTTCGTCTTTCAGGAGCCGTCCTGCATGCCCTGGCGCACCGTCAAGGAAAATATAGCCTACGGCATGGAAGTCAAGAAGGTGCCCAGGGATGAACTGGAAAGCCGGTTAAAAAAGATCATGGATCTGGTGGGGCTGTCGGACAGCGCCGACCTTTATCCCAACCAGATTTCCTCCAGCATGGAACAGCGCGTGGCCATCGCCAGGGCTTTTGCGGTCAATCCCGACCTCCTCCTGATGGACGAGCCATACGGTCAGCTTGACGTAAAGCTGCGCTACTACCTTGAGGACGAGCTGGTGAGGATATGGCGCGAGTTAAAGAGCACCGTGATTTTCGTCACCCACAACATCGAAGAGGCGGTGTACCTGGCCGAGCGGATCCTGGTCCTGAGCAACAAGCCGACAACCGTCAAGGCCGAGGTTCCGGTCGGCCTGCCTAGGCCGAGGGACTTCCGGGACCCCGAATTCGTCGAAATCAGAAAGCGGGTTACCGATTTGATAAAGTGGTGGTAATTCGCAAAACAGTCCCGGGAGGGGGGATGCTGAAAGGAAACCGCCAACATTCGCTCAGCAACCGGTTGAAAGAAGACTAACACTACAAAGGAGGTTCATTCGTGAGGTCGAAATCCAGCAGGTTTTACAAGATCATGGGACTTTTCCTGGCACTGATCCTGGTTGCCGCCGGCACGGTGGGCTGCGGAAAATCAGCCGATTCGGGCAAGGACAAGACTTCAGGGTCCGGCAAGCTGCCCGTCATCCGCGTCAGCCACCAGCCCGAGTTCGAAACCTTCCACACCTACCAGGCCATTCAGGAGGGCCTTGATAAAAAGGCCGGGGTGGAGCTGAAACTGGTCTACTTTGACTCCGGCATGCCTCAGATTGAAGCCCTGCCGGCCAACCAGTGGGACGTCGGGGCCACCGGGGGCGTACCCATGCTGATGGCGGCCCTGAGGTACGACGCCTACATGATCGGCCTGGCAAACGACGAGTCCCTGGCCAACGTGGTCATGGCCAGGCCGGACAGCCCGATCCTCAAGACCAAGGGAGCCGACCCCAAGTACCCTGATATATACGGTACGGCTGATTTGGTCAAGGGCAAGACCATACTTGCCACCACGGTTTCCTCCGGGCACTACGCCCTCTCCAGCTATCTCAAGGCACTGGGACTGAAAGACAGCGACGTGAAAATACAGAACCTCGAACAGGCCCAGGCGGTGGCCGCCTTTGAATCCGGCAAGGGAGACCTGGTTGCCCTGTGGGCGCCGTTCATGTACACCGGGCTGCAAAAGGGATGGAAAATCGTGGCCTCCAGCGACCAGGTGGGCGCCAACATTCCCCTGGTGCTTATTGCAAACAAAAAGTTCGCGGATGAACACCCCGATCAAGTGGTAAAATTCCTGGATATATTCTTCCAGGGCATCGACAAGATGAAGAAAGAAAATACGAACCTGGCGGATCCCTACAGGAAATTCCTGAAAGACTGGGGCGGCATAGATATATCCAAGGAGGACGCCATCCTGGACATCGAGAAACACCCCGTATACGGCCTCAAGGAGCAGCTGGCCATGTTCGACAATTCGAAGGGGCCCAGCCAGATGGAGCAGGTCATGGCGGGTATAGCCGAGTTCTTTACGGCCCAGGGCAAGTTCACCCCCCAGGAAAAAGAAAAAGTGCTTAAGAGCGGATTTGTCACAGACAAGTTTCTCAAGATGCTGGCCAAGGAAAAGGGCCTGATCCCTTAAAACCGCCGTTACAGGCGGGGCATCACGTTTTGCGGAAGGCGCCGGCCCCCACGGGGGCCGGCCGCCCCGGCGGGTCTTTTGTCAGAGGTAGCCATGAGACAGGGGTGTAATAATGTCTGATAAGCCGAGTTCCGGCAACTCAAAAGTTTTAAAAATTCTGCCTTACTTAAGCCTCCTGACGGTCCTGGCCGTCTGGGAGCTGATCGTCGACACCGGGCTGGTGCCCAACACCCTTCTGGCCACGCCGGCCCAGGTATTGAAGCTGTTCATTTACAAGCTCAACCACGCGGACCCCGACGGGGCGGTGCTCATTGTTCACGTTCTGACCAGCGTCGGAGAGGCTCTGACGGGCTATATCCTGGCCCTGCTGATCGGGATTCCCCTGGGTCTCCTGATGGGCTGGTTCGTGGTGGCCGAGGGCCTGGTCAGGCCGATTTTTGAAATGATCCGGCCCATACCGCCGGTGGCCTGGATTCCCCTGGCAATATTCTGGTTCGGCATCGGGCTGACCGGCAAAGCGTTTATTATTTGGGCCTCGGGGATTGTTCCCTGCGTGATCAATTCCTTCGTGGGCGTGCGCATGACCAACCCGGTTTACATCCGCATGGCCAGGACCTACGGGGCCTCAGACTGGGAGATATTCAGGAAAATATGCATTCCGTCGGCACTGCCGATGGTTTTCGGCGGGCTGCAGGTGGCCCTGGCCGCCTCCTGGACCGCGCTGGTGGCCGCGGAACTGATCGCGGCGGACGCCGGCCTCGGATTCCTGATTACCATGGGCAGGCGCCTCCTGATGCCCGACATGATCGTGCTGGGGATGATCATGGTGGGCCTTACCGGGGTTGCCATAGGCATAATCATCGACCGGGTGGAAAAACGCCTGGTGGCCGGGATGAGGAGGTAGATCCGCTTGGACAAGCAAGCCTGTGCGAACGCTCCGGTGGCTGAAAAAAAACCGAGGAAGCCTTTCGAATACATTGCGGCCGTTTTCAAAAACGTTTACGTCCTGTACGCGATTTCCATTATCTGCTTTCTTTCGATCTGGGACCTGGTGGCGGTGATGAAGGTCTTCGGCAAGTTCATGCCCCGACCGGTGGAGGTCCTCCAGCAACTGGGAGATATGTTCGTCCACCCGCTGGCCGGCAAGACACTGCTTGTACACCTGTGGTTCAGTCTGAAACGGGTTCTCATCGCCTTCGTAATCGCCGTGGCCATCGGGGTTCCCATCGGCCTGTCGATGGGTTTCAGCCCTTATATCAATGCCATCGTCAAACCGGTGTTCGACCTGTTCAAACCCATGCCCCCCATAGCCTGGATATCCCTGGCGATTCTGTGGTTCGGTATCGGTGAAACTTCGAAGATTTTCATCATTATCATCGGCGCCATCGTGCCCTGCATTATCAACTCCTACAACGGCATAAGGCTGGTGGACCCGGAGCTTTACGACTGCATCCGGATGCTCGGCGGAAACCGCCGCCAGGAAATCCTGGAGGTCACTTTCCCCGCGGCGTTTCCGGCAATTTTCGCGGGCATTCAGATTTCGCTCAGCATGGCCTGGACGACGGTCCTGGCGGCCGAGCTGGTGGGGGCAAGGGAAGGCATGGGCTTTATAATCGTTCTGGGGATGAACCTATCCAAGCCGGCCATGATCATCGGGGGAATGGTGGTCATAGCCTTTACGGCCTGGATGATTTCACTGGCGGTGACGCGTCTGGAAAGGTGGGTCTGTCCTTGGAAAACAAATCTGGAGTAAAAAAACCGAAGATTGAATGCATAAATATCAGCAAGTACTTCGGGGAGGGCCGGGAAAAAATACACGTTCTCGACACCATCAACCTCTCCGTGGAGGAAAACGAGTTTATCGTCGTCCTCGGCCCCGGCCAGTCCGGCAAGACTACCCTGCTGAAGATAATCGCCGGCCTCTACAGGCCGAGCACCGGGAAGGCCTGCCTGGACGGCAGGGTGATAACCGAACCCGGGCCCGACCGGGGCATTGTTTTCCAAAGGTATACCCTCTTCCCCTGGAAAACCGTCATGGGAAACGTCGAGATGGGCCCCAAGCTGAGGGGAGTTCCCAGGAAGGCCAGGCGGGAAATAGCCGGCCACTACATCAAACTGGTCGGCCTGAGCGGTTTTGAAAACGCCTATCCCCACCAGCTGAGCGGCGGAATGAAGCAGCGCGTGGGAATTGCCAGGGCCTACGCCAACAACCCAGAGGTGATGCTCCTGGACGAACCCTTCGGCCAGCTGGACGCCCAGACCCGCTACTTGATGGAGCAGGAAACGGTGAGGATATGGGAAACCGAGAAGAGAACGGTGGTCTTTGTCACCAACAATATAGAAGAGGCGGTCTACCTCGGGGACAGGATCGTGGTCCTGGAGGGCAAGCTGCCGGGGCGGATGAAGACCGTCTACAAGGTTGACCTGCCCAGGCCGCGGGACTATACGGACCCGGCGTTCCTCGAACTGAGGCACAGGATAACCGAGGAGACCGAACTGGTCCTTTAACGGGCCGGGATCCGCCCGGTCCGCGGCGGCGTGCAAAAGTTACCCGGCCCAATAGATATATTAAGGCGTGTTTGGTGGAACGAGGGATGGACCTTTTTCCCTGGTCGCTGGTGTTGCTATCCGGCTTTATCCATGCCCTGTGGAACCTCAGGGCAAAACAGGTGTCAAACCGCACCCTTCACCTCGCCGTTGCCTATGTATCGGCCGGCGCGGTTCTTTTTCCGGCCGCCCTGGCCGCGGGCGGCCTTCACATTCCGGAAGAGGCGCTGCTGCCGGTGGTGCTTAGCTCCCTGGCCGAGGCGATGTACGTGGTGGCGCTGTCAAGGGCTTATACCCTCTCGAGCCTGACCTTTGTCTATCCGATTGCCCGCGGAAGCTCCCCTGTCTGGGCAACCGCCGCAGGCCTTTTGTTTTTCGGGGAACACCTGTCGGCCCCGGGAATGGCGGCGGTAATCGCAATCGCCGCCGGGATCCTGGCCGTGGGCTTTAAACCGGAGGGGGGAACGGTAAAAGCCCTTTTTTTATCATTGGCAGTGGGGTTCTTTACCGGCTGCTACACCTCCCTGGACAGGAAGGCCATTGAATACACGGATGTCTTAAGCCTTTTGTTCTGGAAATTCCTGATCGCAGGCCTGATCCTGCTGATTACCCGGGCCCGCGGCCGATCCTTGGCGGCGGAAATCAGGAGGAATCTAAAAACGTCGGCGGCAACGGGTATCTTTATTCTCGCCGCTTACTTCCTGGTGGTGCTGGCCATGAAACACTCCAGCCTGGGTTATGTCGCCGCCGGCAGGGAAAGCGGCATCGCCTTCAGTGTCCTTCTAGGCTGCCTCATTCTGGGTGAGAGGCCGGGCGTACTCCGCCTGGCGGGAGTCCTGGCCATCCTCGGGGGAATCGTCCTGCTCAGGCTGGCCTGAAAACCTGCCCCAGGGGATTGAAATCCACGCCGGCCCGGGGGATAAAATCCCGCAGGGTGCGGCCGTACCCCGGCCATTCAGCTCATGTACTTTTTCCACAGTTTCAGCTGTTCCAGGAGCACCTTTTGCCTTCTTTTCAATACCTCCGCTCCCCTGTCGCCCTCATAGTTGAAGAAGCCCTGTCCTGTTTTGACCCCCAGTTTCCCTTCCCGGACCTTTTCGGTAATCATCTCCGGCACCCCGGTATCATTGCTCAAGTCCGGGAAGATCGCGCCGCAGGCCAGGGCAACGGTGTCCAGCCCGATGTAATCCATGGTGTCAAAGGTCCCCTGCCAGGCCGACTTGAATCCTATGGCCGCCACGGTGGCGGTGTCGACGTCTTCCGGCTTCACAACCCCGCACCTGATCAGGTGAAAAGCCTCCCTCATCATGGCCGTTTGCAGGCGGTTAACCAGAAAGCCCATCTTATATCCCGTCAAAACGACGGTTTTTTTCCCGCACGCCTCCAGTTCTTTTTTCAGCCACTCAACCGCCCCGTCGTCGGTGCGGTCGCTTTTAACCAGCTCAACCAGGGGGATGACCTGCGGCGGGTTGAAAAAATGGGCCACGAAAAACCTTCCGGGCCGGAAATCGGGAAACATGTCGGGAAGCGGAAAAGAAGAGGTGTTGCTGACGATGACCGCGTCCTCGGCGCAAATCTTGTCCAGTTCGTTGTATATCGCCTGCTTGACGTCCGGCCTTTCCGGCGCCGCCTCGACCACCAGCCGGGACCCTTCAACGGCCTCCCTCAGCGACCCGGTGGTTGTCAGCAGGGGCATGTAATCACCGGACCCCTTGTCCAGCAATCCCATGCCGTGCATCAGGTCGAGGTTTTCCCGGATTCTGGCCGCCCCGTCCGCGAGGGCCTTTTCACTTACGTCATTCAGTGCAACCTCGTGCCCGCCCATCATGAATACCTGGGCAATCCCGGGTCCCATCACGCCGGACCCTATAACCGCAACTTTCATCGGGACCATCTCCTCCTGTACTGCTTTTACAAGCCGCAGGGCGGCGGGCGGCCTGCCTTACGGCCGGCCGCCCGCCGTCTCAACGAAGTCCTGGATTTCACGGTTCCTGGTTTCAGGCAGGAAAAGGACGATCAAAACAACTGCCACGATGGGCGCCAGGGCCATGACGGACGCCGTATTGGCGACGCTGCCCAGGGGAACGGCGATGGATCCGACAATGGCGGGCGCCGCCACCTGGCCGAGCCGTCCGACGATGTTGTTCCCCCAGGCCGTGGCGTTGGCCCTGATGGCCGTCGGAAACAGCTCATTGGTAAAGGAGGCCCCGATTACCGTAAACACCCCCACGAAGAAGGTGCCGAGGATTATGAACAGGGCCACCAGTTCGTATTTAACGGCCTGAAAGGCCAGTATGGTGAATACGGACCCGCCCAGAAGGAAGATGACCGAAGTCGGCTTGCGGCCGATGCCGTCCATAAGCCTTCCGGCCGTATAGTAACCCAATAGTGCGATTGTATAGGCCAAAGCCAGTGTCAGGCCCACCCTGGCCTCATTCCATCCCAACTCCTTGACCGCGTGGTAGGAGAAGAAATTCTGCCCAGTGATGTAGCAGAAGTAAAGCAGGACCCACAGCAGGGATATGACGGCCATGTATTTCCTGTACGGCGCCTTCCAGACCGCGAAGAACCCGGGGCCCCCCTCGGTCGCCCGCCTGGCTTTCTGGAACCTCTCGGTTTCATGGAAGTTCCTGGCCAGGAAAAACACAACCACCAGAGGCAGTGCGCCGATGACGTACAGGCCGCGCCACCCGAACCCCAGGGCGGCCATCCAGGGTATGCACAGCGACGGGAATATGGCGCCGATGGCGGCCGCGGCCTGGAAAAGGCCCAGGGCCCTGCCCCTCAGCTCCACGGAAAACTCCTCGGCAATGATTATGAACCCCACAGCCCAGACGGCAACCAGGAAAATCCTGGCCAGAAACTGGCAGACGACAAACAGCTGAATGTTGGGAGTGAAGGCGGTCAGCAGGCTTAAGACGGAAAACAGGACAACGGACCAGAGGAAGACCGGCTTGCGGCCCACCCTGTCGCCCATCCTGACCACGAAAAAGGACACCAGCGTTCCAATAGCGATTATGGAGAGCATAAAACCGGCGGATTTGGTGTCGATTCCGAGATCGCGGGTGATGAACGGCAGGGCCAGGTTGACAGTTGAAAAATCGAAGCCTTCAAAAAACGCCCCCAGCATGATCAGCGGGAATATCTGCTTTTGCCTGGTAGTAAGGCGAAACCTTGCTTTCCCACTTTCCGCCACCATATAGTTACCTCCCAAATTTTAGAATTAAGGCCAGCCGCGGATCCCGCCGAAAGGCGGGACCGCATGCCCCCGGGCTACTTCACACTCATCAGGTCGTCCATAAAATTAAGCACAAAGTCCTTGATCACGCCCCGGTCGGGCAGCGTGCCCATCATGCCGTACATGGCCGCCGTTCCCCCGGGTGCGGCCGACTTTTTCTCGGCCACCGCCAGGGCGCATTCCCCAAGGTCGGAGATAAATTGGTCCGCGATTTTCTCATGGGCCGGCGTCACCATCATGTGCAGGCACGGCGGCCTCTGCTGGCGGTCCAGGTGCCAGCCGCGGGCGTCCATGGCATCGCCCAGGGCGTAAATGTCCATGGTATCGGAGGTGAAGGCGAATACGCTCATATCGGGCCTGCCCAGAATGTAAAGGCCGGGAATGGAATTAATGCCTTCCATCAGCTTTTTCGAGGTCTTCATAATGTTATCGGCCAGGCGCAGGTACCCCTCCTCGCCCAGGTGGTTCATAATCGCCCAGGCCGCCGCGATGGCCCCGCCGGGCCTGGTTCCGGTCATCGTCGGATGGGCGTAAATCCCTCCCGACCACTCGGTGTATATGTAAAACTGGTGCAGGCGCAGGCTTTTATCCCGGTAGATGATGGTGGAGGCGCCCTTGGCGGCGAACCCGTACTTGTGAACGTCGGCTGAAATCGACGTCACTCCCGGTACCCGGAAATCAAAATCAGGCACGGGGTATCCCAGTTTACGGATAAAGGGAAGCAGAAATCCCCCCAGGCAGGAGTCCACGTGGCAGCCGATGCCTCTTTCCGCGGCCAGCGCCGCCAGATCCCCAATCGGGTCGATCACCCCATGGGGGTAGGCGGGAGCCGACCCCACGATTAAAATGGTATTTTCCGATATTGCCTTCCGCACCGCCCCGACGTCCGCGCGGAAATCAGGCCCTACGGGAATTCTCACCGGCCTCACGTCCAGATAATGGGCCGCCTTTTCAAAGGCGGGATGTGCCGTTTCGGGCAGTATCATCTCGGGACGGGTTATTTCCGGGCGTTCCGCCCGGGCCTTGTCACGGTACGTCTTGACCGCCATGATGATGCTCTCGGTGCCGCACGAGGTCATGGTGCCTGCGGCCTCGGGTCCTCCGCCCAGCATGTCCGCCGTCATGGCCACCACCTCGGTCTCAAATTTCCTGAGGCTGGGAAACGCCGCCAGGTTCAGGCCGTTTTCAGACATGAACATGGTGTAGGCCTTCTTGAGAAAGTCGTAAATTTCTTCACCGGGATAATAGACCAGGCTCCAGGTCCTCCCCTCCCTCCAGTTTGCATCGTGGACGCGCAGATCGCCCATTTGTCTCAGAACCTGTTCCGCCGGTGTTCCCCCGGCCGGGAGTTTTACTGTGGAGACCGACATCAAGCTCAACCTCCCTTGATTAAATTAAAAAACAAGAATTATCCGCCAATTTTAAACCGAACTATTCCCTATATATCAACCGCACTGTAAATGGTGTTCTGCAACTCAGGCGTTCAATATCACTGAACATCTGTTCATATTTTATTTAATTCATGCTAACATATTGCAAACTCGAATACAATATTTTTTATTTTTTTTATTGTTTTTTTAAACCTTGATGACTTGCGGAAAAGCAGGCACATTATCGGGCAAAAGGGCCGGGGCTTGAGAGAAATGATAACATATTGACAGGGGTTTGGCGGCGTGTTAGGATTTCCCTAAGATTATTGAACATGAGTTCAATCTAATTGAACATCCGCGGGGAGGGTGATATTCATGCAGGAACAAAAGTATAACGGCGGTTCTCTTGCGGCAGAGGTATTAAAGAGGGAAGGAGTCAAATACATCTTCGGCATCGCCGGGGGCCACATCTACCCGTTGATGGAGGCCTGCGAGGAAAGGGGCATACGTTACATAGGCGTCAGGCACGAGATGAACGCGGCCTTCATGGCCGAGGGCTGGGCCCTGGCCACCGGCGATCCGGGAGTGTGCACCGGAACGGCGGGGCCCGGCTTCACCAACCTGGTCACCGGCCTGGCCAACTCTTCCAACGGGGGATTTCCCGTTCTTTGCCTCGCCGGAAAGGCAAGGATCAGCGAGTTCGACCGCAACGAGCTGCAGGATTTCAACCAGATAGACATGGTCAAGCACATCACCAAGCATGCCAGGTCGGTGGCCGAGGCACACCGCATACCCGAGTACGTTGGCCGGGCAATGGCGTACTGCGCCACGGGCCGCCCGGGGCCGGTGTACCTGGAGATACCCCGTAACCTGATGGAGCAGGATGTCGACGCATCCCGGGCAGAATTCCAGGAGACCTACCGCACCTCCAGCGTTCCGGCGGGAGATCCCGCCGACATCGGGACCGCCGTGAAACTGTTAAATGAGGCCAAAAAGCCCGTGCTTATCGCCGGCGGCGGCGTATGGTGGTCCCGGGGCCACGCCGAACTGGCGGCATTCGTGGAAAAAACCGGCATCCCCGTATTCACCCGCAACGCCGCAAGGGGATCGGTCCCGGACACGCACGGCCTGTGCATGGGTATAGCGGCTTCCGCCAGCCCGGTGCTGCGCCAGGCGCTTGCCGAGGCCGACCTGGCCCTGGTCGTGGGCACCAGAACCGGCTACACCATGACCCGGGACGTATTTCCAAAGTCCCTGAAAATAATCAGGGTCGATATCGACCCGGCCCAGATCACCGACCAGCTGGACGTCAGGCTGGGCATAGTGGGGGATGCCCGCTTGGTGCTGAAGAAGCTCACGGAAGCCGCGGACGGGGCCGGTCATTCCGAGTGGGTGAATCACTTAAGGGAAATTAAAAACAGCCTGGTCTCCCTGGCGGCGCCCCTGGCCATGTCCGATCAGTTTCCAATCCATCCCATGCGCCTGATGTTTGAAATCCTTAGAAGGGTGGACGAAAACACCGTCGTGGTCGTAGACGGCGGGGACGCCGCCAAATGGGGCAACCTGGTCCTGCCGGCCATGCTTCCCGGCGGCTACCCGGGAGTAATCAGCACCAGCTTCGGCCCCCTGGGAGTGGGCATACCCTATGCCATGGCGGCAAAGCTGGCCCACCCGGAAAGGAAGGTCATACTCCTGACCGGCGACGGGACTTTCGGGTACGGGGCCATGGAGTACGATACGGCCGTCCGCCACAACATCCCCTTCACGGCAGTAATACTGAACGACAAGGGCTGGGGAATGATCAAACGGTCCGAGGCCAAGAAGTCTTCGGCCGGCAGGGAATTCGTCGGCCTGGACCTGGCGGAGACACGGTACGACAAGGTGGTTGAGGCCCTGGGCGGGCACGGCGAATACGTCACCCGGCCCCAGGAAATCGGGCCGGCCCTGGAAAGGGCGCTGGCCTCCGGAAAACCGGCCTGTGTCAACGTAATGACCGACCCGGACATCGGCCCCATGGCATAGTGTGGTAGAATAGAATCCAACCGGTTAATTCGGAGGAGTTAATTTGGAAAAAGGGGAAAAAGAGTCGAGGGTGCGGTCGGTGGCCAGGGCGCTGGCCATACTGAAATGCTTTGTCAAACCTCCCCACCAGTACGGGATTACGGAAATAAGCGAAATGCTGAAGCTCTCCAAGGGAACGGTCCACCTGCTGGTGAAGACCCTTGAAAGCGAAGGCTTTCTGGTGCAAATCGAGAAAACCAGGAAATACCGTGTCGGGTCGACAGCCTGCGAGCTGGGGGTGGCTGCCCTGGGCGACCTGCGGATCCCGGCGCGGACTCATCTTCAGCACATGAGTTACGATCTTTCCATGCCGTGCTACCTGGCCATAGTGATCGGCAGCAAGGCGGTTCTCATAGAAAAGGCCGAGCCCGTCAATCCCTTCATGGTGGTCATGCAGATCGGCGCAATCATGCCCTACCACACCTCCTCCATGGGGAAAGTGCTCCTGGCTTACGCCGATCCCGAACAGCGCGACCGGTTAATCAATCATATCGACCTGCCGGCGATGACGCCCAACACCATTACCAACCGGGAACTGCTCAGGAAAGAAATAGAAGAGGTGGCAAAACAGGGGTACGCCGTTGACCGGGAGGAAACCCTGCCTGGGGTGTTTTGCCTTGCCGTGCCGGTACGGGACGGAACCGGCAGGGTCATTGCCGCCCTCTCCGTAGTCGCGCCTTCCACCAGCCTGAACAGGGACAACTACTGGCAGTTTCTGCCCACATTGCAGAAGTATTCGAACCTGATCACCAAGGACATGACCCACATGAAAGGATGAAACAGCCCCCCGGGCGGCAGAATTACGTTTAAGGAGGTCCCCCAACATGAAAACACTGCTTATCGACAAAAGCCCGGAGAGGTTGATGGCCGTAATTCAGGGCGGCCCGGAGGCGCTTTTCAGCGACTCGTCCCACCTGCGCTACATGGACATACCTTCTCCCGCCGTGCCCCCCGGCTGGGTCGGGGTTAAAAACCGCCTGGCGGGGATATGCGGCAGCGACCTTCACCTTATCTACCTGGACCTGGACCTGGGCGTACATCCTGCCATCCTTCCGGGCGACCGGGTGACCTACCTCGGGCACGAGGTGGTGGGCAGTGTGGCCGAGGCCGGGACGGCAGCCGGTTTAAAGCCGGGAGACCGCGTAATCAGGCGGATGCGGGTCGGGGGCGGATCGTGCCTCGCCCACGGCCTTGAACCGTGCAGGCAGTGCGCCGGAATGAACTACAACCACTGCGAGAGGACCGGCCTGCCCGACACCGTGGGCGCCGGGTTCAGCAACGAGTTCTATGCGCCCGCGGGCGGCCTGCTTTCAATTCCGGACGAACTGACGGACGACCAGGCTGTCCTGGTTGAACCGGCCGCCGTATCCATCAGGGGCGTGCTGCGCTGCCCCCCCTCGGGAAATCAGCAGGTGATCGTTTTCGGCACCGGCACCATCGGCTTCTTTGTCATCCAGGCGCTGCGCGCGGTCTGCCCCGGGTGCAATATCGTAGCGGTGGCCCAGTTCGACTACCAGCGAGACCTGGCCCTTCGTCAGGGCGCAGACGAGGTCTGGATGTCGGGGGACGACCTCCTGGAGAGGGCGGCCGCCGCCACCGGGGGCAGGGTTTATGCCGGATTCGGCCAGAACCGCACGCTGGTGGGCGGCTTCGACATCGTTTACGACTGCGTGGGAAGCGCCTCCACCCTGCAGACCAGCCTTCGCCTGGCCAGGTCCCGCGGAAGCGTGGTGCTGATGGGCGCCGGCCTGAGGCCGCTGAACGTCGATCTCACCCCGGTGTGGTACAACGAGGTGAACCTGATCGGGAGCGTCTCCCACTGCAGAAGCCTCTGGCAGGGAGAGACGGTGGGCGATTTCGACCTGGCCATCCGCTGGATGGTCGAGGGAAGGCTGAAAACGGAGGGATTTATTACCCACAGGTTCAGCCTGGACCGGTATAAAGAGGCCATCCTGGCGGCGGTCGACAAGTCGGAAAGCAAGTCGGTAAAGGTGGTGTTCGAATTCGACTGACCCGGGACCGGCCCACCGGCGAAACCGCCGCCCAGGCGGGCCCCGACTCAGTACCCGGCGGGCCA
Organism: Desulfovirgula sp.; assembly: GCA_020725625.1. Classification (GTDB taxonomy): domain Bacteria; phylum Bacillota; class Desulfotomaculia; order Desulfotomaculales; family Desulfocucumaceae; genus JAILZP01. Next base: position 8,694 of record DYET01000052.1, on the reverse strand, counting down.
GTTGGCAAGACCTCAAGACGTTCCCTACGGCATGACGCCGTAGCGGGGTCCGGGCCGGGCCGGCCCGGCGGTTCAGCGCCAGTTCGAGGGCGCGGATAATTTTCGGCCTGGTCTCCAAGGAAACTGCGGGACCGGTAACTCCGGTCCCTTTTTGTTTTCTGATGGCTCCCGGCATCTCAGGGGGATTTTTGGGCCCCCCGGAACCCGGTGGGCCCGGAACAGTGGACGGATTATGATTATCTGTTCAGAAGCAGGACGGCCATGTCGTCCATAATCCCGTTCCCCGGGTTATTTGACGGGGTTACTGTATTTTGCCCTTTTCTCCGATGATCACGGCCACCTCCAGCTTTTTGCCGCTCCGGTAGAGGGCCACCTCCACCTTCTGGCCCGGCTTCATTTTCTGAACCAGCGAGGTCAAGTCTTCGGCGCTGCCGACCCTGTTTCCGTCAATGCCGATGATTACGTCGCCCTGGGTAATCCCGGCGCTGTCCGCCGGGCCTCCCTCCACCACCGAGGTGACCACCGCCCCCTCAACCCTGCTCAGGCCAAGGTAACCGGCTATTTCCTTGTTTACCGTCTGGATGTACACCCCCAGCCAGGGGCGGGTAATTTTGCCCTGGTTGATCAAGGAGTCCAGAACCGGCCGGACCGTGCTGGTGGGAATGGCGAACCCGATCCCCTGGGCGGAAGCGCTCACGGCGGTGTTGATGCCGATCACCTGTCCCCTGACGTTGAGCAGCGGCCCGCCGCTGTTGCCCGGGTTAATGGAGGCGTCGGTCTGCAGGAGGTTCTTGTACTGCCTGTCCTGCACCGCGATGGGGCGTCCCTTGGCGCTGATTACGCCGACAGTGACGGTATGGTCCAGACCATGGGGGTTGCCGATGGCGATTACCCACTCCCCGACCCTGACCGCGTCGGAATCGCCCAGTTCAAGAACCGGCAGGTCGCTTTCCCCGTTAATCTTCAAAACAGCCAAGTCCAGTTCGAAGTCCGATCCCACCAGCTTGGCGGGAACGGGCTTATCCCTTCCGGTCATAATCACCTCAATATTTTTGGCCCCGCTGATCACATGCTCGTTGGTCAGGATATAGCCGTCCTTGCTGATGATGAATCCCGAGCCCATTCCCGTGGTATACCTGGGAGAAGTATCCCTGGGTATCCTGTTGCCGAAAAACTGGCGGAAAAAGGGGTCGTTGAAAAACGGGTCGTAAATCCGCTCCCTGGATTCGACCACGGTCTGAATCATTACCACCGCAGGGCTGGTTTTATCCACGATGTCCGCGATCAGGCTTGTCCCGACCGGGTTTACCGGGCTGCTGGCCGCAGGCGGGGGCGTGGCTATCGAGGGGCCGATGGGAAGCACGTAAAAGGCCGCCCCTGTCAACAGCACGCCTACAACAAAAGCTGCAATCACAAGAATTCCATATCTGTTTTTTACGGTATGCATACACAAGCCTCCCTTTTTATAATTTTAGCATAGTCTGATAAAGTCTGAGAAGGCCGGCTTTAAACACTCTCAGGGTACCGGCATGGCCACCCTTTCCCCGCTGGCCGTGAGTTCCATTCCCTCGCTGGACACCTCCCACGCTATGTTCCGGACGTGCTCGCTGATGCGCAGGAAGGCGTTGATCAAGTCCAGGTGCACCGCCCCCGCCTCCTCGGAACCGCCGCCCACCCGCAGCCGGTGGATGTGCAGGATGCGCAGGTGTCTCTCCATCTTCGTTATTTCGGGCTGCAGCTTGTAGGCCTTTTCCGCCAGCTCACGGTTGCTGGTGACGAAGGCGGTATTGGTCATCTGCATAAGGTCGCAGACTCTCTTGTGCATGATGGAAATCTCGTCCCAGCCCTCGTCGGAAAAGGTGCAGTGGCCGTCTATCTTGCACTGGGCAAGGTAGGTGACGTTCTTTTCGATGATATCCCCTATATGCTCCAGGTCGTTGACAATATTGATCAGGCCCATGCATTTAATGAACTCCTGCCTGGAATGGGGCTGGCGCAGTACATTGGTCAGGTACTCGCTTATCTCTTTGAACAGGATGTCCACCCGCTCCTCCTTCTTGACCACCTGGTTGAGCAGGGAGACGTCGTTCTTTTCCAGGATCATGGCTATATCCTTGGTCATATCGAAAACATAATCGAACGTGCGGTTGATTTCCTTGGTGGCCAGGCCCAGGGCGATGGCCGGGGTGTTGATCAGCTTGATGTCCAGGTAGCGGGGGCGGAAAGCCTCCCTGGGCTCTTTCTTGTCCGGCAGCAAACTGGTCAGCAGGGACTCGAACTTAGTGGTGAAGGGAAGAAACAAAATGGCTATGGCGATGTTGAAAAACGTGTGCACGTTGGCCACCTGGTACCCCACCGACGAGGTGATCCTTTCCATGAGCCCGGCGAAGGGGGTGACAAACGGAAGGAAAAGAATCACCCCCGCCACCTTGAACAGGAGGTGGGCCGTGGCCACCCTCTGGGCGGGCCTGGGAGATCCCACACTGGAAAGGACCGCCGTAAAAGAAGTTCCTATGTTCGCCCCGAAAAGCAGGTAAATGGCTGCGTGCAGGCTGATCAGCTGCTGCATGCCCAAAACCATGATAATGCCCACCGACGCCGCGCTGCTGTGAATCAAAAAAGTAAAAAGCGCCGCCAGGATCATGGCCAGGATCGGGTTGTCGCCCATTCTGGCCATCAGGTCCGGGAAAAAGGGGTCTTCCCGCAGCGGGTACATGGCCTCGGACATTATCTTGAGGCCCAGGAACAGAAGACCGAAGCCCATCATGACCTGGCCGTAGCGGCGGTAGCGCTCCCGTTTGGTGAAGAATATTACGCTGGCGCCGATTCCCACGATGGGCAGGGCAATCTCGGTCACTTTCAGGGCAATCAGCTGGGCGGTCACGGTGGTCCCGATATCGGCCCCGAGGATCACCCCGAGGGTCTGCCTTAAGGTCATGATCCCGGCGCTGGTAAGGCCCACCAGGATTACCGTGGTGGCCGTGCTGCTCTGGAAGAGGATGGTGACCACCGCACCCACCAGCAGCGCGCTCAGCCGGTTGTGGGTAAGCGTGCTCATAATCGTCCGCAGCCTTGCGCCGGCTATTTTTTGCAGGCCTTCGCTGAGAATCTGCATGCCGTACAGCAGCAGGCCCATTCCACCAACAAGGCCCAGGAAGACATAAACCCACATGCCGCATCTCTTCTTCCGCTGAATAATATTATAGTTATGAATGAAAATATAAAAATGTTTAGTTCGCTATTATTGGGTGAAAATCCTTTAAAAATAATTAATATGGCCGGAAGGTAACCAACCAACGGGTTAAGAATTTAACATTGACATCATTATATAACAAATTTCGAAACGGGGGTATTTAATTTATGAGGGCACTGGTTCTCAAAGGGCCCGGACGGCTGGAGGTGGAAAGCGTGGCCGACCCCCGGCCCGCCCGGGGCCAGGTGATGGTCCGGGTAAGGTACTGCGGGATCTGCGGGTCGGACCTTCACGCCTACCATGTGGGCCATCCTCAAGGCATTATCCCGGGACATGAATTTGCCGGCGAGGTGGAAGAGACCGGCCCCGGGGTTGAAGGCTGGGCACCCGGGCAAAGGGTGGCGGTGATTCCCGGGTTGCTGTGCGGAACCTGCCCCTCCTGCCGTCAGGGCCTCTTCAACCTGTGCGAAAGATCGAGGTACGGCGGGCTGGGCCTGACGGCCCAGGGGGCCATGGCGGAATTCATCTGCGTGGAATCCGGGATGCTGAGAGAGCTTCCCCGGGATGTGGACCTTCTCAGCGGGACCCTGGCCGAACCGCTGGCGGTTTCACTGCACGCGATGCACCAGGGCGAATTCCGGATCGGCGACAAGGTGCTGATCACCGGCGCCGGCCCTATCGGCGCCCTGTGCCTGAAGCTGGCCGTCATGGGGGGGGCGGCCGAAACCTGGGTTATCGAGGGATCCCCCGGGCGCCAGGAAATGGCCCTGAAAATAGGGGCTTCTCACGTACTTCCCCCCGGCCGGGAAAGCCTGCACAGAATCAGAAGATTCACAGACCCCGGGGTCGACCTGGCACTGGAGTGCGCGGGTGTGCCGGAAGCCCTGGACACCGCTCTGAAATCGGTCCGGCCCAGGGGCCGGGTGGTAATAGCCGGGATTCACCAGGAACCCGCCAGGGTGGAGTTCAACCGGATTACGGTGAAGGAGATCCAGATCAGGGGAACCTTCGGTTTCATCGGCGAAATGGAGTCCGCCCTGGAGCTGATCGGCAAAAGCCCCGCCGGCTTCCGCTCCCTGATCACCAGGGTGGCACCGCTGGAGGAAGCCCCCGGGGCCTTCCGGGAACTGATCACTGGAAAGGGCGGCCTGAAGACGGTAATCAGGATTGATTAGAGAGCAGGGCGTTAAACCTCCTGTTCGACACTTCAATGAACTCCTCGACCCCGATTATGGGCGCGGCGGCGGCCTCCTCGGTCTCCGGGCTTATGCGCCCGTTTTGAACCACTTCCATCCCGGCCCTGAAAAAAGCGTCAAAGATGTGGTTCAGGCGGTCCTGCCGTTCTCTCATTATCTCCGAGGCCGATCGCAGGACCTTGCCCACCAGCAGGCGGCCGAAATGCTGCTGGAATGTTTTCACCAGGGCGTCGAAATGGGCCCCCTCAGGGAAGCCGCAAACCGAAAGGAGAACCACCGGGTCGTATTTGCCGTAGCGGGAAGGGTGAAAGCAGACACCCTTCTTTTTTACTATGAAAGGTTCCCAGATGGGCAGGAGCCTTTCCAGGAGCACCTTCATGTAGGAGGTCATGGTGTAATTGTAAAGCGGGGTTGCAAAAACCATGACGTTCGAGGAGATTGCCTTGCGGTGGATTTCCTCCCAGCCGTCGGCCTGCACGCAGCGGCCCGGCGTCCTGAACCAGCAGGTGTAGCAGCCCAGGCACGGCTTGAGGCCGGCCTCTTTGAGGTAGACCGTTTCCACCTCTGCGCCGGCCCGGGACGCCCCTTCCAGGAATTTATTCAGGACAATTTCGGTGCATCCCGACTTCATCCTGGGGCTTCCGTTGAATGCCAGAATTTTCATCAGGCGATACCTCCGTAAAACATGATCTTACCGCCAAACACCTGCAATAAACGTGCCCTTTTTTGCACCACGCCCGAACCGCTTTTCCCGCCCCGGATTCCGGCCGGTCAGGCAGACGGCCTCCGGGCCCCGGCGTGCCCTCCTCCGGTTTAAAAATTTAACGGGACGTGCACGCCGACCCGGTTTGGGGGCCGCAGAGGGTCCGGAACCGGCCCGGCCCCCCTGCGGCCCTCCCGCGCTTTAAGCCCCGTAATGTTCGATAAACTGTTTTCTCAGCTCGTGCTTTTTTACCTTGCCGGTGGTGGTCCTGGGCAGGTCTTCAACGAAGATGACCGATTTGGGCACCTGAAAGCCGCCCAGTTCCTGCTTGCACCAGCTGATCACTTCCTCTTCGGTCAGGCCGCTGTCCTTCCGGGGCACCACCACGGCGGTGACCGCCTCGGCCCAGTGCGGGTGGGGCAGGCCGATAACGGCGGCGGCCTCTACTTTGGGGTGGGCCAGGATCACGGTTTCCACCTTGATGGAAGGGACGTTCTCGCCGCCGGTCTTGATCATGTCCTTCTTGCGGTCCACAAAAACCAGCATTCCGTCCTGGTCAAAATAACCGAGGTCCCCCGAATGGTGCCAGCCGAACTTCCTGGCCTGTTCGGTGGCCTCGGGGTCTTTGAAATACCCCTCCATGACGCCGGGCCCCCGCCAGACGATCTCGCCCACCTCTCCCGGGGGCAGGATATTGCCCTCGTCGTCCATCACCGCGGTGTCGTAGTTGGGCGAGGACACTCCCCAGATGTTGCCCTCCTTGCCCGGGTACCACTCGACATTGTAGTAATTGGTGGCCGGGTAGGCCTCGGTCTGGCCGGTGCCCAGGATAAAGCTGGCGCTGATCCTCTTCCTGGCGTCCTCCAGGGTGCGCCTGTCCATGGGCGTCATGGCGTAGAGGCAGATCTTCAGGCTGGACAGGTCGTACTGGCCGGCTCCCGGGTGGTCCAGCATGTAACGGTACATCATGGGCAGGGCGAACATCCAGGTGATCCTTTCGGACTGGATTGTCTTCATCATCCCTTCCGGGTCGAAACCGCGCATGACAACTGATTTGGCGCCGGACAGAAGGGCGGTGGTGGTTAGGGTGTGCTGGGCGCAGTGGAATATGGGCATCAAGGTCGTGACCACGCTTTCCGGGCCTATCTCCAGGTCGATGGTATTCTGCAGGGCGGTGATGAAAACGTTCAGGTTTGAAATCAGCACCCCCTTCGGCATGGCGGTGGTGCCGCTGGTGTACATCACCTGCAGGATGTCACGGTCCTCTATGATCACGTCCTCAATTTCAGCCCCGTCCATCCCTTCCGTGAAGCTGTAAAAGTCCACGAAGGGGGTCCCCGCCTGCTGGCCGGAAACCGGGAGGGAAATGAAGTGCTTGATATTCGGGACATGGTCCAGGTACCTTCCCAGCACGGGGGCAAAGGCGTCGTCCACGATTAAGACCCTGGCCTCGGAGTGGTTGAGGACATAGGCCAGCTCCTGGGGACTAAGGCCGGGGTTTACCGGTACGAAGACGAATCCCCCCTTGGCCAGCCCGTAGATTGAAATCACGTACTCGGTGGAATTGAGGCAGATGGCGGCCACCCGGTCCCCCTTCTGCAGCCCCAGGCTCCGGACCGCCCGGGCGAAGCGGTTGCATGCCTCGTTGAGCTGGTGGAAGGTGAGGCTCATCCTCTCCCCGCCCCGGTACTCGACCAGGGCCTCCTTGCCGGGCCTTCTTCCGGCCGACCTGCGCAGTATGTCGCCCACCGCCACCCTCTGGATAAGGTTTTGACCAAGCTTGGGATCCATTGGACACCCTCCTTTTTTTAGTGTATTAAACAACCGGTTACTTTTGCGAAAGAAACCTCTCCTTCAGCAATGCCTTGTGACTTACCCCGTCACCGCCCCGCCGTTTTACCGCTTTTGATCACGTCACAAGTCCTCTGGCCTTTTCCATCTCCATGTCTTTCAGTTTTCTCCTGAGGACCTTGCCCACAGCACTCTTGGGGAGTTCATCGAGGAACTCGATGATCCTGGGCCGCTTGTAGGTGGCCATGTTCTCCCTGCAGAACCGGTCGATTTCCTCCTCGCCCACCTTACCCCGGAATTCCTCCTTGAGGGCGATAAAGGCCTTAACCGTCTCCCCGCGATACTGGTCAGGAACCCCGATGACGGCCACCTCCATGACCGCCGGGTGCTTCATGATCACCGACTCCACTTCGAAGGGGGCCACGTTGTAACCAGAAGCTATAATCAGGTCCTTGATCCGGTCCACGAAATAGATAAACCCTTCGTCGTCCATGTACCCGGCGTCCCCCGTGTGCAGCCACCCTTCGCCGTCAAAGGCCAGGGCGGTCTCCTCGGGCTTGTTCCAGTAACCCCTGGCCACCTGGGGCCCCCGGAAGCAGATTTCCCCCACCTGGCCCCGGGGCAGAATCTCCCCCTCCGGGCCTATTATTTTGACTTCGCCCGCCACGGGCACCCCGATGGAATCAAGGTTTTTCTTGTTGGGCAGGGACATGATGCCGCCGCAGTTGGTCTCGGTCATCCCCCAGCCGTTGGTGAGGTCCACTCCGGTCAAATCCTTCCATCTCTTCTGAAGGGCAGGAGGTACAGGGGCCCCGCACCCCGTGGCCAGCTTGAAATGGCTGAGGTCGTAGCGGGGCAGGTCGGGATGGTTGACCAGCGCCACGAAGAGGGTGGGCGGCGCAAAGAGGGTGTTCACCTTGTACCGGTCGATTATTTTAAGCAGTTCGTCGGGGTCGAACATGGGCATCAGGACTACGGTGCCGCCGCGGTAAAGAACGGGGTGCAGCCCCAGGAAGTATCCCGAAGTGTGGAACATGGGCATGATCTGCAGGTTCACGTCATTCTCGTTGAGGTTCATGGGGTGGGAGTGACTGATGCAGTTGTAGACCATGTTGTAGTGGGTCTCCATCACCCCCTTGGGAAATCCGGTGGTGCCGGCGGTGTAAAGAAGCAGGGCCAGGTCCTGCCGGGGGTTGATTTCCGGCCGCGGGGGATCGGGCGGGCTTACGGCCAGGATTTCCATCAGGTCGGTTATCCCCGGAAAGGTCAGCTTATCGCGGTCCAGGATCGGGGGAACCCAGGAACCCTCGCTGTGGAAATCCTTGATATATACCGTTATTACCCGCTTCAGCGGGGTTTTCCCGGCGATGCCCTGCAGGAGGGGGTAGAACAGGTCCAGGCAGATGGCCGTCTCGCAGCCGGAGTCGTTGAGGATGTAGGCCAGTTCTTCGCCCTTGAGCATCACGTTTAAGGGGACGGAAACCGCCCCGGCCTTGATGATGCCGTGAAAGGCGATGACGTGCTGAATGCAGTTGGGCAGCATGGTGGCCACCCGGTCCGCCTTTTCTACTCCCGATTGGGCCAGATAGCCGGCCAGCCGGTCCGAGTATTCGTCCATCTCCCCGTAGGTTATGCCCCGGCCCAGGGAGATCAGGGCGGTCCTGTCCCTGTGCCTGGCGGCACTCTGCCTGAGTAAATCGAAAAGCGGTATTTCCGGCACGGCGGGCATTTCCTCGTGGCCCCAGGCCGGATCAAAGGCTATGTAGGAAAGGGCTGCACCTTGCATAGATCGGAAGAGCACACGTCGAACT
>DYET01000051.1 GCA_020725625.1 Desulfovirgula sp. | reverse complement strand
GATGATGGATGAAATGGGCATCGACACCGGGGTGGACGTCGACCGGGTGCTGGAAATCGGCAGGATGGTGGAGAAGATCGTGGGCCGCCGCCTGAGGAGCGAGTGCATCAGGACCGGGCGCATCCCCAAGGGGCCCACCGGCTTCTAGATAAAGCGGAGAAAAGAGAGGGAGTGAATTTTTTCCGGGAAGGAGGTGTTTTGCCAACCATCACCAATATTCGGGGCCGGCCGGGTGGTAGACTGACTGCCGCCCGCCCCCCCGAGCGGAAGGAGGACAAAAAATGAACTTCGACCTGACCGAAGAACAGCAGATGATCCGTGACAACGTGCGTGAATTCGCCGACAACGAAATTGCACCGGGCGCTGCGGAAAGGGACAGGACCGGAGAGTTCCCCCTGGACCTGGTCAAAAAAATGGCCGCCCTTGGACTCATGGGCCTGCCGGTGGATGAGAAATACGGCGGGGCCGGGGCCGACTACGTCAGCTACCTGCTGGCCACCGAGGAGATCACCAGGGCCGACGCCTCCCTGGGGCTTACCTACGACGCCCACATCGCCCTGGGGATTGCCCCCATATACTACTTCGGATCGGAGGAACAAAAACAAAAATACCTGCCAGTCCTGTGCAGCGCCGAAGCCATGGGCGCCCTGGGGCTTACCGAGCCCGAGGCCGGGTCGGATTCCGGGGCCACCAAAACCACCGCCGTACTAAACGGAGACAGTTGGGTGATAAACGGATCCAAGTGCTTCATCACCAACGCCAGCTACTCCAAATTCGTCACCATCACGGCATTGACCGAAAAAGGAAAGGGCACCAGGGGCATAAGCACCTTCATCGTGCCCACCGACGCGCCGGGCTTCACGACAAGGAGCGGCTACGAAAAACTGGGACTGCACTCGTCGAACACCACCGAGCTTTTCTTTGACGACGTAAGGATCCCCAGGGAAAACCTGCTCGGACCGCTCAACAACGGGTTTAAGCAGATCATGCAGGTGCTGGACGGAGGGAGGCTGGCCGTGGCGGCCATGTGCGTGGGCATAGCCCAGGCCTGCCTGGACGCCTCGGTCAAGTACGCCAGGGAAAGGGTCCAGTTCGGGCAGTCCATCTCCAAGTTCCAGGCCATCCAGTTCAAGCTGGCGGACATGAAAAAGAACATCGAGCTGGGGCGCCTGATGTACCTTAAGGGCGGGTGGCTCAAGGACAACGGGCGGCCGTATACCCTGGAGGCTTCCATAGCCAAGCTGTTCTGCTCCGAAATGGCCACCAGGGCCGCTCTGGAGGCCATCCAGATCCACGGCGGGTACGGGTACATGAAGGAGTACCCGGTAGAAAGATACCTCCGGGACGCCAAACTGCTTGAAATAGGCGAAGGCACCTCCGAGGTGCAGCGCATCGTTATTTCCAGAAGGCTGGGGTTATAGACAATATATAAGAATAGGGCTTTTAAAAGCACTAGATTAATTGTCGTTTTTTACGGGGCAAACCAAGTTTACTGACTCACCCAAGAAAAAAACTTTAAGAAATTCCTGCCTTTATAACCCTGATTTAAGTCGGGGTTTTCTTTTTTGTCTAAAAAATTAACTGTTTATAGTTTAAAATATTTTGTATAATTGAAACGTAACCCTGTGCATCAGGCTGCCGTGCGGCCGGTAACGGTACAAGTTCCAAAATAATTGGGGGTGGTTTAATTTGACTACGGCAAGTCAGAACTGGTGGACAGAGGATCCCAAACTGAGGATGCTTTTTTCGGTGGCGGGTGCCACGGGCATAAGGGGGCTGTCCAGCTATTTCTTTACTCCGAAACTATTGATCGGCACCGACGGCGTCAAGGCCCTGGAGGGGGTCGCACCTACCCTGTCCAGAAACAAAAAGGCGCTTATCATAACGGACAAGATGGTCAGGAAACTGGCCGAAAAGGTTCAGTCGGTGCTGCAGAAGGCCGGCATGACGACCGAAATATGGGACGGGGTGATTCCAGAGCCCCCGCTGGATAATGTTCTGGCCGGCGCCGAGACCGCCAGGAATTTGGAAGCCGACCTGCTGGTGGCCGTGGGCGGCGGGTCGGTCATGGACGCCGCCAAGGCCGTCTGGCTGAATTACGCCAGGCCGGACCTGGATATCCGCCAGGTCACTCCCGTCAACCCCGACACCCTTACGGTAACGCCCCTGGGGATCAGGTCCAGGGCCACCATGATTTGCATTCCCACCACCTCGGGAACCGGGTCGGAAACAACCGCCACCGCCGTGATTACCGACGGCAGCCGGAAAATGATCCTCAACCACCCGGAACTGGTACCCGACATGGCCATACTGGACCCGGCCTTTACCGCCGGCGTGCCGCCGAAGCTTACCGCCTACACCGGGATGGACGTGCTGGCCCACGCCACAGGGAGCGTTCTTTCCCACTGGTCCAACGAATACACCGTCCCCCTGGGCTACCAGGCCATCAACCTGGTATTCAGGTACCTGCCCAGAGCGGTGCAAAACGGCACCGACAGCGAGGCCCGGTACAAGATGGCCATCGCCTCCAACATGGCCGGAATGTCTTTCGGCAATGCCGCTCCCGGCATCGAGCACGCCATGGGACACGCCTTCGGCAAGATTTTCAACCTGCATCACGGCTGCGCCGTGGGGCTTTTCACCCCCTATATGATGCAGTACGTCTCCAGGCACTCGGACAGGTTCCTGGACCTGGCTTCATATCTGGGGGTAACGGGGGCTGACGGCAGGGAAGTATTGGACAAGCTGGTGGACCTGTACATTTCTTTCATGAAATCCGTAGGCTGCCCCACCACCATAGAGGAAGCAGGCATAACCCGTGATCAGCTGGATAAAAATTTTGAACGGCTGATTGATTACACAATGGGCGATGTATGCACCCTGATGAGCATCAGGCCGGTATCCAGGGAAAATTACAGGAAGCTGTACCTCTGCGCCTATACCGGCGAAAAAGTTGATTTTTAAAGAGGAGGGTAAGGCATGTTCGGATACGCAGGAAAACTTGCGTATATTAATCTTTCCACCGGAAGCGTGGAGATCAGGGAAACTGGAGAAAAACCGGCGAGGCAGTTCATCGGCGGCAGCGCCCTGGCCTGCAGGCTGGTTTACGACATGATCGGTCCCGAAACCGACCCCCTGGGGCCGGAGAACCCACTGGTCTTCATGACCGGGCCCCTGGTGGGCACCACGGCCCCTTCCAGCTCCCGCTTCGCGGTATGCGCCAGGTCCCCCCTCACCGGCGTATGGGGAGAGGCCACTTCGGGGGGCGTTTTCGGCCCCAGGCTGAAAATGGCCGGCTTTGACGGCCTGGTCATCACCGGCCGGGCGTCCGGCCCCACCTATATATCCGTCGGCGAGGGCGGGATCAGGCTCTTGGACGCCGCTTTCCTGTGGGGAAAGGACAGCTACGAAACCCAGGAACTGATCAAGCGGGAGATTGGGGACTGCAGCGTGGCCTGCATCGGGTCGGCCGGTGAAAACCTGGTTCCGATGGCGGCGGTAATGAACGACGCCGGCAGGGCCGCCGGCAGGTGCGGCCTCGGGGCGGTGATGGGAAGCAAAAATCTCAAGGCCGTGGCGGTCGGAGGCAGGGGCAAGGTTAACCTGGCGGATGCCGGGACCTTCAACATGATGAACAAAATGATCCTGGAGGAAGTCAAAAAGGCCACCGCCCTGAACAAGCAGTACGGAACGCTGGGCTACCTGGACATCGGCATGTACTTCGGGGATGTTCCGGCAAAGTATTTCACCGAAAACGTCTTCCCGGCCGAAAAGGTCACCGGGAAAAAGCTGCGGGAAGACTTCAACGTGGACTTCAAGGCCTGCATGGGCTGCGCCGTGGCCTGCGGCAGAAAAACCAGGCTGGCCGGGAAGTACAACCTCAGCGTCGACGGCCCGGAATACGAGAGCGCGGTGGCCCTGGGGCCCCTCTGCGGCAGCTACGACCTGGAAGCGATTACCTACGCCAACCACCTTTGCAACCTTCACGGCCTGGACACCATATCCGCGGGTGTATGCATCGCCTTTGCCATGTACCTGCTGGACAACCGGCTGGCCACGGCCGAACGGATGGGCGCCGACATCTCCTGGGGAGACAGCGGCGGCATCTTCCGCCTCATCGAACAGATGGCGAGAAATGAAGGCGCAGGGGCACTGCTCAATAAAGGGGTAAAAAGGATGGCGGCCGAACTGGGGGTGGACCCGGACCTGGCGGCCCACGTCAAGGGCCTGGAAATTCCCATGCACGACCCCAGGGCCTTCATGGGCATGGCCCTGTCATACGCCACCGGGCCGAGGGGGGCCTGCCACGAGCGCGCGGATTTCTTCATGCTGGACCTGGGCCTGGTCAAGCAGCAGTGCCTGGGACTGGACGCCGGAACGGACCGCTTCTCCCTGGACGGGCGGGTGGCCGACGTGGCCAGGCTGCAAAACGTCAGGGAACTGGACAACGCCTTCCTGCGGTGCGTCTTTGCCTCGCTGCCCATGGACATCACGGCCGGCCTCATGGGCCTGGCCACCGGAGCCCCCTGGACCATGGAAGATTTGGAGCGGGCCGGTGATCGCAGCTTTACCCTCAAGAGAATGCTGAACTGCAGGCTGGGGGTGACCCGGGCCGACGACAGGCTGCCGGGAATCGTGACGCGGCCTTACGCCGAGGGGTCAAACGCCGGTTTTGTCCCGGACGTCGACAAATATCTCAAGGAGTATTACGACGCCAGGGGCTGGGACTGGGACACCGGCAGGCCCGCGGAGAAAAAGCTGGCCGAACTGGGGCTGGAGGATATCAACCCATAGAATCCAAAGCGAAAATACAGCTTAAACTCCACCCTGCCCCAAAATCATAACATTGTTCTCATACGCCTTGCACAAACAAGGCGTCATTTTTGTCGATAATGCTCCCATCCAGCCAGTGCCGCATCATGTGGGAAAAGGATTGCCTGCTTTTCAGTTGTTGCCCTGTCTTCTCCCGGCGCTTCTCTTCATCCGGCGCTGCTTTTTCTCCCAGTCCTCCAGGAAGTCCAGAAACTCCGTCAGCCTGTCCTTTCCTTCCGGCGACAGCCTGGCCACCCGCAGCAGGATTTTTTCCTCGGTCCCCGCGGCGTACGTGACCTGCTTTTCAGAGAGAAGATAGCCCGCCGCTTTCAGAAGTTCCTCGTAGGGAATGCAGAGGGGCCCGGAGAGCTTCCTGAGTATCTCCGGGGAAGGGGTGCCGGACATTCCGCCGCAAATTTTTGATATATAAGTGTGGTTTACTCCTGACAGGCTTCCCAGCTTCCGGTAGGAATAGCCTCTTTTTTTAATCAGGTCCCTGAGGAAAGTAGAGAATTCCACATTCCAGCCCCCCTGAAGGAGATTATAACCCCGGTGGTGACAATTGGCAACATTTATTAACAAAATTATCTAGACATGAGAATAAATTGTAGACAAAAGGAACCGGGAGTGTTACTATAATGTATAATAATTTATCCGCGAGGTGGTGGTGGGGTGCCCAGGTATACCCTGGATATTGAAAAGGTGTCCGGACTTATTGCCGGGGAGTATCCGAGTCTGAGGAAAGCGGCAAAGGACATGGGCATTAACCACTCCTATCTTTCCAAGGTGCTGACCGGCAAGCGGGAGCCGGGGAAGAAGTTTATCGACGGCATGCTGGCGGCATTCAGGGATGTAAAATTTGAAGAAATTTTCAAGAAGCAAAACGATTGAACAGGGGGAGATTCATTTGGCTCTGCCGTGCGTATGCCACAAATGCGCAAGGTGCATCACCCGGGAGTCGCTGAAAGACCCGAAATGCCTGTCCGTGGAAGAGCAAAACTGTGAGGACAGGGACTGCAACAACTGCGACTTCACCTGCGACCGGTTCACCGACAAAATGAACTTCAAAAAAAGCAGCAAAAGCCTGTACTTTTTCGAAAAGTGATGCCCCACGGGCCCCGGTTACCCGGGGCCCTTCACTTTTATCCGCCCCCGCGGGCTCTTTTTTTGCAGGAATTAAGGAAATAAAGGCAAATATATTAAAAATATTAACTATTACTTGTCCGGGGGTGGTAAAGGATTGGCAGAAAAAAAACACAGGATCTTGACAAAAATTAAAAGTCCGGGAGTGCCCGAACAAATATTATAAAAAATCCTAGGGCAATTTAACCAAGGTAAAAAAAGGATAAACAATAAAACTGTCGAATAGTAATCTTGTTATAACATAATTTCTCTCGAGCTTATTGTCAAAGTTTTAATCTTTTCCGGGGGAGGGGAAACCTTTCGAAGTATAACAACCAACAACAAAAGTAAAGCAAAGGAGGCAACCACGAATGCTAAGACGAAAAGCGTTAACAATCGTACTTGCAGGAGTGTTCTTGTTATGTTCGATGTTTTCAGTGGCAGCACCCAGGGCCGAAGCACTCGACATTACACAGGAAGACCTTATAAACCTGTCGGCGACCATCGTCAAAATCCGCAACCTTTCAAAAGTGCAGGCGCTCCAGGCAATTGAGATAGCCGAGTCTGTGCTTGACAAGGTCGGCCTCAACGGCAGCTGGCTGAGCAACGAGGAAATAAACAGGCTGAAGGAAAAGGGCCTGACCAAATCGGACGTATACACCGCCCTGGATTCTGTCAAATCGGCGGTGGAGAAGAACTGGGACAACCTCACCAGCTCCAGTGCATCCACACAGTTAATCGCTGCAGCCGAACTGATTAACGAAGTGGTAAACAACCTGAGTCCCCAATTCAAGAACAGCCTCAAGGAGCGCGGCATTACAAAAGAAGATGACCTGGGGAGTTTAATAACCGCCGCCATGAGCCTGGTGGGCATTCAGATCAACTCGTGGGAAAACCTGCCCAAAAGCGAAATAGAGCAGGTATTCAACAACTTTATCTCAAACACCAGTTTAAGCAAAGAAATCGTGTCTAGGTACGGGTTAAACTGGTCCAACGTTGAGGAAATACTGAACAGCCTCAGCGATACCCAGAAAGGCCAACTTAAAAATATACTGGTCGCCCTCGGCAACTGGCCTGCCGCCCCCTCAGTTGTATCGGCAGCCACAAACCCGGCGGGAAACCAAATTATAATTACCTTTAACAAGGCTATGGCCAATCCGGCCGGAAAACACTCACAGTTTACCGTGCTGGTGAACGGGGCCCCGAACGCCGTAACGGCGGCAGCGCTGCACGCCTCCGACGCCCAAAAAATAGTCCTGACACTTACCAGTGCGGTGGCTCACGGTAACACGATCACGGTGAGTTATACCGCCGGGACAGTAGCTGCAGCCGATGGCGGGCTGCTGGAGTCCTTCCCGGCCATGGCTGTAACCAACAACGTTCCGGTACCCATTACCACTCCGGAAGTGACGGTTGACCAAAACACCAAGAATCTCGCGGTGACCGTTTCCACACCGGCTGCCACCATAACGGTACCCAGCACTGTTACCGACGCCACCGTCAGCGTTGCCACCCTGTTGCAGGCGCCTGTGAACCAGACAGTCACCACCAGCGCCTTACCGGCCCTGACCATAAAAGCCATAACGGGAATAAGCCAAAATCCCGTGCAAGTATCCATACCGGCGGGGGCCACCATCAGCGCGGCCGTATCTGATAACTGGGACGGCACCATCAATGTGCCCACCGTAAAAGAAAACAGCAGTGTCCAGGTGGTGCCCGACACGGGGATGACCGCCACAGTGACCTCGGTAATCGAAATTGGATTCAACGACGTGCTCCTGACCTTCGACAAAGCGGTGAGAATCCTCATACCCGGCCAGGCCGGCAAGTATGTGGGCTACTACAGGGGCGGGACCTTCACCAAAATAACCAAAGTTCTCAGCTCCGACACCCAAGCCGCCGGAGATGCTCTCCCGGAGGGCGGTGACGGCAGGATTGACGTAGGATCGGACCTGGTAATCTGGACCAAGCACTTCACCAGGTTTGTCACTTACACCCAAACCAAAGCCAGTAGCCCTGGTACTGGCGGCGGCGGCAGACTTTTTGAACCCGAAGGCAATACTGTTGACGCCGCAGGCGGGACAATAAGCGATTCCGGTGCCGTCATAACCTTCCCGGCAAACGCAGTAACCGAGACAATCACCGTCAAAGTGGCCAAGGTCTCCGACACCCGGGGCCTGGCCATCCCGGCGAACAGCAAACTGGTAAGCGACGTTCTGGAAATTACCAAGGACAAAAGCGGCAATTTCCTTAAAAAAGTTACCGTCACCCTGACCTATGACAAGTCCCTTGCAGACGTCGAAAAATATGAAATCGCCCTCTACTGGCTGGACGAGACCTCAAACGAGTGGATTAAGCTAGACAACATCAAGGTCGATCCCACTGCCGGAACAGTAAGCGGCGATATCGACCACTTCACCAAATTCGCCGTCTTTGCGGTGGAAAAAGCTGAAAAACCGGTCACCACCCTGACTGACATAGCCGGACACTGGGCCGCGGACAGCATCAACCGGCTGGTGCAACTGGGCGCCATCAAGGGCTATCCAGACAAAACCTTCAGGCCCGACAACAACATCACCAGGGCCGAGTTCGTCACCGTGCTGGTGAAAGCCTTCAAACTGGCGCCCGCGGATGGCAAGCACTTTGCCGACACCATCGCCCACTGGGCCGGAAAAGATATCGCCACCGCTTCTGCGTACGGGATAATCAGCGGCTACGATGAGTTCACCTTCGGGCCCGACGACCTGATTACCCGGGAGCAGATGGTTGTCATGCTTGTGAAGGCGGCCAAACTTGCCATATCGGCGGAAGAAGCCAAATTCGCCGACGCCGGTACTATCTCCGGATGGGCCAGGCAAGCAGTGGCCGCAGCAACCTCTCTAGGCATCGTCAAGGGCTACCCGGACAATACCTTCAGGCCTCAAGGCAAGACCACCAGGGCTGAAGCGGTCACTGTAATAGCCAATTCAATAAAGTAACTCTTTGCAAGAAACCCTTTCAAAAGGCTCCGTTCCAGTAAGAACGGAGCCTTTTTTCCTGCTGGAAAGATACTATAGCCGGAATGGAAATATTCGGCTATAATGATATATAAAGGAGGAGAGAATGGCCGTGGAAAATGAAAAATTTCAAGAGTTGGTATTGCAGCAATTAAAAGCACATACAGAAGGCCAGAACAGGCTGGAGGAAAGGTTTGACGGCCTGGAGGAAAGGTTTGACGGCCTGGAGCAAAAGGTTGACAGGCTTGAATTGCGCATGGAGAATGAAGTCATTGATAAACTGCGGGCCCTGTTCGATGACAGGGAAGTTCAGAACGACAGGCTCGACCGGATCGAGAGCAGGTTGGAGAGCCTTTCCACAGATGTCAGCTACCTTGTGGCCAAAACCGCTACGTTGAAGATGTTGGCAAAGTAGACGTACTTCACACTGCAGGGTTTAAACCACAACACCCCCGGCTGGAAAATGCAAGTTGCAGGTGAAATAAAGCTATCTGCCGGCAGGCGTAATTTCCCCCGCTTTGGTGTTTTTTCTCGCCTCATAAACCTCCCTGGCCCTGACTGCCGCCTCCAGGGGAAAAGAATTCGCCTTCAGTTCGCTTTCAAAATCGGCCAGAACCGGGTAAAACTGCGAGTCGCACTCCGCCTCCAGGGCCCTTCCGGCCAGGTAGTACCGCTTAAATATAGGGGTGAGGTCGGCGTTGGGATTCTCCTTTCTGGCGGCGCGGCATTCATTCAAGGCAGAAATAATAAGCCCGTTCAACTTCGCTTCATACCCGGAAGCCAGGGCTTGCAGCCTGGCCAGGTATTTTTGTTCAATCTGTTCCCGGAGTGAGCCGGCCCCGCCGGGGGAAGGCTCCCGGCCGGCGGACGCTTCGGCCCCGCCGGGGGAAGGCTCCCGGCCGGAGGACGCTTCGGCCCCGCCGCCTGCCAGGACGGAATTTCCTTCCGCCTTAATCTCCCCTCTGCCGGCTTGTGGTGGATTTTTTCCGGAAGCTGCAGCTGATGAAACGAGGCTTTTCTCACCTTGATCCGTTTCCGATGCCTGAAGCCGTTCAGGGACGGTCACTTCATCGTAATCCTTATACCTGAAGCGCAAGTCACCGATGTGATTTTGAATTTGTCCGCTTTCGTCCGCAACCTTTTGGCCGGATCCCTGGCTATAGCAGCCTGCGGCCACCGCCCACACGGTCACCAACACAAAAAACAGCGATCCAAGAGTTCTTCCAAACATGCCGGCATCACTTCTCCCCTTTACGCCGAACCTCGACAATCCTGCCGTCCACCAGCCCGACGACCCGCCCGCACGCCTCCGCCAGCCGGCCGTCGTGGGTGGCCACGATCACGGTCTTCCCCCGCCGGTTCAGATCCCCCAGCAGCCGGACTATTTCCGCCCCCGACGCCGAGTCGAGGTTGCCGGTGGGCTCATCGGCCAGGATCAGTTCCGGGTCCAGTATAAGGGCCCGGGCCACCGTCACCCGCTGCTGCTCGCCGCCGGAAAGCTCGCCCGGAAGGCGGCCTTCCCTGCCGGCCAGGCCCACCAGGCGAAGCAGCTCCCTG
>DYET01000050.1 GCA_020725625.1 Desulfovirgula sp. | reverse complement strand
TGAAGAAGGTGGCTTGACAGGCATTAGAGGTATCCTCCCAACTGGAAATTATTTATCGTCGAATACTCTCTAATTCTGTCAGTTTATAAAATCTTCCTTCACGTTATTTTCCTAAATTTTGGTTAACCGAACACTAATGTATTGGGGTCAAAAGTCTTCTTGATTAGATTTAACGTATTTAAGTATCCCGGGTCCGCTCTTTTAATCATCTCATTAACGGCCCAGGTGGGAGCCTTATATATTAGTCCTCCTCCATCCAGAATGGCATTAACTAGTTTGATGCCCATTTCTCTCATTCTTTGGACTTCAAGCATATTTCCACTATCGTACCCACATATTGACCTAAGCATTCCGTAATGGCTACCCCTGAAAAGTGAAACCCTAGTTGCCGGGGGTACATCATAACTTTTCATAATCTCATCGTTTTTACGCAAAACCTCGGGCCATTTATGGGCAGGAGTAAAGGATCCCACCCAAAACAGCCCCCCCTTTTTATAATTTCCAAACAGCGCGCCATATGGATTGGGCACATCTATCCTGGCCTGCTTTAATTCAGGCAACATCTCAACTTCACGTGCTGTTTTCAGCTTGCCTGCTGCTTTTTGCGATGTTATGAAATCATTAAGGATATCTTTTTTATGGGTAATATCCTTTTTTGAAATTCCACCAAGTTGTGTATAAACATACATTAGCGGTTCATCAGACGGCTTGGGAGGCAAGGGACATTTCATTTTCTGGATAGCCCCAAAACTCCATGTTATTCCTGTTGTATCATATGCTATCTCCAGCCTGTGCCAGGGTATTATGAAATCAAAAATAGCTTCGTCATAGTCGTCGAATCCAATGGTGATAACATCCTGAACAGCTGGCCTGTTAAATATAGCGATACTCATTTTTGTAACAATACCTGTTGTCCCCTGCCATCCGATAAACAAACTGGCTAAATCAGGTATAGGAAACCTGCTGAACCAGTATGGTGAAATAGCGCAGGAACCGACCTTGACAAGTTCACCAGTTGGAAGGACTACTTCAAGTCCGTTTAACAATTCTGCTTGACACCCGTATCTGCCGCTGACATGACCAATCCCTGCCAGTAAAACATTTCCCACCACTGAGGCTGCCGCGGGGGGAGCCATGGGAATAGGTACCCAATAGCCTATGGCTCTGAGTTCCCTCTGGAGCATGCCGAAAGAAACACCGGGTTCTACAATGACGTAGTTAGCGCTTTCATTAATCTCGATAATTTTATTCATTTTATGTAAATCAAGGACTATCCCTCCTTCCAAGGGAACCGCAAGTCCGCCCATATTGGCCCCCGAAACAAAAGGGGTAACGGGTATTTTTTCCTGATTGGCAACTCTGAGAATCTCCTGAATTTGTGCGACGTTCTCCGGTGTTACGACGAACTCTGGTTTTCCTTCGGGTTCTGAAGGGGTAGACAAACCGCCAATATCGTATGAGTATGAGTAAAGGATTACCTCTTTGTCTGTGGCATTCTCTTCACCCACAATATCCTGTAAGTTTCTTAAAACTTTTTCACGGCCTCCCATTTTTAGCAACCACTCCCTATTTTGTAATGTATGCTATACCAATGGTCCTACCATTAGACCGATATTTATATCATACCTGTATTCAATAAATTAATCAAGTCCAAAAAATGACAATTTCCTCAGATATAATCTTCAATAAATTTTAGTAAATGTAGAAGGGGCAGGGGTGCAGGAAAAAGAGGACACCGACAGTAAGCTTCGTTCTTGCGTATCACGTGCATATCAAGAGTAATCTATGAAACAAAAAGAAGGGGACAAGAGTGCAGAGAGATAGAAAAGGGGATGGAAGAAGCCGGAGTAAATAAAAAAGCATTTTAAAAAAGGCACTCTGCCTTCATGGTTTCCATTGTGTATGCTGAGATTACAGACGGGATGCCGAAAGATGGGCTAAGCACTTTCAGTGTGATGTACCTATCAGAGCGGTATATTCCCGTGCTTTTTCTTGGGGCGGTTCTTCCCCGTTGTTGGAGGGAAGGTAGCTCAAAAGCTTTCTGATCAACTGCAGGCAGTGGGCGTCGCTGTCCGCCGTGAAGTGGCAGACGCCGCTTTTTTCGCTGTGTGTTCTCGCCCCTCCCAGTTCCTCCGCCGATATGTCCTCGCCCATCACGGCCCTGACCACCTGGGGGCCGGTAATGAACATTTTTGAGGACTTGTCAACCATAAACACGAAGTCCGTCAGGGCCGGAGAGTACACCGCCCCGCCGGCACAGGGACCCATGATGGCCGAAATCTGGGGGATTACCCCGGAGGCCATGGTGTTCCGGTAGAATATCCGGCCGTACCCGTCCAGGGCCTCTACTCCTTCCTGGATGCGGGCCCCGCCGGAGTCGTTCAGTCCGATGAAGGGGGCCCCCACCTTTACCGCCATGTCCATCACCTTGCATATCTTTCCGGCGTGGTGACCGGAGAGGGTCCCCCCGGCCACGGTGAAATCCTGGGCGAAGAGGCAGACCACCCTCCCGTCCACGGTCCCGTAGCCGGTGACCACTCCCTGGCCCGGGTTTTTCAGTGCTTCCATGTCTTCTTCCCCGGCGAAGAGGTCCACTTCCATGAAGCTTCCCGGGTCCAGGAGCAGGTCGATGCGCTCCCGGGCGGTAAGCTTGTTCGAGGCGTGCTGCTTCTTTATTTTTTCTTCTCCGCCGCCGGCTTTGATCTTTTGGCTGAGTTCGTTGAGCCGGGATAGCTTTTCCCTCATGGCTTGTTCCCCTCCGTGGTGACGGTTCTTTGGTCTTTGTCCGCCAGGCTTTGGATGTAGCTGACTATGTCTTTCATGGAGGCCCCGGAGGTAAATATTTCTTTGATGCCGGCTTCTTTGAGCCCGGGGATGTCTTCTTTGGGGATAATCCCGCCGCCGATGACGGGCACGTCCCCCATGCCCACTTCCCGCAGGCACTCCACGGTGCGCGGGAAGAGATGGTCGTGGGCCCCGGATAGGCAGCTCAAGGCCACTATGTCGACGTCTTCCTGCAGGGCCGTTTCGGCTATCTGCCGGGGGCTCTGCCTTAAACCGGTGTAGATCACTTCCATGCCGGCGTTCCTCAGTTTGTAGGCCAGGAGCTTGGCGCCGCGGTCGTGGCCGTCCAGCCCGGGCTTGGCTACCAGTACCCTTATTTTTTTCTTGGCCACCTGCCCTCACCCCCTCTTTAAAAGTCTTTGGAGGCTTTGTAACTGCCGAATTTGGCCCGCAGGGCGTCGCAGATTTCGCCCAGGGTGGCGTAGGCCTTGACGGCCTCGATGATCCGGGGCATGAGCTTTTCGCTGCCCCCGGCCGCCCTCTCCAGTTCCTGCAGGGCTTCTTTTACCCGCCCGCCGTCCCGGCGCTCTTTGAGGCTTTTCAGCCTGGCCATCTTCAGACTGCGCACGGCGGGGTCCACCCGGTAGATTTCTCTTAAGGGCTCTTCTTCTACCTGGTATCGGTTTACCCCCACCAGGACCCGCTCCCCGCTCTCGATTTCTTCCATGTACCGGTATGAACTCTCGTTTATCTGCCGCTGGATGTAGCCGCTTTCAATGGCTTCGACGGCTCCCCCCAGGCGGTCTACGCTTTCTATGTATTCTTTTATCTTTTGTTCCATCCGGTCGGTCAGCCACTCGACATAGTAGGACCCGGCCAGGGGGTCCACGGTGTCGGTCACCCCGGTCTCGTGGGCGATGACCTGCTGGATGCGCAGCGAGGTGCGGGCCGACTCCTCCGTCGGAATGGCGCAGGCCTCATCGTAGGAGCAGATGGCCAGGGACTGGGTTCCCCCCAGCACTGAGGCCAGGCAGTGCACGGTGGACCGGATGATGTTGTTTAACGGCTGCTGGGCGGTCAGGGTGGACCCCCCGTCCTGGATGTGCATGCGCAACATGCAGGACCTTTCGTTCTTTGCCCCGAACCGGTCCTTCATGATCCTGGCCCACAGCCGCCTGGCCGCCCGGTATTTGGCGATCTCTTCGAAGAAGTTGTTGTGGGTGTTGAAGATCCAGGATATCCTGGGGGCAAAGCTGTCCACTTCCAGCCCCGCGGCAATGGCCCTTTCTATGTAGGCAATGGCGTTGGAAAAGGCAAAGGCCATCTCCTGGGCCGCGGTGGCCCCGGCCTCCCGGATGTGGTAGCCCCCCACGCTGATGAAGTTCCACCGGGGTATGTTTTTGACGCAGTAGTCGATGACGTCCACGGTGAGCCTTAAAGACGGCTCCGGTGGAAAAATGTACGTCCCCCGGGCCACGTACTCTTTTAATATGTCGTTCTGGATGGTGCCGTTGAGCTTTTCCGGAGGCACCCCCTGCTTTTCGGCCACCGCCACGTACATGGCCAGCAGGATGGCGGCCGGCGCGTTGATGGTCATGGAGGTGCTGACCCGGTCCAGGGCGATGCCTTCCAGCAGGATTTCCATGTCCTCCAGGGAGTCTATGGCCACCCCCACCCGGCCCACCTCCCCCTCGGCCAGTTCGTGGTCCGAGTCCAGCCCGATTTGGGTGGGCAGGTCAAAGGCCACGGAGAGCCCGGTCTGACCCTGTTCCAACAGGTATTTGAAGCGTTTGTTGGACTCTTCCGCCGTCCCGAAGCCCGCGTACTGCCGCATGGTCCAGATCTGCCCCCGGTACATGGTGGCCTGGATGCCCCGGGTGAACGGGTACCGGCCGGGAAAGCCGATGTCTTCCAGATAGTCCGCCCCGCCGGTGTCTAGGGGGGTGTACAGCCGGCTGACCTCTATATCCGAGCTGTTGCTGAACCGGGGCTTCCTTTCCGGTGTCTTGGCCAGCCCTTTTTCCACCCCGCTCTTCCAGGCGTCGTATGCTTCTTTTATCCGCTCTCGGGACATCAATGAATACCTCCTTCCGGCATGATGGCAAAAATTCTGATACAGTGGAACGCCTGTGTTAAGCACCGCCCTTTAGCAGCATAAGGGTGGCTGAAACTTCCTCTCACCCCACCCGGATTTTGGCCTTCAGGTGGTCCGCCAGCCACTGCCGGTGGGCGGGTGCAGCAATGCCAATTATTTCTTCCGCCCTCTCTTCATAGGACTTGCCTCTTAAATCAGCCACGCCGTTTTCGGTCACGATGTAGTCTACCAGCGTCTTCGGCGTGGTGACGTGTTCAACCGAGGGTACAATGCGCGAACTGCCGTCGCCCGCCAAAGAAGGCAGGCAGATAATGGACCTCCCTCCGGGAGACATCCTGGAGCCGATGACAAAATCAATCTGGCCTCCCACTCCGCCTATTATTTTCCCATCCTTTACCTCCGCGTTTACCTGGCCGGATAAATCCACCTCCAGCGCCGAATTGATGGAAACAAACTGCTTAATCCTTCCCACCAAGCTTTCATCATGGGTGAAGCCGCACTGTTTCAGCCAAAAGTTCCGGTTTTCATGCGCATATTCCCATAACCTTTCGGTACCCAGCAGCTGGACGGTCACAATTTTCTTCTTGTTTTTGAAAGAGGGGCCGGTTCCGTTGATTATTCCCCTTTCGTGCAGCTCAATCATGTCATCGGTAAACACGCCGTATATTGAAATGCCCCGGAAATTATCAAGAAAACCTAAAACCGACGACGGCGCACGCCCTACGCCCACCTGGATCGCATCACCGGCCATGAGTAAATTCGCCGTATTGCGGCCTATGGCATGGTCGGCCTCCAAAGGGGGAAAGTCATCCAGGGCCTGGTCGCCCGGGTATGCATACTCAATCAGGGCGCTGTCTATCTCACTGTCACCGTAGGTGTAGGGAACAGCGCTGTTATACTGGGCCAGGGTGATCGGGACTTTGCCTATCAACGGCGCCACATAGTCACAGCCAGCTCCCAGGCTGACCTTGCCGTTTCTTTTGGAAGGCGTGGACTGGAAAATGACGGCGTCCACCGGGTAACATCCGCCCGGCGAGAAGTGCCGCCCCAGGTCCCTGTACCTGAAGGGCAGAATCTTCAGGCCCCTTCCTCCGGCCATCTTTGAGAGGCTGGGGCTGGGCTGCCAGGTGGTGAGCTTGAAGCTTTGCACCTGGCCGGGCCGCACCCCTTTTTCCCCGTACACCAGCCCCAGCACCAGTTCCTTTCCCCGCAGAGCATCGTGGTTTCTCAGAATCAACTCAAAGAGGAGCCGGGGAAATCCGCAGCACTGACTGAACAGTATACGTTTCGCCTTCTTTAGAATTTCAACAACCTCGGCTTCATTCTTCAGGAAACGAGGTATTATCCACACCCCCCAAAATGGCACGGCCCTTCATTTAAATAACGGCCTCCGCCAGAACCCCGTTCCAACTGCCCCGCCCCGGTCGTGCACCGGCATAGGGCCGTTGTTACTGCCGCCGGTAACCCAGGGCATATTCAGCAATTAACATGCGGTGAATCTCATTGGTCCCTTCACCGATTTGTAAAATCTTGCCTTCAAACAGGAACCGCCCGATGGGGTATTCCTCTGCCAGGCCGTAACCTCCGTGAATCTGAACGGCGTCCTGAACTGCCTTCATGCATGCGTCTGAAGCAAACAATTTGGCTATGGAGGCTTCCAGGGAATTTCGCCTGAGCCCGGCATCCTTGGCCTGCCCCAGCCGCCTTACCAGCAGCCGGGCGGCGTCCACCGAGGTGATCATGTCGGCAATCTTCTGCTGAATCATCTGGAACCTGCCGATTTCCTGGTCAAAGGCGGTCCTCTCCCGGGCGTACTTCAGCGAAGCGTCGATGCATGCCTGGGCCTGGCCCACGCAGCGGGAGGCCACCGAAAACCGCCCGGTGTCCACCGCCGCTCCCAGTATCTTGAAACCTTCACCCTCCTTGCCCAGCAGGTTTTCATGAGGTACCCGGCAGCCGTCAAAAACCAGCTCGCATATGTCCCCCCGGCGCAAACCGTGCATGGGGATGGGGTTGATGATCAGGCCCGGGGTTCCTTTCTCCAGGATAAAGGCGGTAACCCCCTTGTGCTTCAGATCGCGGTTGATGCTGGCAAAAACCAGGATCACGTCGGCGTGGCTGGCATGGGATATGAACACCTTGGATCCGTTTAAAACGTAGTGATCCCCCTCCAGTTTGGCAGTGCTCATCATGTTGGCCAGATCGGAGCCGCCGCCGGGCTCGGTTAAACCTGCGGCCGCCAGTTTTTTGCCCTGGGCCAGGGGCACTAAAAACCGCTGCTTTTGTTCCTCCGTGCCAAAATTCAGAATAGAGGATTCCACCAGAGAGTTTTGCACAGATATAACCGAGGCGGTCACCCAGTCGGCCCGGGCGATCTCCTCGCAAATAATGCCGTAGCTGACAAAGTCCATACCCGCCCCGCCGTACTCTTCCGGGACGATCACCCCCAGGTACCCCAGTTTGGCCACTTTTTCCACGATCTCCCGGGGAAAGCGGCCTTCCTTTTCATAACGGTCGATAACCGGAAGGATCTCTTTTTCCGCGAACGCCCTGGCGGCCTTTCTGACCATTTTCTGTTCGTCGGTCAAGCCAAAATCGATCAGCTCTTCGTATTGCATAGACAACCATCTCCCCTTTGATTCATTCCCGGGCGCTTTTACAGATAATGCTCGGTCCGTTCAATAACGTCATTTTGCAGCTGCTCACTCAAAGAAGTGAAAAAGGCGCTGTAGCCGGCCACCCGCACCAGCAGGTCGGCATATTTTTCCGGGTGGGCCTGGGCGTCCCGGAGTACGGCGGTATCCGCCACGTTAAACTGAACGTGCCAGACCCCAACCTCCATCAAGCCCTTTACATAGGCGGTGAACCGCTGCAGGCCCCCGTCCCCGGCCAGAACCTCCGGGGTGAATTTAATGTTCAGAATGGATCCCCCGCTCATACCCTCATGGTCAAGCCGGCCGCAGGACAGGGCCACCGCCGTGGGCCCTTCCTTATCGACATAGTGGCTAGGAGAAATGCCGTCGGCCAGCGGCGTTCCGGCCAGCCTCCCGTTGGGCAGGGCACCGATTACCCTGCCGTAGGGAACATTCGAGGAGACCGAACTGAAGCCCGGGTGAAAATGGCCGCCAAACAGGCTCCGGTGTTTGTTTGACTCTTCAACATAGATCTTGACCACCTGCTCAGCCACTGCATCCGCATAGTGGTCGTCGTTGCCGTATTTCGGAGGGCGGGTTCGCAGAAGCTGCCGCAGGCTTTCCCAGCCTTCAAAATTGGCCTCCAGGGCCAGCAGCAGGTCGTTCATGTCCACCACGCCCTCTTCGAAAACCAGCTTTTTAACAGCCACCAGCGAGTCGGCCACATCCGCAAACCCTACCGCCCTGGGGCTCATGCCGAAATTATAGACGGCCCCGCCGTCGGTCCGGTCCCTACCCCTGGCGATGCAGTCCTGCACAAAGCAGGAGAGGTAGGGCGTGGGCAGAACTTCCCGGTGAATCTGCTCCACCTTGACGCTGGCCCGGTGATAGACGTCCATAAGGAAGCCGAGCTGCCTGGTGAAGGCCTCCAGAAGATCTTCAAAACTCCTGAAATTCCGGGGGTCCCCGGTCTCCAGCCCCATCCTGCGCCGGCCGTGGCGCCACCAGCCGTTGGTCAGGGCAAATTCCAGGGCGGCGGCAAAACTGAGGTAGCCCGAATTGTGGGACCCTTTATCCTTCCTGGTGGGCTGCACGCCGGCACAGCCCACACTGGAATAATCCCGGGCGTCCTCAAGGGTCAAACCCTTGGCCGTAAGGGCCGGCACCACCCGCCGGTCGTTGAAAAACGAGGGGTGGCCCGTGGCCATTCGGGCCAGTTCGCAGGCCTTCCTGACCAGGTCATCCGGCGAACCCTCCCAGAAGCGGACCGCCAGGCTGGGCTGGTGGAGGCGGGTGTTCATGGTGGCCTGAATGCACATGTAGGTCAATTCATTGGTGGCATCCTTCCCGTCGGGGGTCTGGCCGCCCACACAAATCTGCTGCTGGGAGGGAAAGCCGGAGGCCACGTAGGAATAGTACTCCGAGTTGATGTAGTTGGTTTCGGCGAACTTCAGCCACAGGCAGTCAAGCAGCTCCTGGGCCTTTACAGGCGTCAGGTGGCCCTCTTCCAAATCATTTTTATAGTAAGGGTACAGGTACTGGTCCATTCTGCCCGCCCCGTAACAGCGCTGGTAAGCTTCCTGCAGCATTCCCGCATAGGTCAGCCACACTGACTGGAGGGCCTCCTGGAAAGTCCTGGCCGGCAGCCCGGGGACCTGATCGCAGGCCGCCGCTATGGACAGGAGATCCAGGCGCCGCTCCCCGTCGGTTTCCTTCCCGGCCAGTTCCCTGGCCAGGGCTGCGTACCTCCGGCCGAAACCGGTCATGGCGTCGCAGCAGATTGACGCCGCCCGCAGGAAGTCCAGGGCCTTCTTATCCCCTTCCTCTTCGGCCTGCTTCATTCTTTCCAGTGCCCTGGACTTAATCCCCTGGAAGCCTATTTTTAGAACGGTCTGGAAGTCCGGGGTGATATGCCCTCCGGGGCCGTACAGAGGCACATCCAGGGTGAATATATTGGTGCCCCTGACCAAATCCCTTTCCTGGTCCATCAGGAAAAGGCTTTTCTCCTCGGGCTTCATACCTCTGTAGACCAGTTCCCTAAGCGAATGGCCGCGCCAGAGAGGGAGCAGCACATTGAGCAGCTCTTCTTCATCCTTTTTGTCGAAGTCGAACTGGTCCAGGGGCCTGGTGCTTATTTTGCGAAGCTCCTCGGTAAAATCATCACCCATGCTTTCCGGGAACAGGGGAAAGCCCCTCGGCTTGGAGGCCAGGGAGCCGGCCAGAAGCTGACCCTCTTCAATGTAGATGCTCCGCTCCCGGAGCAGCCTGGCAAAGGCCAGGGCCTTTCTAACAATCAGCGGCTCCTCCGGCGCCTCCCCGGAGAGGTGGTAAAAATCGGTGTAAATCCTTGCCCTTTCAATGCAGACGTTGGGCCTGTATGTGAAGAAGGCGTCTCTGAGCCTGCTGACCCGTTTGGTTGGATTCATAATCATCACCTCCGGAAAAATGGGTCTGCCCGGGGGCCCCCGGAACGGAAGCAGGCGGGCCGGCCGGCCTCACAGGGCAAGCCCCGCCTGTTCCACGATATCCTTTAGGGGCCTCACCTGATCCTCCCTCACATTGGGGTGGCCCTTTAGCAGGTAGGGCCTGCCCAGTTGGTCATACTTGTGCTCACCCAGGTTGTGAAACGGCAGCAATTCCACCCCGGCCACGTTCTTAAGCCTCGACTTGATAAAGGCGCAGATGCTTTTTAAGGATTCCGGATCCAGGTTCAGTTCCGGCACAACTGTCAGCCTGATCACCAGCCTGGGGCCTTCCGGTCCGCCGGGCCCGGCCAGTTGGTCCAGGGCCTGTAAATTTGACAGAATCAGTTCATTGCCGGCCCCGGTAAGGCTAAGGTGCCTGCCCGGGTCGAGGGCCTTCAGGTCAAAAAACACCGTGTGGCAGTGGGTGGCTATTTCTTTTAACCACTTCCACCCTCCATGCCCCGAGGTTTCAACGGCCGTGTTCAGCCCCAGCCGCCTGCACCTTTTTAATAGCTCAAGGGCGAAGCCGGGCTGAAAAAGAACCTCCCCGCCTCCAAGGGTTACCCCCCCGCCGGAATGCCTGAAAAAGGCGGCATCCCTGGTTACAACGCTAATTATCTCATCCACGGTCTTACGCTGGCCGCACAGCGACTTGGCGCCGGCGGGGCACACCCGGACGCACGCAGAGCAGGTGTTGCAGTAGGCCCTGTTGATGAAAAAGCCGCTTTCCCGGTTGAAGGTTATGGCCCCCGCAGCGCAGGCCTTAAGGCACGCCCCGCAGCCGATGCAACTCTTGCGGTCGTAAATTATCTCCTGCCGGCCCAGCTGGCCTTCCGGGTTGCAGCACCAGATACACCGCAGCGGGCAGCCCTTCAGAAAAACCAGTGTTCTTATGCCGGGCCCGTCGTGAAGCGAAAACCTCTGTATGTTAAAAACAAGTCCGCCGGTATCGCCTGCCAACATAATCATCTCCGTCAGTCAATTGATAAAAGGCCAAAATTTGTTTAGCAGTTCCTGCACCCCTTTACCTCAAAAACAGTATCGTCTACTCTGTGAGCAGCAATCTATCCCCCGGTTCTAATCCCTGCGGCCGAATATGGCCACAGCGCAGGTGAAATGTCCCGGCCAGCCGCCCAGATTGTGGGTAAGCCCGATATCCGCCTTCTTGACCTGGCGCGCCCCGGCTTTTCCCTGAATCTGCTTGTAAACCTCGTAAATCATGCGCAGGCCGCTGGCCCCAACCGGGTGGCCGAAACACTTCAGGCCGCCGTCGGTATTCACCGGCAGCCCCCCTTCCAGGGTGAAGAAGCCGGCGTCTATGTCCTCCTTGGCCCCGCCCCGGGGGCTGAAGCCCAGGTCTTCGTAAATCAACAGCTCGGTAATGGTGAAACAGTCGTGAACAATGGCCAGGTCCACTTCTTCCCGCGGATTTTTGATGCCCGCCTCCTGGTAGGCGGTGCGTGCGGCGGCAACCGTCTCCTCGAAATGGACCATGTCGTAGTCGTCCTGGAGAACGGCTTGCCTGGCCCCGCAGCTCAGGCCAAGCCCCTTGACCAGGATATAATCGTCCCGGATCTTTCTGGCCCTTTCGGGGGTGGTGATGATGGCCGCCGCCGCCCCGTCGCTGACCCCGCAGCAGTCAAACAGCCCCAGGGGGGAGGCGATGATGGGGGCTTTTACCGCCTGCTCCAGGGATATTTCCTTTTGAAAGTGGGCCTTGGGGTTGAGGGATCCGTTGCGGTGATTTTTCACAGCTATCTTGGCCAGTGTCCTTTTGCCCTCTTCATAGCTTAGACCGTAATGATGGAAGTACCTGGTGGCGGCCAGTGCAAACTGCACCGGCGCCGGGGCCGGCGGCTCGACCCGGGACCCCCACATTGGCGCATAGGAAACCGGCAGCCCGGAAACGCCGGCATCCTTCAATTTTTCCACCCCCAGAACCAGCACCAGTTCGTAAATTCCCGCAGCCACGGCGTAACAGGCGTTCCTGAAGGCGTCAGTGGCGGTGCAGCAGGCGTTTTCCACCCTGGTGACGGGGATGTATTCGAGCTTTAAGGCGTGGGAAAGCATGGTCCCCCGGGCGGTGCCGAGAGAGTAATTAAAGCCCAGCCAGGCCGCCTGTATGTCCCCGGGGTCAATACCGGCGTCCTCGCAGGCCTCATAGGCGGCCTCCACCATCAAATCCTCGGCGCTTTTGTCCCAGTGTTCGCCAAACCTGGTGCAGCCCATGCCGACCACCGCAACCCTGTCTTTTATCCCTGTCATCAGCCTTCCTCCTTTCTAATCCCTGACCGGAACGCATTTCCAGTAATAATTGTGAATGCCGGCCACGGTGTACAGTTTCCTGAAGCTCATCTCCAGGGGCATGCCCACCCTTACCTCTTCAACGGCGCGGTCCGTCATGGTGCAGGCCATCCTTCCCCCGCCTTCGAAATCGATGAAACAGACGATCAGCGGGGGGTCCGGGGTGGGCCCCAGGGAGTCCATTGAATACGTGAACAGCGTGGCCCTCTTGTCCGAGAATCTGACCGGCGTAAAGTCGTCTCTGGTGTGGCACTTGGTGCACACCCTCTGGGGAGGGTACTGCCGGCAGCCGCAGCGGTTGCACTGCACCCCGTACAGGCGGATGTTCTGGTCCCGCTCCCGGAAGATGGCAGCCGGCGATGGGGGATCCAGGGGCGGCCGCCGCACCGGGGGGGCCATGTCTATTAGGCCCCTCCATTTGACATAGGTCAGGTAATCGTCCAGCATCCTTTTGGACTTCAGGTAACCCTTTACTCCCCTTCTGGGCGGCAGGTTTTCTATCTCCGCGGTGACCTTTAAAACAAAGGCGTCCGCCCCGTCGCCGTAGCTGGCCACAAGTATCCTGTCTCCCGGCCTGGCCTCCTCCAGGGCTGACGCCAGGGTCATGAAAACGGCGGCCGCCCCGGTGTTGCCTATTTTGTTGTAGAGCGGGTCCTGCACCTGGGTTTTGGCGTCAAAACCCAGCCGGGCGGCCATCGACCGGTGCTTCCTGGCGTCCGGACCGTAAAAGACCGCCCTGGCGAAATCCCCCGGGCCGAGGCCGCATTTTTCAAGCAGCCCCTTTACAGCCCTGGGCAGGACGTTTGAATACCCCTCGTCGGTGGCAAAGCGATCTTCCGAAGAACGGTTGAAAAGCTCCCCCGCCGGTCTCCAGAGATCAAGTATTTCATGGGCCAAGGAGTAGCTGGCCTCGATTTCGGCGATCACATTTTCAGTGCCCACCACTACGGCAGCGGCCCCGTCGCCGAAAACCGGCTCAAATTCCGACCGGGGCTGGGGAACCCGCAGGTCGGCGGCGGTTACCAGCACCTGTCCGGCCGATCCCGCTTTGACCGCGTCCAGGGCGCTCCTCAGGGCGGTGGTCCCGGCCCGCAAGGAATTGCCGAAATCACCCGTCAAAATGTCCGTGCGCAGGTCCACGGCCTCGGCGATTACAGCCGCCCCCTGCTTTTCCAGGTAAGGGGCGGTGGTGGTGGCAAAGTACAGGCCGTCAACCGCCTTCCGGTCTTTGCCCTGCAGGCAGTCTATAGCGGCGGCGGCGGCCATGGTAATGCTGTCCTCGTCAAAGCTGGCGATGGCTTTTTCAACCCCGGCGCGCCACCCCGCGGTGCCTTCCCCCAGCCTGAAGAGCGGTATGTAGGCGCCAAATGATGTAATCCCTACCAAGACAACACACTCCCTTTTCTTTATAAAATGCCAGGCTTTTACTTCAACAAACTGCTGGCGATGATATTTTTCTGAATTTCCGAGGTCCCCTCAAAGATCCTGTTGATGCGGGCGTCGCGGTAAAAGCGCTCGATTGGAAACTCCCTCATATAGCCCATACCGCCGTGAATCTGGAGGGCCTTATCAACCACCCGCCCGAAGGTCTCCGAGGCAAAGAGCTTGACCATGGCCGCTTCTTTTATCACCGGCATGTTCTGGTCCACCATCCAGGCCACCCGGTAGACCATGCTCCGGGCAACCTCGGTTTCCATGGCCATCTCGGCCAGCATGTGCTGGATGGCCTGAAACTCGGCGATGGGCCGGCCGAACTGAATCCGCTGCTTGGCGTAATCTATGGACAGGTCCAGCAGCTTCCCGCAGGCGCCCAGGTTGCGGGCGGCTATTCCCACCCGGCCGTTGGTCAGTATCTTAAGGGCGTTGATAAACCCCTCGCCCTCCTTCCCTAGGACGTTTTCCTCCGGAACCTCGCAGTCCTCGAAAATCAGCTCCGCCGTGTGCGCCCCCCGCAGTCCCATTTTTTTCTCCACCGTGCCCACGTTGAACCCGGGAAAGCTCTTTTCCACGATAAAGGAGGTAATGCCCCTTGCCCCTTTTGACTTGTCCGTTACCGCCATGACGGTAAATACCTGCCCGATGACCGAATTGGTAATAAAGTGCTTGGTGCCGTTTAGAACGTACCGGTCACCTTTTTTCACCGCCGTTGTCCTGAGGTTGGCCGCGTCGGACCCGGCGTTGGGCTCGGTAAGGGCGAAGGCCCCTATTTTTTCCCCGCTGGCCATGGAAGGCAGGTACCTCCGCTTTTGTTCCGGGGTCCCCAGGTTGACAATGCCTACCGTACCAATTCCGTTGTGAGCACCCAAAACCGTCGTAAAACCACCATGGGTGCGGCCCAACTCCTCAAAGATCAAGCACTTGCCCAGCATATTCAGCCCGGCGCCGCCGTATTCCTCAGGGATGCTCAGGCCGAAGAGTCCCATTTCCTTGGCCTTGTCAAGAAGCCAGGCCGGTATTTCGTCCTTCTCCTCTATTTCCGGGGCTATGGGGTCTACCTGCTCCTCGACAAATTCACGCACTGATTTCTTCATTAAAATCATTTCTTCCGGAATGGTAAAATCCATTAAAATAACCCTCCGTTTTTGATTACTGAAAAACCAATTCACAGCAAAGATTTATTTTTTAAAGCTTCTTTCATCAATAACCCCCGTCTGGGAAAGGGAATCAACCACCTGGATTTCATTTGGCGCGATAATCAGCGCCGTTTTCAACTTGTCCCGGGCCAGGCCGAGGTCCGCATCCGGTGTGCCCTCAAGGATTATGCTCAGGTGGTCCGCGCCGCCGGAATGCTTTATCCTGATCAGGTTTTTTCCGGTCAGCCCGGGCAGCTGTTTGGCCACGGCGGCCACCTGCGAGGGGTATAACTTCACTCCCTTGACCTTGACCATCTGGTCCGTCCGCCCCAGTATGCCGTGGGGCAAAGAAACGCTGCGCCCGCAGCCGCAGGGCCTGTGATCGATCATGGAAAGGTCCCCCGTACGGAAACGCACCAGGGGCATAGCCTCCCGCTGCAGGTGGGTAATCACTATTTCTCCCTTT
>DYET01000049.1 GCA_020725625.1 Desulfovirgula sp. | reverse complement strand
GCGATGGGGCCGGGCAGTGGGCGCTGACACCGGCCACCTGGGGTCGTGCAGGACTTACAGGGGTCGCACCCGGCCGAACTGTCTGGACCATGCTGAGCCCGTACGGCGACGTGGTCTTGCTTGCTGTGCCGACCCATTCTGGCTGGGCGGTTCGGGTGCGTCGCTGCTCTTGTTGGGAGGATTGGGAGGGGTGGCTTTGTGGGGCAGAGCAGTGAGCCGGTTTGAGCAAAGGCACGGGCTGGTCTACCGAAACTTGTACAGCGAGTGTGGGGTGGGACCTCCAGGTCAAGGTCGTGGCCCGGAAGGATTTACGGTTTGTGTCCGCGAAGGAAACGGGTGCCAGGTGGCTGGGCTTAATCGGTGCAGCCAGCATACTGTTAGGGTGATCGGCTTTTCAGGGCTCGCTGCCGTCCCCATCGCCGGAAGCTTTGGGTGGCGGGCTATTATCGTCATGAATCATCCGGAGAACGGTGCCCGGGGGATCAGCCCGGTGTGGCGGAGGTGGGACGGAGTGAGCCGGAAGAGTTCAATTGTGCGGTGGCTGCTGATTGGGGGCCTGGCGTGCTGGGTAGGCCTTTTTTCTGCGTTGGCTGGCCCGGAGCCGGTTCTGGCTGACACCCTGCCGACGCAGGCGATGGAAATCAGGTTCACCATCGGGGAGAGGCGGTATTTCGTTAACGGTGGAGAGCGGCTCATGGATGCTTCGCCGTTCGTCAAAGAAGACCGGACCTATGTTCCGGTTAGATATCTGGCTGAGCCTATGGGTGCTCTGGTGGAATGGGAGGGTACCCTGCAGCGTGTGACTCTTACGTTTCCTGGCAAGAGGGTGGAGCTTTTCATAGGCAGGCCCGTCGTGGTGGTGAATGGCGAAGAAAAGCCCATCCCGGTGGCCCCCGTGGTGAAGGAGGGCCGAACCTACCTGCCGGCAAGGTTTGTGGCCGAGGCATTCGGGTACAAGGTGGATTGGGAACCCCGTACGCACACCGTTGTCATCTCGAGGGCGGACTGGGCCAACCCGTACAGCCTCTGGGTTTTTGATCAACCACCACTCGACTATCTGAAAGAGGTGGGCGCCACTGGTACGGCCTGGTCGGTGTTCTTCTGGGGCCGCAATCCTGAAGATGAAGCCTACGTCCGGCAGCTCCATGGGGCTGGTTACCGGGTGCTCTCCAACCTCCCCAGTGACCAAGGCAGCCAGTGGCTCAGCGAGGGAGGCTGGAAGGGACTTGACCCAGCGCTCATCGAGGCGGGAGCCTGCCGGAGAAACGACGGTTCTATCGTCTATTTTGACTTAGGCAGCGATAAAATAAGGTCCGCCTACATGGACCATAACAGCCCCGCCTGGCAAAGCTACCTCGAGACCATGGTCAGGGAGCACATCGAGGGCGGCGCCGATGGCATCCTGATCGACGGACTGCAGGGGCCGGCGGTAAGTGTCTTTTACGGGGGCAATTTTTCCGGGGATACCATGGCTGGTTTCAGAGATCATCTGGCCCGAAAATTCTCTCCGGACGTCCTGGTGGCCAAATTCGGCATTACCGACATCAGCAATTTCGATTACGGGCGTTACCTGGCTGCCAAAGGG